>CAZFZG010000139.1:0-6236 GCA_964523205.1 uncultured Chthoniobacteraceae bacterium | reverse complement strand
TGGTGCGCGATAGAGGGTTCGAACCTCTGACCCCTACCGTGTCAAGGTAGTGCTCTACCACTGAGCTAACCGCGCATTCCAAGAGGAGTGACAAGTGACGAGTGATAAGTGACGAGTCAAGAGCAAGATGTCGATCTTGCGCTGCTAGGCGGCTAGCTTAACCGCTTCTTTGTGGCCGAGGATCCGAACGGTTTCCTTCAATTGTTCGACCTTGAGCGGTTTCTTCAAAACGGTGATCGGCCCTTTGGACAGGATTCGGTCGAGCATCGCGCTATCCGGATAACCGGTAATAATAATGATCGAGCATTCAGGCTGATCTTGCTTGATGGCGTCGTAAACATCGTCGGCCGGGCCGTCCGGTAATTTGAGATCGAGGAACACGAGATCGAACTTTTGTTTCTCGAGCGCGGCCAACGCTTCCTTGACCGTGCCGACCACTACCCGGCTGAAACCGATCTTGCGGAGGAACAGTTTGAAAAGATTTTGGAGGCTTTCGTCATCATCGACCACAAGGACGGTGGGCTGACCGGATTTGTCCTCTTTCAAAATATCTTTATCGAGGGAGGACTTCTTGATCCGCCAGCGACCGCCGATCTGAATGGCCGGAAGCTGACCGCGCTGGACAAGGTAATAAACGGTCGGCAACGGGATTCGGAGGTATTTGGCCGTTTCCTTAACCGTTAGGAGGTTGTGCATGTGGGAAAAATCACCAATTCGCGGGAAAATGGGCAAGACATTTCGCGGGCTAGATCATTATAAATTCTAGAATCGATGTCAATCCTTTCTTTGGTCCCTAACGAGTTTTTCGCCCTAAATCGCGGCCCCCACGGGGGTTCGGGGGCCCGCTAGGCCCGGCACTCGCGACTGGACAATGCCCGGCCAGAGGGTGACTATTCGATTTTCGATGAGTGCCCTTTTCTTCAAGCGATTCCTGAAACGTCCGTTTCAAATCGCTTCGATTGTCCCGAGCTCCAAGGCGCTGGTCGAACGCGTGGCCGATAAAATCGATTTCGACCGTGCCCGAGTGATCGCCGAATACGGACCGGGCGAAGGCGTGCACTCGCGCGAGATCGCGCGGCGGATGCGACCCGATTGCGAGTTGCTGCTTTTTGAAATCGATCCTGCTTTCTCCCGCGACTTGCGTCGTCAATTCAGCGACGACTCGCGCGTCCACGTAATTAACGACAACGCTGCCCATCTCCAGTCGGAACTGCATCGCCGCGGTATCGGTCCGTGCGATTACATCGTTTCTGGGATCCCGTTCAGCATTCTACAGATCGACAAGAAACGGGCGCTTCTCCAACAAACGCACGACGCCCTCGCGCCCAGCGGCCGCTTCATCATTTATCAGGTGACCAACGAATTAAAACAGCACGCCAAAATTTTCGAGTACGCGGAGTCTGAATATTTCCTGCAAAATATTCCGCCAATGTTCATCACCGTCTTCGAGAGAGGAAACGGGCCGAACGGCGAAACGGCGGTCGCGGCGGAAACCTCGAGCTTTCGCAAATAACGAATGGCCAGCGGGGGGATGCGGATGGAAAAAGATTCGATGGGAGAGATGTCGCTCCCTGAGTCGGCCCTTTACGGTGCCTCCACTCAGCGGGCGGTGCTGAATTTTCCGATCAGCGGTTATCGTTTTTCCCGGCCATTCATTCGCGCGCTCGGCATAATCAAGTGGGCAGCGGCCCAGGCCAATCACGACCTCGGTTTGCTCGATGCCGAACGGGCCGCCCTGATTGTGCAGGCCGCTGAAGAAGTGATCGAGGGCAAATTGGATGTGCATTTCCCACTCGACATTTTTCAAACTGGTTCCGGCACGAGCACGAACACCAACGCGAACGAAGTCATTGCCAACCGGTGCGCCCAATTGGCCGGCAAAAAAATTGGATCGCGCGAGCTGGTGCATCCGAACGACCAGGTGAACATGGGCCAATCGAGCAATGACGTGATTCCATCGGCGATCCACATCAGCGCAGCGGAACAATTGAAAAATCATTTGGTGCCGGCGTTGCAAAAATTGCACACCGCCTTCGAAGCGAAGACGAAGGAGTTCTGGGACATTATCAAAATCGGCAGGACACATTTGATGGACGCAACGCCGGTGCGGCTCGGTCAGGAATTTTCTGGCTATGCCCAACAGGTCGCCTACGGAAAACAGCGGGCCGAAAAAGGGCTCGAGGTTTTACGCGAGCTGGCGCTGGGCGGAACGGCCGTCGGGACCGGTTTAAACCGGCATGTTGATCTTCCCAAGAAAATGCTGCGTCATATCGAACAAAGGACTGGAATCGCGTTTTATGAAGCGAAAAATCACTTTGAAGCCCAAGGCGGCAAGGATGCGGCGGTTGAAGCAAGTGGTCAGCTGAAGACCGTTGCAACGAGCCTGTTCAAGATCGCAAACGACATTCGTTTGTTAGGCAGCGGACCGCGTTGTGGAATAGCCGAGATTCAATTGCCGGCGACTCAACCCGGCAGCTCCATCATGCCAGGCAAGGTTAATCCCGTAATGTGCGAAGCGATGATGATGGTGTGCGCGCAAGTTTTCGGGAACGACGCGGCGGTGACCTGGGCCGGGGCCAATGGCAACTTCGAGCTCAACGTCATGATGCCGGTGATGGCGCACGATCTTCTCGAATCGATCCGGATCCTGGCCAACGTGGTTGACGTTTTCTGCGAGAGATGCGTTACCGGAATCAAGGCGAACAAGGCCCGTTGCGAAGAACTTGTCGAACTATCGATGGCAATGGTAACGGCGCTGGCCCCAAAGATCGGTTACGATCGCGCGGCGGAGATCGCAAAGGAGAGCGTTCAGACGGGGAAAACAGTCCGCGAACTTTGTCGAGAGAAAAAGATTTTGCCGGAAAAAGAACTCGACCGCGTGCTGAACCCGGTTTCGATGACCAAACCCGGCGGCACCGGCGCAGCCGGCGGTTGATGATGTTGATCCGGAAATTGATCGGCGTCTTTGTCGTAGGCGCCAGCCTAACGAATGCGTCCGTGGCAGCCGGTGCACGACCGGATGTCGCCCGAATCATCACCAAAGAGGAGGCTGCCGACATTCTGGGCGAACCGGTAAAAGATCCGACCCCGCGTAGTGGCGAGGGCGCGGACGGGTATTACTCGAAGTGTAATTACTACAGCGTCCATCACGCAAAATCGCTGGTGATCCGCCTCCAATTGCCGGGACCGAACGCGATTGCCCCAGACAAAGAGCTTCAATTGATAGCCGCGGCAAACGGATCGACGGAAAGTGTCTCCGGCGTTGGTGACGCCGCCCAAATGTCCACCGCCGGCGGCGACAGCGGATTCGCTTCACGAGTACTGATGCTTTATGTCGCCAAGGGCGGCGCGTTTCTGACCATTGGGGTCAGCGGGTTCGCCAACGACGCGGTCGCATTGGAGAAAGCCAAAACAGTCGCGCAGAAGTTGCTCGAGCATCTTTGACCGCGACGAAACGTCGGCTTAGATCGACATCATGGTTGCGAAACTCGATGGTCCACAATTTTCCGGCGGTGCCAACATCGCGATCAAATGTCCGGCGCACACTTACGAGCAAACAATTGTGTTTTATCGCGACACTCTCAGTCTGCCGTTGATCGAGGAGGAAGCTGACGGCTGCATTTTTCAATTCGGTCCGAATCGGCTGTGGATCGACAAAGTCCCGAACCTGAGTCATCCCGACATTTGGCTCGAAATTGAAACCAACGACACGGAAGCGGCCGCGTCGTTCTTAAAAGTTCACGGGGTCGCACGCCGCGACGAAGTGGAAAATCTACGGGAAGATTTCAATGGCTTCTTTGTTTCCGATCCCGGCGGCGTCATTCATCTCGTCGTCGGTCCGGAAGAACTCTGAGAGCCGACTTTCAATTCAGGCAGGGCAGTCATGCTGCCGGGAAAAATGCATTCTCAAAAGTCGGCTGGAATGCGCCAGCAATCGTTTCGCCGATCCGGAAACGCGGGCTGATCTCCGATTGAGTGGCACAAAAAAGGTCGATGTCGACCTTGCCTGACCGGCTGAGAGCGTTGCGCGCGGTTTGGAGGGCAAGTTCCGGCGTGTTGCAATCGCGACTAAGGTGTCCAAGCACAATGCGATCGATCTTTCCCGGAACGAGCTCTTCAATCACGCTCGAGGCGGCGCTGTTGGAAAGATGTCCGTGGCGCGACTGGATTCGTTGTTTCACGGGCCAGGGGCGATGAGTGTCGCTCTGCAAAAGTTTTTCGTCGTGATTGGTCTCGATCACCAGCGTGTGAACCTGGCGCAATCGCTCCACAATCATTTTGGTGGCGTAACCGAGATCGGTGATGAAACCTAGACCGCTGGACCCCGCGTAAAACGCGAAGCCAACCGGATCGACCGCGTCGTGCGGCACTGGAAACGTTTGCACGGTGACGTCGCAAATCTTGAATTCGGCACCCGTGCGAAAGATTCGCCAGTTCCGATGTCGATCTAATCCGGCAGCTGCCGGACAGCGAACGGCCTCGGCGGTTTGTGAGTTCGCGTAAATCGGCAGGTCAAACTTGCGGCAAAGAACTTCGAGGCCGCAAACGTGATCGCCATGTTCATGGGTAAGGAGGATGCCGTCGAGTTGCTCCGGGATCACTCCACACTGCTCTAGGCGGAGAACGATTTGGCGCGCGCTCAGTCCAGCATCGATCAGGATCCTGCTATGATCGGTCGCGACCAAGGCGCTGTTCCCGGCACTGCCGCTGCCGAGCAAAGTCAAACTGAACACGCTCGGTATTTAGTGGCCGCGTTTCGGTTTTCGCAAATTAAATTCACTCGACGCGACAAAATTTCGCCGGCCGGCAGCCCAAGAATCCGCATCTTCTTTTCTGAGTAGTCAAGCGATCGAAATCTGCGGATCTCATCGAGCCGCCGCATTCCGTTCAAAGTGTCGAGGTAATGGGTATAGCTCGCCGCCAGCTCAGTCGTTTCCAAATAACGGGCGCGCAAATTACAATCGCGAAATGCATGTGGGCATTGGCGTTCGAAAAGATGGAACCGCAGCCAGCGCCGGTCGGTTCGCGAGACCCGCCGGGTTTTTCGAAAGAAAGCGACGAACAAAAGCAAGACTAAGTAGGTGTCGACCTGCGCCTGGAGTTCGAGGTTGCGAGCAAAATATTCCGACCCGATCTCACGGGCGCCGCCTTTGAACTGAAGCGCGGCGTGGAGCGCGTGATTGATCTCTTCCACAAACGCAATCAGCGATCGGATGTTGCGCTCGCTCAATCCGGCTCGCGGATCGTGTCGCTCCAGTTGTTCGATCAACCAGCGCGAATAGTAGATCCCAACGTAAAGACGATCGTTAGCGGTGCGCAGAAAAGTGCGCGCCAGCTCGCTCAATTCCCGGGCCGACCTGCCGGCTAAAATTGACAGTTGCGCGCAACGATGCCGGTCGATCAGACAATCTTCGAGATTGATGCCGACTTGGGCGTAGGTTCGCTCGAGAAGCTTTTGAATCTGGCTAAACAGCGTCTCGTTCACGGAACAAACACCGGCCGCGCGTCTTCATCGAGATGAAGCAACCGGTCCGAGAGATCGTTCAACGCCAGGCGAACGCCGCGGAATTGATCGGCCAGGTTTTCGAAAACATCACTGAGCTCGCATCGCCTGGCTGTTTCGTGAGATGCGACCATTTGGTAATTGGTCCGGCCGACTTCTTCGTAAAACCTCAGGTTCGGGCCACCGCGTCCATGCCGTCGCTGCGCGGACTCATGAAAAATACCGCTCACAAACAGCGAATAGTTTCCGATGTGCGCACGAAGGAGGAAGGCCTGCTCGCGGGTCATCCGCTGAAGGGCAATAAGCATGTCGGAGATGTATTCGTGCGCGTGATTTTCGATTTTATCGGGCCGATGCAATTGACTCGCGCGGGAAAACGTCTCCAAAAGCGAGCCAATGTAATCGCAGAGCTTGCGATCGCCGATTCCAGCGTGCTGCAAAACGTGCCGAGCCAGCACGTAAAAGTAAAATTGCGAAGAAATCCGCAAGTGAGCGGGATTGGAAAGAATGGTGTCAACCAGCCGCGGATGATCCAGGACTGCGTCGCGAGTGTCGGCGTCGCTCAAAAGATCGACAATCGAGACATGATCGTCCGGCGAGCGAGCCAGGGTGCGAACGATGAAATCGAAATCAGCGGCGGTGAATCGCTCCCGGCAATTCGCCCTGATCATCTTGAGTGCTCCTTATGAGCATTGACGATGCCGAAAGCAAGGTTGTTCACCGGGCTGACATC
>CAZFZG010000138.1:0-6433 GCA_964523205.1 uncultured Chthoniobacteraceae bacterium | reverse complement strand
TACAAGGTAGACATCATCCCGGTCGTGCTCGCGAGCGGCTTACTCGGACTAATTTTTAGATTCTTGTTGGTGCGCGGATAGGGCGCGGTGCAGCTAAAACTTGATCGCCACCTGACCGGCGACGAGCTGTTCCCCTTGTTGCACAGGCGCATCTTGATGATTGAAGCTGTACTGAATTTTCAGCTGCAAGAAATTAGTGAATCGATAACCGACGGCGCTATCGACTCTCCAAATGTCGTTGCCCCAGGGTTGCTGGCTGCCGCCAGCGGGAACTGTAGCGTAGAATTGTTGGTTCCACCTGGTCGCGGCAAATAGTTGGGGAGTGATCTTGTATCTCGCCTCTAAATAATAGGATACGGTGTCTGCGTCTCCGACGGTCGGAACTTCGAATCGCGCTTCAAACACTTCCGCCCAAAGCTGAAAATGACGCCACGCGAAACTGACATCCTGGCCTAAAAGATATTGGTTGTAGTTGTCGATGTCTTTGCCCGGCGGCAGGGTGTGCATCTGGAGCGCTCGATCCGTCATGTACGGGCCGATGCTCCCGGAAGCGCCAAAATTCCACGATTCGTTAGGTCGAAATCCAATCCGGCCGGCAAAATGCGGATTGCTCCAATCTGTCGAGGTCGGTTGCCACGAGTCCGGTCTGGACGAAATCGCTGCGTTTTTGATTTCAAACGCGTAGTCAAAATGATCGATGGTGCCGAGAATGGCGGCGCCCGCTGTGTAATTTGGTCCCCAGATCAACGGAATCCGGTCGTATTGCTCGGTGGTTTGGAAGCGGCGACCTGCAAAATCCTGGCGAGAGAATGGAGCTTCCGAATCGGAAAGCGTGGTGATGTTTTCGTAGGGAAGCGGGGCGTTGATAAACGGATTTTGCCAGGAATCATGTCGCAACACCCAGCTGCCGACCACGGTGGCGAACTTGCCGACTTGGATGCCGACGCGCGGGTTATCGAACGGCGCGTAACGGAGAAAATATTCGTCTAATCGAAGGTCAGCGCCGCGATCCGACGGATCGAAGCCGCGATCCAGTCGAACCTGCGTGAAGAAATAGAAATGTGTGCCGAGTTGCGCATCCGCGAACAGTCGAACCCGGGGATTAAAGAGAAAACTGTCATCGGTGTCGATGAGTCCGGGTGGTCTTTGATCGATAAAGTACCCTTCAAAATCGATCAGGCCGGTCAATTGCAGTTGGAACTGATGTTTCTCATCACGAATTGACAGCGCCCGATTCACATCATCGAGAAGGTCGGCGTGCGCATGCCCGGAGGAAATATCGAGGAGGGAGCAAAGCGCCACGGCGCGGACGATCTCGATCCTAGCGCGCATAAACAATCTCGCTGATGGTGTGCCGCAAGGTTTCAAGCGTGATCGGCTTGTGCAGCACCTTGTCGATCGCGTCTGGGCTGTTGGCCTCCACACCGCCACTGAAGCCAGTAAGCAAGATTATCGGCACGTCGCCTTTCACCTTCTTGATGAATTGGGCGGTCTGCTCGCCGTTCATTTCCGGCATCGCCCGGTCCATCACCACCAAGTCGAATTGGCCGCGCTTGAATTTTTCGAGCGCTTCGCGTCCGTTCGACGCGGTTGCAACAGCATGATTGTCGGTGCGCAGATAGGCGGTGAGCACTTCTCGGCTGCGCAGCTCGTCGTCTACTACGAGCACGTTGAGCGCCGAACTTGTTTTTGCGGCCTCACTTGTTGGCGCAGCTGCCGGTGCCTCTTCAGCTAGGGGCAGGCGAATGATGAAGGTCGTTCCTTTGCCAACGGCCGAGTCGATATCGAGCTGGCCGCGATGGCGTTCGATGATTCCGTACACCATCGAGAGGCCGAGTCCCGTGCCGCGGTCGCCTTTTGTCGAAAAGAACGGTTCGAGACAACGCTGACGCACGGTTTCAGTCATACCGGTGCCGGTATCGCTAACCCGAAGGACCGCCCGTTCGTTTTCGACTCCGGTTTGAATGGAAATCCGGCCACCGTCCGGCATCGCGTCCACCGCGTTGAAGAGCAGATTAGTTAAAACTTCGCGTAGTGCCGATTCGTCCCCGGCAACTATTGGCCGCGCGTCGAATTTGGTTTCGACTGAAACGGTGATGCCGCGCGCTTGAGTGAGTCCGCGCCACTTCGGCTCGGTCAGCGCGACCGACTGCTCGATAATCTTTGCAAGATCGACAATTGGAAACTCTTCGTCGGCTTCAGCGGGCCGATAGAATTCCCGCAACCGGCTGACCACGTTGGCTGCGTCCTTTGCCGAAGTCCGGAGCATTTCCAAACAGCGGCGGGCCTCTTCTTTGTCTGAAAGGAGTGCATCATTTCGAAGAAGAACGTCCGCGAAGCCGAGAATCGGCATCAACGCATTATTAAAGTCATGCGCGACGCCTGCGGCCATTTGGCCGAGCGCGCTTAACCGCTCTTGTTGGATGACCTGCTTTTGAG
Source organism: uncultured Chthoniobacteraceae bacterium (assembly GCA_964523205.1). Classification (GTDB taxonomy): domain Bacteria; phylum Verrucomicrobiota; class Verrucomicrobiia; order Chthoniobacterales; family UBA10450; genus AV40. The sequence goes on along the minus strand of CAZFZG010000138.1, from coordinate 3,994 downwards.
TTGCTTTTAACTCACGCAACGCTTTCTCGAGTTCGCGATTTGTTTCGTGCAAATCCTCTTCTGCCTTTTTCCGGCGGGAAAAATTTTCGGCCGATGTGGCCGCTAATTCGTCGACTGGCTTCGATAGATTCCGCGCGACGAACAGGCTGATGACGAGTCCGCCACCTAGAACTGCCAGGCCAAGCCCGATGATTTTCCAACGCAAAACCCCCGCTTCACGCAGCGACGCCGCAAGCGGATAGAGACAAACATCGTAAGCCGGCGCCAGTTCCGATTCGGGATTTAGCGCCTTGTTGAACAGTAGGTGCGGGCCGCTTTGAAGATCGACAACAACGTTGCCTGCCCGCTGTTGTTTTCCATCGAAACTCAGATGGTGCGCGATGATGTGTCGATCAGACGCACTAAGTCCTTCAATGTAGAAACGATCCCCGAGCCATATACCGTTCTTGATTTCCCCGCCGGCCGATCCGTTGGATGAACGCATTTCGCTCGGCGAGAAACCGAGAACCAGCGTACCGAGACTTCTGCCATTCCAATCGCGGATCTTCGTGGCGACGATTGCGCGCAACGATTGCGGTCGATCTCCTGTTCCAACTGCAATGAAACCGATACTTTGGTCATTGACGCCGGTCAGGGCACGTCCGGTTTCGACCAGAGCGTTTTCCAGAGAGGACTCGCCAACGCCGCCTGCGGCAGGTTCGCGTGTGGCCAGCAATTCGCCTTGCGCATCAAAGAATCGGAAGAATGAAGCGAGGGTTTGACTCGCTTGATTGTTGCTCGCGACAGGCGATTCGAGCACCGACAGCAGTTCGCTTAATGCGTTGCGATACAGATCCTCGACATCGTGCTCCTCTAACGCTGCGCGTAACCGGACTGAATGTGACAGGGCGCGGCATTTTTCTGCGATGGCGCTGGATCGCGCTTCTTGCAGGGCGATGAACGAGCGCACCTGAGTTTGGAATTGTCGCTCGAGGGTACGGTCCTGATTCGCTCGTAAATTGTTCCCGGCGATGTAAACCGTCGCGCCCGTCACCACCACGATGAGGAGCATCATCGCCAACAGGAGCCGGGCCCGGAACTTCAGCTCAAGTTTCATTTCGACCAGCGCAGGAATGCGCGTTCACGATTTTGGAAAATCGATGTGAAGCTTTCCGCCGCTCTTTAGATCGACAGTACGCTGGCGAACATCGGCCTCGTTCACCCACGCCTTGAGGCTGAATTGGCCTGCCGGCAAGTGTTCGAGGCGGTAGCGCCCGCTTACGTCAGTTTTTTGAAAATACGGGGTTTCGAGCACGAGAACTGTGCCCCGCATCCGGTCGTGAATTTCACAATGCACACTGATGACACCGGGCTTATCGAAAACGACGGTCCCGGCTTTTTCGTCCTTTCGGTAACGACCGAGGTCGAACCGTTTCGCTTTCGAGTAGGAGAAAACGTTGTGATACGTGTCGTCTGCGTTGGGAAAGGAGACCGTGCCGCCGACTCGCACCGCTACGAGATCCGGCGAGAACAACATGTGTTTCTGGGCCATCTCCACCACCCCGCCGAGCATGGACGGTGTGCTGGCGAACTGGCCCTCTAAATAGACTACCGCCGCGGGCGGGTTCGATGGCGTGACCACGGTTTCGGCATTGGCCGAATACCGCTGGGTGAGCATGCGTTCCATGGTGGGGGGCGGGAGCTCCACCAAGCCCTCGATTACAGCATCATCCTTCGCGAACAAGGCGGTCGTCGACGCGAGTAGGCAGCACAAAGCCGGAAGAAGGCGGGTCACGGCTCATGGCCAAGAGCGAGAAAAATGCCATCGCGCGCGGATGTTACCGCATTCACGAAACCGTCCGCAAAACCTAGGTAGAGGCGATTGACCTCAATCGCCATTGGCGGTTCGGTGAACCGCCGCTACCTAACCCGCCGCCGAAGTGTGGAGCGCGATCCGGTTGCCTTCGGAGTCGATAATTACTGCGCGAAAACCGTGCTCGCCCACTTGTTGGCGCGCCCGCAGGATCTTTCCGCCGTTCGTGCGCGCTGCCTCAACTGCTTCGGTCAATCGGCCTTCGACTAGAAGATAAATCAGGGGCCCGTTTGCGGATGGCCGATTGTCCACGCCACCGCTATCGCTTCGAACGCATAGACAACCGGACGCGTTCTGTTCTTCGTGCGGCAGAAGTCCGTACTCCATGCCCGATTCCGACAGTTTCTTCACCTCTTTGCCGAGAACAGCGGAATAGAATTTGATGGCCCGATCGAGGTTAGTGACGGGGATATCGGTCCAGCACAGTGTGTCCGCGCTCATTTCGATATTGTAATCAGTAATTTTCTGCGGTCACTTCATTACTCATCCTCGCCGAAATTGAAAAAGGAGAAAAAACCCCTCTTGCTGGATCAGTCTAGCCTTGCGCTTTCGCGCGAAGAAATGCGGAAGTTTGGCCGCGGGATTGTCGACCTTTTGGTCGAACATTTTGCAAGCATTAGCAACGAGCGAGTCGGAGGGAAATCGGATCCGACGAGGTTAATTCCAGTGTTTGATCGTGATCCGCCGGAAAGCGGCCGCGATCCAAATGAACTGCTCGCGCAACTCAAGCGTGATGTTTTGCCGAGCAATCTGCACGTCGATCATCCGCGATTCTTCGCGTTTGTCCCCGGGCCGAACAATTTTGTGAGCGTAATGGCGGACACACTCGCCGCCGGCTTCAACGTTTTCAACGGCACCTGGTTCGGCGGATCGGCCGCTGCTGCGGTCGAACTCGGCGTGGTGCGCTGGCTTTGTCGAACCTGTGGACTTCCAGACACAGCCGGCGGTTTGTTCGTTAGCGGCGGTTCAATGGCAAACCTGACTGCGCTGGTAGCGGCGCGTCATACGTTGCTGGGCGATCTGGTTGAGGGCGCCACCGTTTATTTCTCCGATCAAACGCATTCATCGGTCGAGCGGGCTCTGCGCGTGATCGGATTCTTGCCGGCGCAACTGCGCAAACTTCCGAGCGACGAAAATTTCCGATTGTCGATCGAAACTCTGCGCGATGCGGTCGCAGCTGATCGCGGCCAAGGCTTGCGTCCCTTCTGCGTCATTGCAAATGCGGGAACGACTAACACCGGCGCGGTCGATCCATTAAACGATCTGGCCGACTTTTGCGTGGCGGAGAAAGTGTGGCTGCACGTTGACGGCGCGTTTGGTGCGGCATCGATCTTATCCGAGCGCGGGCGAGAGCTGTTGCGCGGCATCGAACGGGCGGATTCGATTTCACTCGATCCGCACAAATGGCTTTTTCAATCGTTCGAGTGCGGTTGCGTTTTGGTTCGCGAGGTTGCCCTGCTCAAGTCCGCATTTCAAATCACCGCTGATTACTTGCGCGACGTGCATCGCGAAGCGCAGCAATTCAACCCCTGCGATCACGGAGTTCAGCTCACCCGCAGTTTTCGCGCGCTCAAAGTCTGGCTATCGTTGCAAACGTTCGGCCTAGCCGCGTTTCGTAAGGCGATTACACGCGGATTTGAATTGGCGGAAATCGCCGAACGCGAGCTCCGGGCGCGAAAAGATTGGGAAATTCTTTCGCCGGCCCAGATGGCGACGGTTTGTTTTCGCTTTGGCAACGACGACGAGATTCAAACCAAGCTTGTCGATGCGACGATGGCCGACGGTTATGCTCTGCTGACTTCAACGACATTACGAAACGCGGTGGCGCTGCGTCTGTGCACGATCAATCCACGCACGACCAAAGAGGACATTATTGGGACAATCGACCGGCTCGATCAACTCGCGCGGCGGAATAGGTAGGGGCGATTGACCTCAATCGCCCGCGGGCGGTTCGGTGAACCGCCCCTACCAGTTATTTCCCGCTCGTGTGTTTTGAATTAAGACCCAAAGAATCAGAACAAGTGACATGAAATTAATCCTTGTGACGAATCGAGCCGGCGCCGGTTACGTGTTTTTCAATGGTTGCTGGATTGCCATAATATTTCACATCGCCTGCGCCGGTTACCGAAACGCGCAGCGTTT
>CAZFZG010000137.1:3121-6457 GCA_964523205.1 uncultured Chthoniobacteraceae bacterium | reverse complement strand
CGATCGTGGTGAAGCTCCACAAGTTGCGCCAACAAAACGTCACGTTTCGCAGTTATCCGCGGCGACTGATCGATGAGAACCGTTGGCGCGCATCGCGCTACGGTTTGGACGGTAAGTTGATCGATTTCGGCCGAGGCTGCGAAGTCAATGAACGTGATCTGCTTCACGAGATGATCGCGTTCATCGCCACCGAAGTGGACGAGCTAGGCCTGCATCGCGAAATCGCGCACGTCGAAAGAATACTGCGCGAAGGGACCGGCGCTGATCGACAACTAGCAGCCTGGGAAGGCAATAGCCACGATCTCAGAGCCGTCGTCGACCACATTGTCGACGAAACCTACGAAGGGTTAACGATCGACGCGAAGGGGATGAATCGCCGAATTGTTGCGGCTTGAATGTCGCAGCGAGAAGAACTGCATTACATAATAACAAAGCGCGACGCAAAGACCTGAGCCCGCGAAAAGCAGGAGCGAGTAAAGCAACTGCGCGTGTTGGCCGATCCAATCGTTTTCACCGGCAGCTACTTTCAGGGCAAGATCGACATCGCGTCCGGAATAATCCGTCCCGTAAATCCATTTCGCGATTCTCAAATTCGAATCGAGAAACAAAACAATGTTCGGATGCGTGAATTCGTTTCCAGCTTTGCCGACCTGAACGCCGATCGATTCAAGCAACGCGTCGACATCGTTTTGAGATGCAGAGCCAATCGACCAGGCGAGCGGAATGTTTTCGCGCTGACGATATTTCGCCAGCGTCGTCGCTCTGTCCGATGGATCAAAGGAAAAGAGGAGGACGCGAAACTGTCGCGGGTTATTTGATGAATCGGACAACGCTTCCTTCAAACGATCGACATTGTGCAGGCAGGCGCCGGGACAGCGCGTATAAATCGGAAGCAGAATCAACGGATAACCGGAAAATCCCGCGAGATTCCGGGGTCGTCCGGTCTCATCTGTCCAGTTAATCGAAGGAACTGAGCGGCCGCGCTCCGGCGCAAGATCGACGACGCTGGCACGCAAGGTCGCAGCGCAAACGCTCAACGTGAAAAGCAAAATGATTCGTTTCACGGTTTCGATGTGATCGGCGTTGGCCGATCCGGCGTAAAAGGCTTTGCGCCAGGGAAATTGCTGCGCAACGTCTGCGCGATTGGCGGCGCATACGCGATGACCAGCAAAAGCGCAGCGCCAACGAGCCACGGCGTGAAGCTTTGCACTGCGCGCACATTCTCGTCGTGATACGGCTCGGAAACGACGAGCTCAAGCGCGCCCTCGGTTGTCGATCTTGAAAACAACGTGACGAAGAAAACGAGGAAAAACATTAGCGCTGCGAACGCCATGATCGTTCCGCCGATCGTTCCGAGCATTCGCGCTATTCCCCAATCCGCATGATAAAGCGGCGACTGCGGATTCGTGTAAGTCAGTCCCATGTTCGTCCGGCGCGGTTCGCCGCCGGCGCCACCGATAAAAAGCCCGGTCGAGAAAATCATGATGCCGAGCGTCCAGACGTAAGGCATCCAAACGTTCATGCGCGGAAGTTTGATTTCTTTGCCGGTCAACTTCGCTGCCAGGAACAAAGTCATGCCGATATAGGAAAGGAAGACCGGGCCCGCGACCGTTTGATGAAAATGCGCCGGCAACCAGGAGGTGTTGTGCACAACCGTATCGAGATTATAGGAGGCGTTGATAATGCCGGTAACGCCGCCAAAAATAAAAATGACCAGCCCGCAGAAAAAATAACCGAATAGCCATCGGCTCGTGTCGGTATACGGAAGTTTTTTCCACCAGCCCATTAAACCACGACCACCCTGCGCGCGTGCGCCGAGCTCCATCGAGGCGGCCATTACGAACGCAGTCGCGAAACTCGGGACCGCTACCAGCATCGTGAAGAACGCGTGCACAAATTTCCAGGTGCTGCTGATTCCAGGCTCGGTAAATTGGTGGTGAATCCCGACTGGCGCTGAATAAAGGATGAGCCACATGAACGTCAGCCGGCCCGCGAAATCGGAAAAAAGCTTTCCGCCCGAAAGCTTCGGTAGCATCGTGTAATACATGACATAAGTCGGCAGCAGCCAGAAATAGACGAGCGGATGCCCGAAGAACCAAAAGAGCATTCGCGCCAGTGGCACATTGACCGTCGCGACCCAACCGAACGACCACGGAATCAGCATGAAAATAATTTCAATCGCTACCGGAATGGTAGCGATGATCCAGACGATGAACGCGGCGAAGATGCCGACGACAGCGAGAGGAACTTTTTCGCCGGGATGCTCGCGCTTCCAAGAAAAATAAACCGGCAACCAATTGAAGAACGCGATCCATGAGCCGACGACGACTAGGGTTAACCCGATATAAAACGCGGGATGTGCCCGAAGCGGCGGATAAAACGTGTAAAGAACGCTCGATGTTCCGGACAAAATCGCGGCCGCGGCTGCAACCGTTCCGATGATCATGAGCGCGAACGAGAGCCACGCGATTTTCATGTTCACGCGCCCGAGATAAAAACGGATCACGGCGTAACCGAATGCAACCGCGAAAAATGTGGTGAAGACGATCGCGTTGACGACGCCGTGCAAAGTCAGGCCTTGATAATATTCGAGTCCAAAAACATGACGAGCGTGTATCATTCCCGCCCGGTAAAGGACCTGCATCAATCCGTGATAGATCCCAAGCACGAGCAGGACTGTTGGAAAGATCAACTCTATCAGGACGATTCGCTTCAATCCTGGTTCGATGTCGATCTTGTGTTCGTTAGGCGATTCCATCGCCGTTATTTCAGATTCTCGAGATACTCGACGAGCGCGCTGACCTCTTCCTCCGTCAGCTCCGGCTTTGGCATCACGTCATCAAAACCGGCCACGACTCTCGCGCTCGGATCGACGATCGCCTCGCGCAGGTAAACGTCGTCTGCAACGATGGTCGATCCGTTGGTAAGCTTCGTTTTTCGGCCGTAAATCCCTTTCAAAGTTGGACCGATTCCTTCTGAGCCATCGATCGAGTGACAGGTCATGCAGTCTTTAGCCTCGAGTAGCTTGACCATTGCATCTGCGGGCTGAGGCGGAGTCGGCGCTGCTTTTCTGGCGGCAAATGTTGCTAGATCAACCACCCGTAAGCTGGCCGCCATCCGTTCGTGGCCGGTTCCACAATATTCGTGGCAAAGCAATTGGTAGGTGCGTGGGTGATCGAATTTCAGGCGCGCGTAATTCACTACGCCGGGCACCGCCATCAGATTGAGGTTCGTGCCTAACAAAATCAGTCCGTGCGTGACGTCGGGCGTGCTCACGTAGACGTCGATTGTCGATCCAACTGGCAGGACAACTTCCTCAGGATCGAACTCCCACAT
>CAZFZG010000137.1:0-3021 GCA_964523205.1 uncultured Chthoniobacteraceae bacterium | reverse complement strand
CGATGGATAATATGGACGTATTCGCCGTTGTTGATAACCATGATAGAGACGCCTACAAGTGTGGTCAGAAGCTGCAATTTTCGACTACGCATTTCTTCGGAAAATGTTCTGGCGCTTCTGCAAAAGCGTTGCAGACCCAGATTTTTTCAACTTCGATCAGGATCGACATCGTTATTGTGAGCGAAACCGCGAATGTCCCTCAGGCCGAAAACGAACCCGTAACGCGGCGGTCTTTTCTCGCGGTTCTGCTCGGCTTTGGTTCGGCGATTGTGGGCGCGGCGCTCGCCGTTCCGCTGATTCGATTCGCACTGCATCCGTTAGTTGCGACCACAACCAAGATCGGTTGGTCGGATGTGGGCAAGCTAGACGAATTCTCGTCGCTCACCGCGCCGGTCAAGAAATTGATCAAGGTCGAGCAACGCGATGCCTGGCGAAGAATCGTGTCAGACAAACCGGTTTACGTTCTGCCGCCGCGAGATGGCGCTGTCCGTGTGCTCTCGCCGATTTGTCCGCATCTCGGTTGTTCAGTTCCCTGGAACGAAGATAAGCAGGAATTCATCTGTCCGTGTCACGGTGCCGTTTTCGGCAAAGAAGGTGCGCTCATTTCTGGTCCGTCTCCGCGCGCCATGGACGATCTCGAGACGAAGATCGAAGACGGCACGGTCAAGGTTCATTACCAGTATTTCCGCCAATTGATTCCGCAAAAGGAGCCTCTCTCCTGATAAACACGCGACATGGCTGACACGCCTGCACAAACCGATTCATCGAAGCGCAAACGCGGGCGTTTTTTCCAGTGGCTCGATCGCCGCACCGGCATCGACTCGTTGTTGCATGAAGCGCTGGACGAACCGATTCCTGGCGGCGCGCGTTGGGCTTACGTCTTCGGATCGGTGTTGCTGTTTCTTTTCATTTCGCAAACGATCACCGGCATTTTTCTCGCACTTTATTATGTACCTTCGGCAACCAGCGCGCATACGACCGTTGCTTACATCGTCAAAGAAGTAACTGGCGGCTCATTTTTGCGGAGCCTCCACGCCTATGGTTCGAGTGCTGTTGTCATCGTGGTGCTTTTGCATCTGACTCAAACTTACCTTTACGGAGCGTACAAAGGCCGGCGCGAATTGCTTTGGATTTCCGGATGCGTGTTGCTCGGTCTGATGCTGGCGATGGCGTTCACCGGATATCTCCTGCCGTGGGATCAGAAAGCCTACTTCGCAACGACGGTTGGAACGAACATGGCCTCCGACATTCCATTCATCGGCACTTGGATCAAACGTTTCATGCGGGGCGGCGACGAAATGGGGACCCTGACGGTTTCGCGATTCTTTGTCGCGCACGTGTTCATTTTGCCGGCAGTGCTAATCGCTTTTATCGCGAGCCACGTTTATCTTTTTCGCAAAGCGGGCGCCGCCGGACCGCCGAGCGAAGATCCGGTAAATCCGAAGCTGCCGACGCAACGCTTTTATCCGAAGCAAGTCGCAATGGATACAATTGTCGCGCTGTTGATGATTTTAATTCTTGGTTCGCTCGCGCATTTTTTGCCCACCGAGCTCGGGCCGAAAGCGAATCCCGCCGACACCCAATACGTTCCGCGCCCCGAATGGTATTATCTTCCCATTTTCCAATGGCTGAAGTACTGGCGTGGGCCTTACGCCATTTTGGGCATCATCGTTATTCCGACGATCACCGCTCTGTTGTTGGTGCTCGTCCCGTTCATTGATCGGCGATTGGAGCGCCGCGCGTGGCGACGACCAATTGCAGTTGGTATTTTCGTTCTCATTTTAGGCGGCTTCGTCGTCATGGGGCTAATGAGCGTGCGGGACGATCAGCGCGACCCAAGCATCGCCAAGCAAGTCGCCAGACAGCGCGAAGCGACCGACCAATTCATGCGCGAACCGTTTGAGCCTGAAGGAACTGCCGCTTCGCTTTCGGCGCCCGTGGTCGCCGTCCTCGATCCACTCGCCGCCGCAGGGAAGAAAGTTTACGAAGGCGAATCGTGCGATGCCTGCCATGGCGAAAACGGCAGCGGAACGGCTATCGCGCCCAAACTCGCCGGTGCAACGGCCCAAAAGTCAGCGGACGAACTGTCGAATCTGTTAAAAAAACCGACGCCGAAAATGATCGAAGGCGGAATGCAAGCGATCAACATTTCGGACGACGACCTGAAAGCCCTCGTCGCTTACATCAAGAATCTCAAGTAGCAACGGCTTCGCCCGGCAACGGTTGATCTTGCGCTGCGCCGGCGACGCTTCGCCAGCGGTCCAGCGGCATGCTCGCGATCGTGATTAAAGCGAGCTGGCTGATCATAAAGCCGAGCAACCACGGAAAAGCCTTTTGCATGAAACCGTACGAGTGCAGACCGACGCCGAGCATGTTTACACCGAACCAGGAAAAACTAGTCACGATGTTGCCGAAGATGGCCATTATCATCACTCCGCGTTGGCGAATGAATCCACCCCAGCGCGCGTGCAAAGTGATTGCGCACCAAAGAACGATCAACACCGCGCCGTTTTCTTTCGGGTCCCAACCCCAAAATCGGCCCCACGATTGATCGGCCCAGATTCCGCCGAGCACCGTTCCGACAAAACTGAACAGGGTCGCGAAACAAACCACGCCGTAAGTCATGCGCGCAAGCGAATCGGCGGTTTGTTTTGTGAGCGAGCGCGTGAACACGCCGCGGACCACGTAAATGATCGCGAGCATGCCGGCGAGAAACATTGCCGCGTAACCGGTGGTGATCGCGACCACGTGGGTGGCGAGCCAGATGTTGGTGTCGAGGACGGCTTGCAACATCTCCAGCGTGTCGCCGCTGCCGGCGAGATGATGGGCGATGATGAGCGTGACAAACCCGATCGCACCGGCGCAGGCCGCGCCGATTCCATCGCGATAAATTCGTTCGAGAATGAGTGAGACGATGACCGCGCCCCAGCCGATGAAAATTGCGGACGAATAAAGGTTCGTAACCGGCGGACGCTCCTGGAGATACATCCGCGAGAAAAGTCCAAAGCTGTGAATGGCAAG
>CAZFZG010000136.1:4673-6463 GCA_964523205.1 uncultured Chthoniobacteraceae bacterium | reverse complement strand
CGCGGGTGTAGCTCAGTGGTAGAGCACCTCCTTGCCAAGGAGGACGTCGCGAGTTCAAGTCTCGTCACCCGCTCCAGCCTACGCTGCACGAAGTGCAAGAGGGCTGGAGCGTCCGCCGAAGCGCTTTGGCGAAGGCGGACTCATCATAGCAGCTACGGCTGGCAAGCCATGCCCCTTCCTTTGTTGCCGATGGTACTAACACGATCGTAGCTTCCGAACTAATGCATTACGTGTACATTCTCAGATCTCAATCGAATCGTGAGCGGAAGTACATCGGTTCCAGATCTGATCTAAAACGCAGGCTGCGAAACCACAATTCTGGTACTTCGCAACACACATCGAAATTCGCGCCTTGGTTGCTCGATTCATACTTCGAATTTTCAGACAGATACCGAGCAATTCGGTTTGAGCGATACTTAAAATCCGGCTCTGGTAAGGCTTTTGCCAAGCGACATCTATTGTGAATCTGAATATCACTCCCTCGCGCGCCGAGTTCCGCAAACTCGCGAAACGCGGCAATCTGATCCCGCTGATTGTCGATCTGGTGGCTGATGTAGAGACGCCAGTGAGTGCGTTTGCCAAGGTCGACGATGGTCAGCCGTGTTTTCTTTTTGAATCCGCCGAACGCAACGAAGAATCGGGGCGCTTTTCGTTCATCGGCGTCGATCCAATCGTGCTTTTTAACAGCAACAATTGCGACAGCGATCCACTGACCGAGCTCCAAAAAATTCTATCACGATTTCAATTCGTCACGCCCGCTGACATTCCTCACTTCGTCGGCGGCGCAGTGGGCTACATCGGCTACGACGTGGTGCGCTTTTTTGAGCCAACGGTGCCAATCCATTCGCAGGACGACCTGAAAATTCCGGAAATGATGTTCATGATTCCCCGAATGCTGCTCGTGTTCGATCACAGGTTTCGGAAATTGCGGCTCGTCTGCAACGCGCACGTCGGCGACAAAGTTTCGGCAGATCAAGCCTACGAACGTGCCGAAACCGATTTGAAAGCCGCTCTTTCGAAATTAAATGAATCGCGAGCCCTGCAACCCATCGATTCGAAACCCGCTGCCGATCTTGCGTCGCCGACCAGCAACACCACACAAGTGCAATTCGAAGCGATGGTCGCCAAAGCCAAGGAGTTGATCGCGGCGGGTGACATTTTTCAAGTGGTGCTGTCGCAACGCTTCGAAAACGATTTCCGGGGTGAGCCTCTCGATCTTTATCGCGCGCTGCGTTTTGGAAACCCGTCGCCCTACATGTTCTGTTTGCGCTTCGATCCAAGCTTTACCGTCCTGGGCAGCTCGCCGGAAGTCCATCTGCGCGTCCGCGATCGAGTCGCCGAACTGCGTCCAATTGCCGGGACCTACCGGCGCGGTGGAGACGTCGAGGAAGACGAACGGCTCGCGCGCGAATTGATAGCCGATCCAAAAGAGCGGGCCGAGCACGTGATGTTGATTGATCTTGGCCGCAATGACCTCGGCCGGGTTGCGGGATTCGGCAGCGTTAAAGTGACCGAGCAAATGGTAATAGAACGTTACAGTCACGTGATGCACATCGTCTCGCACATTGTGGCTCGGTTGCGCGACGACAAGGGCACATTCGATGCGATCCGTGCGACCTTTCCAGCCGGCACTGTTTCGGGCGCTCCGAAAATTCGCGCGATGCAAATTATCGCCGACCTGGAAAAGGCGCGACGCGGCTTTTACGCAGGCATTGTCGGTTACTTCGGCTTCGACGGATCACACGACAGTTGCATTGCAATCCGCTCAATGATCTTAAAAAACGGGAAAG
>CAZFZG010000136.1:0-4573 GCA_964523205.1 uncultured Chthoniobacteraceae bacterium | reverse complement strand
AAGAATGAAACTGCTCGTCATCGATAATTACGATTCGTTCACCTACAATCTCGTCCAGCTTTTCGGCGAGATTGACGATGTCGATCTCGTGGTAAGGCGAAACGACGAAATTTCGCTCCCGGAAACCAAAAAACTCAAACCGGATCGAATCTGTATTTCGCCGGGACCAGGCCGACCGGAAAACGCCGGCGTCAGTGCGGATTTGGTCCGCGAGCTCGGACCGCAAATTCCGATTCTCGGCGTTTGCCTCGGCCACCAATGTATCGCCCAGGTTTTTGGCGGCGAAGTTGTCCGCGCGGAAAGGCTAATGCACGGCAAAACTTCGCAAATTCACCACCAGGGCGGTGGGGTCTTCAAGAATTTGGCCGAACCGCTCGAAGCAACGCGCTATCATTCGTTGATTGTGCGACGCGAATCCCTGCCCGATTCACTCGAGATCACCGCCGAAACTGGCGAGGGCGAGATCATGGGACTGCAACATCGACAATTCCCGATCCATGGCGTTCAGTTCCATCCCGAATCGATCCTGACGACCGAAGGACGCCAGCTCCTTGCGAATTTCTTGAAGATCTAAACGCCGTTGCGCGAAATCACGTCGTGGATTTGGCGAACTTCACGCACCATTTGCTCGTATTCGTCAAACATGAGCGATTGTGCGCCATCCGAGAGCGCTTCGTCGGGCCGGCCGTGCACTTCGATCATTAAACCATCCGCGCCAACGGCAACTCCAGCGCGGGCTAGCGGCGGGACCATGTAACTGCGTCCGCTTCCGTGCGCAGGATCGACAATCACGGGCAAATGTGAAATGCGCCGGACAGCTGGGACCGCCGCGAGATCGAGAGTGTTACGGGTGTGTTGCGCGAACGTGCGCACACCGCGCTCGCAAAGTACGATGTTGTAATTGCCTTCGGCCATGATGTATTCGGCCGCCAGCAGCCATTCCTCGAGAGTCGCGGCCATGCCGCGCTTCAGCAGGACTGGCATCTTGGAACGGCCGACCCGGCGCAGCAGGGTAAAGTTTTGCATGTTTCGCGCGCCGACTTGAATCATGTCGGCATATTTTTCGACAAGATCGACATTCGATTCGTCAAGCGCTTCGCTGACGATCTTCAAACCGAATTCTTTCCGAATGTCAGCCAGAATTTTCAGGCCGGCTTCGCCCAGTCCGGCGAAAGCGTAAGGCGAAGTGCGCGGTTTGAACGCGCCGCCGCGGAAAAATTTTGCGCCGCTGCGTTGAACGACATCCGCGATCGCAAACGCCTGCTTGCTGTTTTCGACCGCGCACGGCCCGGCAATGATGGCTAGCGAGCCGTCGCCAATTTTCGCGCCGTCGCCAAGATCGATAATGGTGCGTTCCGGCCGCAGATCGAGGGTGATCAACTTGTACGGCTTGGTCACCCGGATCGCTTCCGCGACGCCGGGCAGGTTTTCGAAATGCGACAGATCGACGGCACCCTGGTTGCCGGTCACGCCAATGGCGGTGCGGGTCGCGCCGGGCATCACATGGGCGCGGAAGCCGAGCGCTTCGACCACACGAACGACGTTGTCGATCTCGGCTTTGCCCGCATGGGCAGTCATTACTATGAGCATGGCGTGAAAAGGCGTTTACTTACCGGAAATTATACCCTCTGGTCAAATTTAACCCGCGATTTTTGATTTGGCCTCGATCGAAATAGGCGGAAGCGTGCGCTCGATCTCGGTCCGGTATCGCTCGTATTGCGGCGGTAGCTTCAAACTCTCGCCCAGATGGCTCGCCGCTTCGTCCACTATGAATCCCGGTTTTTCGGTAGCGATCTCAAAGAGGAGGCCGCCGGGTTCGCGAAAATAAATCGAATGAAAATAAAACCGGTCGATCACCGGCGTTACATGCAATCCGCGCTCAATGAGCTGGTCCCGCCATAGCGACTGCTCCTTGTCATCGGCGCAACGGAACGCGATGTGATGGACGGTACCGGCGGAATTCACGCCGAAATGTCCGTCCCCGCGCTCAATTAAATCGACTTGCGCGCTGGTCAATTTCGAATTCACGGAAAATCGACGGCGTGAATTTTCTTCGCCAATCAATTCAAAGCCGAGGGCTTCGAACAATTCCCGAGTCGGCTGAGCTTGCTGCACTTCCAGAGTCGGCGCATGAAATCCATGGATGGCAGACTTTTTCGGCACCTCGCTCTCATATTTTAGATCGACATCGTCGAGCTGCGACGACTCGATCAACTCCAAGAGCAAACCGTCCGGGTCGCTGACTCGAAGCGCAGGCGCGCCAAAACGCGGCGGCAGTTCTTCGGAAAAGACATGTTGATCGGTCAATCGCGATACCCAGTAATCGAGCGTGTTCGCTGGAATTGCGAAACTGGTTGCGTTCACCTGCCCCGTGCCCCGGCTGCCGCGGCGAGCCCCCGGCCAGGCGAAAAACGTGATGGCAGTGCCAGGGCGGCCGGTTCGATCGCCATAATAAAGATGGTAGGTCGACGGGTCGTCGAAGTTCACCGTGCGTTTGGCGAAACGAAGCCCTAGAACTTGAGTATAAAAATCGACGTTCTGTTGCGGATCGCTGGCGATGGCAGTGATATGATGGATGCCGCGAAGTTTCACACACTGCGAAAGGTAACAGTTTCGGTATCGATTTGGGAAGCTAACTCCGAATTGCTTCGCCAGCGGAGCAGCTTCCCCTACAGTCACCCATGTATTTGTGGCGACGCTCGGCCAGTCAGAGGTGGTTTCGGGAAAACGAAAATCGGTTGCGCGCGCGCGCCGGCGACCAACTCGCCGTCATTGAGCGACCGAGCCGCAAACGATTACAGCTTGAAGTCGCTTCGACATCGCGAGCGAACTTAACGCCGGTCGCGAAAGAATTTCGCGGACGAACTGAAAAACTGCCGCGCGATTGGCTGAAACGCGCGCTTCATCACAAAACGAAAGCGCTTCGAGTTGGAAATCGGACATTAATCATCCCGGCAGGTGCGGCTTTCGGCACGGGCGAACACGCAACTACCGCGATGTCTCTGCGATTGCTCGAGCGCGTGATGCTAGTCTGGGGAGCGCCGCCCCCAGAGTTAGTTGTCGATCTTGGAACGGGCAGCGGAATTCTCGCGCTTGCCGCGAAACTTCTTGGCACCAAGCGCGCGATCGGAATCGATGACGATCCAATTGCAATATCCACTGCGAAACAAAACGCAAAGCGAAATCGAATTCGAGGTGTCCAATTTTGCCTCACTGATGTTCGCAATTGGAAACCGGCAGCTCAGATCGACATCATCATCGCCAACCTGTTCAGCGAATTGCTGATTGAAATTTTGCCGAGACTTAAAGCCGCACCCTGGCTGATTCTTTCGGGAATCTTGCGCGCTCAGGAAGACGACGTCAGGCGAGCTCTGACCGGGCACAAAATCGACATCCTAGAGGTCCGCCGACGTGGAAAGTGGGTTGCGATTCGGGCCCGCCGCAGGTAGGTTCGGCGACCCTTAGCGGCTACGGTTTTCTGCATCTACGCGGTTTAAATCTTAAGCCGCGGGCGCTACGAACATGCAGAACGACGAACTCGGTTACGCAATCATCACACCGTATTCGATGCGCAAATCGCGCACCGGCGGGATCATTGCCCGACTGATTTCGCGCACTGGGCTCGATCTGGTGGCGGCGCGAATGTTTGCTCCGAGCGAGGAATTAGTGCGACGCTACGCCGATACCATTGTCAGCGAAACTGAGCCGGGCTATCGAGCGACCCAGGAATTAATTCGCCAGTACGTCGTGAAAAATTTCACGGGCGAGAAGCAAGGGCAACGCGCACGGGTCTTATGTTTGGTTTTCCGCGGACCGGATGCTGGGGAGAAAATGCGAGCGACCGTCGGTCACATTCGTCATGAAAAGACGGCCGGTGAAACAATTCGCGATACGTTTGGCGATTACATCACCGACGATTCGGGCAAGGTCACTTACTTTGAACCGGCCGTCGTCGCCGCGTTTGAAGCCAAGGCAATCGAGCGGGACCTGAAACTTTGGGCTGAATTTTCGGAAAGCGACGGCGGCGTGCTCGAGGTGGTGCGATTTCCGGCGAATGCTCAAATCGAAAAGACCCTGGTTTTGATCAAGCCGGATAATTTCAAATTTCCAAACCTCCGCCCCGGCGGCGTGATCGAAGTTTTCTCGCGGACCGGTCTCTACATTGTCGGTTTCAAAGTTCACCGGATGAGTGTTGCCCAAGCCGAAGAGTTTTACGGACCGGTGTTGCCAGTATTGCAGGAAAAACTTGGACAGGCCAAAGGTCGCGACGCGTGGGAAGACATCGTCCAGTTCATGGCCGGCGCGCGGCCAAGCGATACGCTTCCGGAAAAGCGCGACGCGGCCGGGAGCGAAAAATGCATCGCCCTCGTCTACCAAGGCGAGGACGCGGTCCGCAAAATCCGGGATGTGCTCGGGCCAACCGATCCGGCCAAAGCGCCGCCCGGCTCAATCCGCAAGGAATTCGGCCAGACGATCATGATCAACGCTGCCCACGCTTCGGATTCGATTGAAAACGCGAAGCGCGAAATGGGGATCGTACGCGTGGATGAGAATAATTTTAAAGCTTTGATTG
>CAZFZG010000135.1:3983-6478 GCA_964523205.1 uncultured Chthoniobacteraceae bacterium | reverse complement strand
GTGCTCGGGGCGGGACTTGAACCCGCATGCCTTTCGGCATACGCCCCTCAAACGTACGTGTCTGCCATTCCACCACCCGAGCAGGTGCCGGTCGGGCGCGCGAAATTTGCCGTCGAACGTTGGGTCTGGCAACTGCTTTGGTTCATCCGCTAGAGCAGGATTAAGAATAAGAGGAAGGGCAAGGGAAGGGAATGAGTGGAATTGACTACCGGGATTGGATCAAGATCGATCTCCACATTCATACCCTCGATGATCCTAAGGACGTGCTCGATTATTCGGCGCATCAGTTACTCGAGCGCGCGAAACAACTTGGCTTTGGTGTGCTCGCCATCACCTTGCACGACGCCGTTTTCGATCGTGCGGAAGTTTTTGCAGACGCTGCGGCAATGGGAATCCTGTTGATCCCCGCGGCCGAAGTGCGCCTGGAAGGCGCGGACATTATTCTGCTTAACGTAAGCCCCGACGAAATTTCGCGGCTGAAAACCTTCAATGACGTGCGCGAGCTACGGGCCCGCCGAGGCTTCTCGATCTTCACCATCGCGCCGCATCCATTCTACGTGCTCGGCGGTTCCATCGGCGATCGGCTTGTCAAAGAGATGGATTGCTTTGACGGGATTGAGCTGTGTCACTTTCACAAAGGCGTATTTGATCCGAACCGGCGCGCGGTGAAAGTGGCTGCGCAGTTCAGCAAACCGCTGATCGCGACCTCAGACGCTCACCAGCTTCATGCTTTCGGTCGTCATTACACCGGCATTCCGCGTCCGCAGGAGCTCACCATCGAGAATGTTTTCACCGCGTTAAGAGATGGGCCACGGCAGGTTGTCAGTCCGCCGGCGTCGATTGTCGATCTTGCCAGTATGATCTACTTTTTTTTCTTCACTCACCCGGTTCGGGTCCACCGACAACGTTCTCGCGTGTCCGCTCTTGAATCCGCATCACAAACGTGACAGACGTTTAGACGATGAGGAAACTGCTGACTGCTCTCCTGCTTGCCGCGTTCGTTTTCACAGCCTGCCAAACACCGGAGCAGAAAAAAGAAAAAGCCAGGAAAGACGCGCTCAGCAAGAAGGCAAAGGCGAAGCTGCGCGAAAGTGAGGACGTCGATTTTCAAGCCTTTGTTGGCCGTCTTCGCAAAGCGGTCGCGACCCGCGACGTGGCAACGCTGAAAACGATGATGACCGATGATTTTGGCTACAAACTTGATCCACCGATGTCCGGCCCCGGCGTTTTTCAATACTGGGAGCAGGAGAATCTTTGGCCGGAGCTGGACGGCATTTTATCCGAGAAATTCGTGAAGAAGGGCGCATTCTTGGTGTCGCCGCCGCAGTTCGCCGATGCATCGCTGAATTACGACGGCTATCGCGCGGGGATCACCCGGGTGAAGGGAAGCTGGAAGTTTGCCTACTTTGTCAATGGGTGAAGCGGAAGGTGACAAGTGACCAGTGATCAGCAAAGGCAGTCAAAGCAATCTGATCACCTATCACTGATCACTGATCACTTCCTTGGCCTGCCGCATCGGCCGCCATTTGTTTTTGTGCGAAAATTGGTGACCCGCGAGCCGGGGGTCTCGGCCGAGTGCGAAACTGAATTTTCAAGGGACGATCCGATTTTTGCCGGCCATTTTCCAGGCGATCCACTGGTCCCAGGCGTAATTTTGACGGAAGCACTCGCCCAAACCGCGGGAATTGCCGCGCACCAGGAGAACCAGCGGTTCCTGCTTTCGGCCATTCGACAAATGAAATTTTTTCGGGCGGTGCAGCCCGAGGAAAAAATTACTTTGCGTGCGCGTCGGATTGCTACGGTCGGCGACTTACTACAATTCGATGTGGAAGCTTTGATCAACAACAAACCCGTCGCGGCAGGGCAACTGGTGTTGAACGCGATCGGCAAAGGTCACTGATTCGTTGCCGGCGGTGGGGTCTGACCAGGTAGCGCAGCCTTTTCCAAATCGTAAATCGCGCCCCATGTCCCGGACGCGGTGAGCGCGGTGGTTTTCTCCCACGGTCGTGAACTTGAGGCATAATTGGCTTTTTCGTCACGTCCCCAAAAGACATAACGGACGTTGAGAGTGCGGGCGAGATCGCGCCAGTTCGGAGCACCTTGCATGAATTTGGTGAGCAACTCATTGGTTTTGCCGTAATCATCGAAGCCCTGGGTCCAAAGGTGTCCCGGATATCCCATCACAACTTTTCGCCCGTTCAGGAGCAAAGGATGATTGTAGGTTGGCCAGGCCGCAAATCGTGCTTCGATCGGCATTTGGCGGACGGCCGCGCCGATGGCGTCCACTTCGCCACGATTAGCGAAACCGAAGCCGTCCTTACCTGCCGCCAGTCCGCCGAAGAGACTGACGAATCCAGAGGCAAAGAGGGCAAAGCAAACGGCCCATCGAATCGGCCGCTCCCAATGCACGATGAGGTCCCGCCACAAAAAAGGGAGGACGATGAAATAAGCCCAGATCATGATCTTGAGATTGTCCCAGCCCCACGGCGCGGTCT
>CAZFZG010000135.1:0-3883 GCA_964523205.1 uncultured Chthoniobacteraceae bacterium | reverse complement strand
AACGTGAGTTCGAATCTGCACGTCGCCCGTGATGAAAAGACAGACCAGCAAGATACTAAGCGCTATGAACGTGTGGATATGAAAGAGCGGCATCGAGGCGTATAGCGAGAGCTCAGCCCAGAACGGCAACGGGGCCGAGGTGCGCGCCGCACTGGCATTGGACTGGCCCTTAACAGAACCGGATTGGTCTTGTTCGGGGCGTCGGAAGAATTTTTGGCGCCAGTGATAGAGCAAAATCAAGCCGGCCGGAATGGCGTAAAGCAGACCGCGTTGGGTAACTAACATCGTGAGCGGAATGCTTTTCCAGGCGACGTAGTTCACGTTCTGGTAGTCGTTGAACTGAAAACTGCCCAGGAACTGAAAACCGGTGACGCCGCCGTTGAAAAGAAAACCAGCGACGGCAAAGGCGCCGCCCCAGCGATAGAAGGCGTAGAAGGTCGCCGCCGACGCCAACAATCCGACCCAAACCAAACCCGGAATCAGGCTGATCCCGCTTTTAAGCAGGATCGCGTTGAACAAATCGATGCCGGCCGGGTAGCGAAGATGATTGCCGTTTACATAGATTGGATTGGACGGCCAGAGGTGCACGCCGCTGGCGAAAAATTTGATGTGGGTGAGATGGAGACCGAGGTCTCCGAGATTTACCGGCGATTGAATCTTCAAGTCGCTTCCATCAACAAAGAGCAACCAGCAAAATGAACGTACCGCGAAAATCGCGAAGACAGCGGCCAAGAACCAGGTAATGAGATTGCGATATTTGCGCTGACTCGACTCGGCTGTTAGTGGCGCCTGCCGCTGGTCGGCTGTTTTGAGATAAGCCCAGGACGCGAACGCAAGCCCGAGGAAAAGGGCGAGCGCGGCCCTCAGCGGAGTCAGTCCGCCGGCGAACATCCCGAGCAACAATCCGCAAACGGTGGCTAAGTTTACGAAGGTTAAGCCGCCGGCCAACCACTTCATTTCGTTGGAATAGGACTAAGACTTGGAGCCTGACTTGGACTTGCGGCCGGAGCCGGGCTGGGCTGTGGCGTCGCGCCGGTGAAATCGGGCCACTTCCCGGGAAAGTAGAACTTGAAGACCTTGGCGGTGAAGTAGGCTTTGGACGGATCCTGGTACGGTCGAATCGTCACCGGCGCGGTGTAGTAGGAATCGTGCAGCTTCTCTTCGACGGTTTTGATTTTGTCCTGCATCACGAGGAGAAAATCGGCATCGAGTTTGTCGGGCATGTTGTCTTTTTCGTAATAACCGACTCGCCCGAAATCACCAAGGATCCACGGCAATGGATAGGGACTGGGGCGAATGATGTGACCTGTCAGTTGATAAGCGCGCGGATCGGCATGGGCCAGCTGAATGATCGGATCGGTGAACTTGTAAATGTCGTTATAAGTCTGGACGTAGACGTACGGCTCGGTGTCGGTGGTGCAGCGAAAATAATTCAACCAGATACACTCCCCGAGCGACCAAAGGGTCAGGACCGCGACGAAAATCTCGGTCAACAGTCGATCTATTAGTACAACTAGCAGCAGACCGGTGCCCGCGATCATCCAGTATGGCCAAACATGATCCCAGGTGGCTTCCCACTTCGTTGTTTCTGCGTAGTAGAAAGTGTAGCCTAGTAGGCCGAATAGAATCAGCGCGCACCAAAGATACGTTGTCTGCTTGAATCGCACCGCCGGCATCGTCGCTATCGCGCCGAAAGTAAACAGGAACGGCCAGATGAAACTGATGATGCACCATGGCGTTTTGTATTTCACGATGCTGTAAGCCATGAGCGTTCCAATGCCGTAAATGGCGAGATAACGCAGGCTCAGGGTTTTGAAACGCAGCGCGAAAACGCAAGTGAGTATCCCCGCTAAGACAGGCAACTCATAACGCGTAATTAACGCAAGCCAGTAATACCACGCCTTTTCATGACCGTGGCCTTCGCTGCCGGTTTTGAACCACGGCAGATAGGCCTGAACCACGCCTTTTACTCCGCTCCAATGAAAGAAAAAGCCGGAATAAAACGCGACGATCAGCGCAATACCGGTTCCAACAACGACTGCAAGATCGACATAATCCCAGGTTTGCTTTGCCGGACGCCTGTCATCGAGCTTGCTGAAGTAATTGGAGACTGCACAGACGGGGACGGCGATGATGGCGCAGGCGACGTGGAGAATGTAGGTTTCTTTCGACAGGATCATGCCGGTCAGACCCATCCCGGCGCACCAAAGATAATTTGCGGTGCCGGATTTCCAGAGACCGAACAGGCCAAGGAAAAACAGCATTGTGAAAAACAAGATCCAGACTTCGTGGATGGAGTAGCGTCCGAAAAAAACAAAACCGGGCGACGCCGCCATCCCTAGCGCCGCCAGTCTGCCGATGGCGCGGCCGACGAACGGTTCGAATTTTAAGGTCAGCCAAACAGAACCGATGCTGACCAGGACCACCGGCAGGCGCAGAGCCCAGAGGTTGCGACCAAACAATGTTTGGGAAAGGAACAAGACATAAAAATGCAGCGGCCCGTGATAATTGGTCGGGTCATATCTGTAGAAGCCAGTCTTGACCATTTGATCGACAAACCAGCCGTTGATCCCTTCGTCGAAATGAGGCGGCTTCATTCCGAGCAGAAAGAAACGCAGGAATGCGGCGAAACCGATGATGATCCACGGCGTCCATTCGCTTTCGGCGAGCGCGTTTCTCCAGGTCTCGAACTGCGGGCCGAGCAACGGAAAATCCGCTAGCCCGCTGGCTTGCCGATTAGGTTGTGTTTTCAATACGGCTCTCACAACGGGCACAAAGGTCCGCAACGGTCACAAAGCAACATCTGAAGCTTCTGTCCAGTCGAGCTTGCCATTGATAATTCGTTTAATCCCGTTTTTCAGGTGTGCTTCGCCGAAGTTAATGAGCAAACCAAGTTTGAGCCCGCTCAAACGCAACTGAGTCAGAAGCTGCTTTGCATGGATAGGCGACAAAGCCTCAATCGATTTCAGTTCGATAATGACCTTGTCATTCACTACCAAGTCGGATCGAAACGCTTCGTCGAATCGGATGTTGTCGTAAATGACGGGCATCGATTTTTGTCGCTCCACTCTTAAGCCTTTTTTCCGCAGCTCATGCGCTAGCACGACTTCGTAAACCGATTCAAAAACACCGGATCCGAGTTTTGTGTGAATTACGAAAGCAGCGTCGAGAATCAACTTGGCAATCTGATTTTCGTTAAGCGTCGCGCCCTTGGTATCCTTCGTGTCCGTTGTGTGCGGCTTGACGCCTGCTGGGCTGCTGCTATCTGGCGCTGTGCGTATTTTGGTGACCGGCGGCTGCGGCTTCATCGGGAGCAATTTTATTCGCTATATTTTGCAACATTACAAGCCGGCCTCGGTCACAAATGTTGACGCCCTCACTTATGCCGGCAACCTCGCCAACCTCGATGGCGTGGTCGAGGAACATGGCGAACGCTACGAATTTTTCAAAGCCGACATCGCCAATGCCGACGCGATGGACGCGCTCATGCTCGAGCATCAATGTTTCGCGGTCGTCAATTTCGCCGCCGAGTCGCATGTCGATCGAAGTATCAATTCACCGGAAAATTTCATTCACACCAACGTCATCGGCACGAGCGTGCTACTGAATTCCGCGCGCAAACACGGCGTCCAGCGTTTCGTCCAAATCTCGACCGATGAAGTTTATGGGTCGCTAGGCAAGACCGGAAAATTCAGCGAGCAATCGCCGCTAGATCCGAGCTCGCCTTATTCGTCCAGCAAAGCCGGTGCCGATCTTCTCGCACTCGCCCATCACAAGACCTATGGCCAAGAGGTCGTCGTCACCCGATGCTCGAACAATTACGGGCCCTACCAGTTCCCGGAAAAACTAATTCCGCTTATGATCATCAAGGCCCTGCGCGATG
>CAZFZG010000134.1:0-6602 GCA_964523205.1 uncultured Chthoniobacteraceae bacterium | reverse complement strand
CCCCGGTCGCAGATTTTACAGAATTGACACAAACCAGCGGGCAACGGGAATCGAAACGACTTCAATCGCTTCGCTTGATTGCGCGACTTCCGCGCAAATCTGCACAAATCAGCGCGTTAACCGCATTCGCTCAAAATGAGCAGATTGCAGATTCACGCAGTTCTCGTGTCCGAATTTGTCCGAAAAATTCTTGCTATTATTTCGGCGCAGCCGACTCGGCGAGTTTTTGGAAGCGCGGATCATCTAAGTCTCAATTGTGGACGATACCTAAGAATGGTTGCCAGCTAAACCCACATCTTGGCCGCAAATGTGGACAAGCCGGCCACCAGAAAGATAGAGGGCGTGTCCCACGTGTGGGGCGCTTTCGCTTCGGCAACCGTCGTCAGGAGCGGCACCGCCAGCAGCGCTACGAAAAACTGGGGCGTGGTAAAGCTGGAGTAAAAGAGCACGACAGAAAGAAGGCCAACAATAAAGACGCACGCGCTGCCCTCGTAACTTCGGGTGTATCGGCGCTCCTTGCTCAAAAACGCGCGCGTTGTGTACTTGTGCCGGCCGAACCGAATACCGACGGGCTCGGCCAAACCGTCGCCAATGCCGTGAATGAGGACTGGGATAAACATCAATTCGTGGAATCCACGCCGGGTAAAGACAATGGACATTGGGATCAGGACGGCATACCCGACGATGATCTGCGTGCTAAACCACAGCAACGTGTGGGGCCGATCCTCCGGACGATCGAACGATCGAAACATCGTCATAAAAGCCGGCACCCGTTCGCGGATGGGTTTGATCAGAATGAGAAAGATCGCCAAGACCAGCAAAAACCTCACCGCGACTATGCCCACAGTTTGGTCTTGAGGAAAAAATCGGTGAAACACGAGCGGCGTAATAAAGAGCACAAAGAAGTCAATCTTGCGGGTGTAGTTCACCTTGACGTTCTTGCGCTCGACCAACAGCCCGGCGACGTAGGCCACAAGTCCATAGATCAGGAACTGAATCCCGGTGCTCAGCCAAAAGGTTGGATTCATCTCGAGGTCACCACCATTCCCGCATTGGTTGGCAGAAAGATATGAGCGGGGCGGTTATTTTTTGTCGGCATTTCGCGGTTACCGTTGTAACCGTCCCTGAATTGATGGTAAATCAAAAAACCATCGGCGATCGAGAATAAGAGAACCGGTGGACCAAACACTTTTTCATCTTTATCAACGAAAGATGGACCAATCCTGTGCTCGACTTGCTCATGGCTGCGATCAGCAACGTCGAAATTTGGAAACCACTGCTCATTCTCATCGCCTTGGGTCTGGTGATTTTTGGCGGATTCAAAGGACGCATTTTCATTCGTTGTCTATTGATCTCGCTCCTGGTGGCCGAACAATTTACCAATTAATGAAATCTACCGTTCATCGGCCGTGGTCCCGCGAGGTGCAAAGCTGAGTAGCAACGTGTCCTTCAAAGTTTCAAACACGCAGCGAGAGTTTGATTCACCTCAGTTGCGCTTGGGACTCGGGCAGACGGCCTGATTAAACTGACAATTAGTCGGTCTTTTCGGGATCGCTCCAAACCCAATCACGGATGTGCTGTGGATCCTCAAAGTGCTCGTGCGCGTAGGCTGTCGCGGAATCGAGTGCCGCGCGGCAGCGCTCAATCAGAATGCTGTTTGGAATATCAGCGCGGTTTGCGCGCTCAAGCGCGGCCATGGCAAGGTGATAACGGCTGACCTCATTCAACACCACCATTTGGAATGGGGTGGTGGTCGTGCCTTGTTCGCTAAAACCGCTCACGTGAAAACGGTCGGCGCGCGGACGGCCGTGCACGATTGCGTGCAGCGCGCGCTGGTAACCGTGGAAGGCAAAGATCACCGGCTTATCCGGCGTGAATAGTTCGACAAACTCCGCTTCGCTCATCCCGTGCGGATGCACTTCCGGAGGAAACAGCGTCATGAGATCGACCACATTCACCACCCGCACACGGAGATCAGAAGCATGCTGGCGCAGCCACGACGCGGCAGCGATGATCTCTTGCGTGACGACATCGCCGGCGGAGGCGAGCACCACATCGGGCTCCGCGCCATCATGTGTGCTGGCCCATTTCCAGATTGAGGCGCTGCGAGCGCAATGCTCTTTCGCTGCGTCCATGTCGAGCCATTGCAGTTGCGGCTGTTTATCGATCACGATCAGGTTTACATAGTTGCGGCTGCGCAGGCAGTGATCGGCCACCGACAGGAGACAGTTGGCGTCTGGCGGCAGATAAATGCGTCCAACTGTGCCGCGCTTTGAGAGAATGATGTCGATCAGGTCGGGACCTTGATGACTGAAGCCGTTGTGATCGTTGCGCCAACAGGTGGAAGTCAGGAGAATGTTCAACGACGCGATCGGCGACCGCCACGTGAGGCGATCAGCTTCCTCAAGCCATTTGGCGTGCTGTACCGTCATCGAGGCCGAAACCATCGCGAAAGCCTCGTATGTCACATATAACCCATGGCGCCCGGTAAGCAGATAACCTTCCAGCCACCCTTCACATAGGTGCTCGCTCAGAACTTCCATCACTCGGCCATCGACGCTGACATGGTCATCGATTGGAATTGTCACACCTGCGAAGCACCGATTCTCGACCGTAAAGACCTCGCCGAGCCTGTTTGAGTTCGTCTCATCCGGGCAGGTTATCCGAAAGTTGGCCTCGCTCTTGTTGAGCGTGAAGATGTCGCGCAGCATAGCTCCAAATTGCCGCACTGATTCGTGGCGTTCCGTGGCCGGTTGTAGAACGGGCAAGGCGTAGCGGGTGAAATCAGGGAGCTTTAATGGCTTGAGTAATGTCCCGCCATTGGCATGCGGATTCGCGCCCATCCGGCGTTGATTCTTCGGCGCCAGGCTCGCGAGTTCCTCGACAAAGCGGCCATTTTCATCAAACAACTTTTCTGGAGAATAGCTACGCATCCATCGCTCGAGGATTGCGAGATGGGCCGGGTTATCCCGCACGTTGGCGAGCGGGACCTGATGGGCTCGAAACGTGCCTTCAACCGGCAAACCATCTACTTCGCGGGGTCCTGTCCATCCTTTCGGGGTCCGAAGAACAATCGCCGGCCAGCGCGTGCCGGGCTCGGGCCCATTCGAGCGCGCTTCGCTCTGAATGCGCCGAATCCACGCCAGGCATTGATCCAGAGCAGCCGCGAGTTCCTGATGAACGAGGGCCGGGTCTGAGCCTTCCACGAAGAGCGGATCGTAACCAGGGGACTCCAACAGAGATTTCACTTCGTCATCGCTGGAGCGGCCGAGTGCTGTCGGCCCGGAAATCTTGTATCCATTCAAATGCAGGATCGGCAGGACAGCGCCATCGCGCGCGGCGTTCAGATATTTTATCCCTTTCCACGATCCGGAGAGCGGACCTGTTTCCGCTTCGCCATCACCAACCACAGCGGCAACAATGAGCTCGGGATTATCGAAGGCAGCTCCGAATGCGTGCGCGAGAACATAACCGAGTTCGCCGCCTTCATGAATTGATCCCGGTGTTGGCACACTGACGTGACTTGGAACGCCGCCGGGTGTAGAAAATTGCCGGAACAACCGCCGCATTCCCGGGACGTCTTGGCTGACATTTGGATACACCTCCGTGTACGTGCCTTCGAGATAAACGTTCGCGATCAGGGCAGGCCCGCCGTGTCCCGGTCCGGCAAGGTAGATCACATTCGCGTCTCGCTCAGTGATAAGCCGATTCAAGTGCACGTAAATCAGGTTCAACCCGGGCGATGTGCCCCAGTGACCGAGGAGGCGGGGCTTGATGTGCTCCGGCTTCAGCGGCTCGCGTAGGAGAGGATTTTCCTGTAGGTAAATCTGGCCGATCGTCAAGTAGTTCGCCGCCTGCCAATAGCGCTGCATCCGGTCGAGCAACTCCGGCGCGAGAATGCCGGGTGGCGGCGGCTCATGTGTCTGCGGTCTCTCAGTTTCGACTGCGCTCGAAATGGAAGTGTCGAATGTAAACATCATGCGCTCCTTTCTTTCAGCAATGAGGCGACGTGTCGGGCAATCATCAAGTCCTCGTCCGTGGCCATGACTCGGACAACGACGCGACTGCTCTCCGCGGAGATGACACCTTCGTGCGCCGCATTGCGTTTGTCATCCAACTGCACGCCAAGGTACGTCAGTCCACCGCAAATTTTCTCGCGAATTGGCGCGCGGTTTTCCCCGATACCGCCGGTGAAGATAATCGTGTCGACACCGCCGAGCGTTGCCACGAGCGCGCCGAAATGCTTCCGCGCTACGTAGCAAAAGAGCTCGACCGCCTCCGCCGCTTGCCGGTCCGATGCGGCCCGTACCAGCAGATCGCGCATGTCCTGGCTTTCGCCGGAAACGCCGAGCAATCCCGACTCCGCATTCACCAGTTGTTCAAGGACATCCGTAGTCATACCGCGGACTCTCGCGAGATACATCATGACCGTTGGATCAAGATCGCCGCAACGCGTCCCCATCATCAATCCGCCAGTCGGAGAAAAACCCATCGTGGTATCGATGCTGTGACCGTTTTGGACTGCCGTGACACTCGCGCCGTTCCCCAGATGCGCGATCAGCAAACGCGCCATGGCGGCGCGCGCATCAATCAGCTTCAATTGCGCAAGGATCGATTCACACGACAGTCCGTGAAAGCCGTAGCGCCGCACGCCTGCGTCTGACGTCCAGCGCGGAAGCGGATAGCGTTGCGCGAACTCCGGCATCGACCGGTGAAACGCCGTATCAAAGCACGCAAACTGGGGCACGTTGGGGAACTGCCTCATGAGTGAGTCGATCACCGCCAACGCCTGCGGCACGTGCGTAGCATCGAGATGCTTGAGCTCGCGCAGCTCATCTAACAGATGTGTCGTGATTGCCTCGGGCTTTGAATGGCCGGCGCCTCCGTGCACGATGCGATGGCCAATCGCGTGAGGCGCCGAACTGAATAGCTCAGGCAAATCATGAATAACTTCTGCGAGCGCGTCGGCATGATTCTTGGCTCGTATCTTGTGGTCTTTCGCTCCACTTGATCCGTGCACAATGAGACGTGCGTCGATCGAGCCGATCCTCTCAACAGAGAGTATCGCTTTGCGCGCCAAGTTTTCCTTTTCATAGAGCGCAAGCTTTAGACTGGACGAGCCGGTGTTGACGGTTAATAGCAACATCGTTTGCATTAAAGGTCATCTTTCAGGTGCGGCGTGTGCGGTGCGCGCTGAATACTGTACTTTGCAACGCGACGGCCATCCCCCATCAATCGAATTCGAATCAGTTTGCCGGCCGCTTCGGCTTCGCGGAAATGCGGCGTTTCCCGAACGAGTTGATTAAGTTGCTCAAGTATCTCGCTCTGATCGTCAATCAGGAGTTTCGAAAAACCCACCACGTCCATGAACAGGACATGGGCGACTTCGAGATAAATTTCCTTTTTAACCTCGTCGGACATTCCGGGAAGTGACGTGGAAAACAGGACAATGCTAATTCCGCTTCGCGCTAAACGTCGAGGGCAAAGGACGGCGTTGTCGAACGCTGTTCACTGCGACCCTGCACCCCGAACGCGCTGTGGCATTGCAGCCCGATTCCCTTGCCTTCTTGCAACGGAGCGGTAATTGCTATCCCTGGTACCCTGCCACCGTGCGTTCGGGAAGCGGGAGTGCAGGGACGCAAGGCCCATCCAATTTCCTTGCCCGCTGATCGAGCCGTTTCGGGTTGTTGAGTCCCCACGCACCGGTAAAATCTTGGGCGTGACACGCGATTTTGACCGTATCAGAATCCAACTCAATCGGATTAGACCCACCGACATCTTCTTCAAGCGGTTGGCCATCGTCCTTATTGTTCTCGGACTTGCCGAGCGTGGCTGGTATCTCGTAGCCATCTGGCTCGGTTGCGACTTTCTTGTTGTCGCTATTGCTTACGGACGCGGTTCACACCGGGTGTACGGCAAACGAGCAGATGGCACATTGCCGCTGTGGAGTTGGTTTGTGTTCCTCCCACTACTTGTTTACACCACGGTTGTTTGGTATCTCATGCGCCTGTTCAGTCGAGAGCCAGCAACCAATCCGGTTACTGAGCAGTTGGTTGTCGGACGGCGGTTGCTCGCGTTTGAGCTTGAGGACGAGTTCAACAACTGGGTTGACCTGACCGCCGAGTTTTCCGAGCCATCGTCCATTCGCCGTTCACCATCCTACCGCAGCTTTCCTATTCTCGATGGTGGAGCACCGACACCAGAGGCGTTGCGTGCGGCTGTTGCTAAGCTACGACCTGGCCGGACGTTCATTCACTGCGCGCAGGGTCACGGTCGTACAGCACTCTTTGCGCTTGCCGTGCTATTGAGTTCGGGCACGGTTCGTAGTGTTGAGGATGGCCTGCGGATGCTATCGGCTGTGCGTCCGACCATTCGCCTGAGCAGACGGCAGCACAGATGTATTCAGATTTATGCAGAGAACGTGGGCCAACCAGAGCGCTCCAGCGAACCGCCGCCCCGCTAGCAATTTCGTCGCGGCGCGCGTCTTCTCATCGTGCAATAATGAAACGAAGCCGTTGATTTATAAGCCTTTGATAATTAGCATATTAGCGGGCAACGGGAATCGAACCCGCATGGCCAGCTTGGAAGGCTGGAACTTTACC
>CAZFZG010000133.1:0-6618 GCA_964523205.1 uncultured Chthoniobacteraceae bacterium | reverse complement strand
TACGTGTTCAATCATACCGGCAACTCCGCGACCGTAATCGATGCAAAAGACCTGAAAGTTGTCGCAACGATTGCGCTCGATGGAAATCCTGAATTCGCAGCAGTCGATGAGAAAGCGGGCCGTGTTTACTGCAACATCGAAGACAAGAGCGAGGTCGTGGCGATCGACACCGCAATACACCAAGTCGTCGCGCATTGGCCGCTGGCGCCCGGTGAAGAGCCCAGCGGTATCGCCCTGGACGCGGCCCATCACCGTTTGTTCTCCGGTTGTCATAACAAAATGATGACGATGCTCGATACCGAGACGGGAAAAGTAATTGCCAATGTTCCGATCGGTGTCGGCGTTGATGGCTGCGCATTTGATGACGCGAGCCATCTCGCATTCGCATCTTGTGGCGAAGGAACAACCACGATCGCCAAAGAGGAGGTGCCGGACAAATTGACCGCTGTTCAAACTTTGAAGACCGAGCGCGGCGCACGGACCATGGCCATCAACCCGAAGACCCACCGGATTTATTTGCCAACCGCGCAATTTCAGCCGCCGCCGAGTTCATCACCTGGCGCATCGCCGGCGCGACCGACAATTGTTCCAAATACGCAGAAGCTTTTGGTTTACGGTCCGATAAAAAGTGACAAGTGAGTCCGAGCCGGACAGGCATTTGTGACAAGTGACCAGTTGAAGTGGGGAATACTCTTCGGCGCGACCATTTGCGCGCTCGGATCCGGTTCGGCACGCGGACAAGGCGGACCGCCGATGATCACCGATGATCCCGGAACGCCCGGACCAGGCAAATGGGAAATCAATCTCGCCCTCGCGTTTGAGCATCGCTCGGACGAAACATCGCTCGATTTGCCGGCAATCGACTTCAATTACGGCGTCGGGGAACACATTCAGCTTACGCTGGAAACTGCGCCGGTGTTGTTGAAGCGCGATGACCATGGTCCGATCGGCGGCCTTGGTGGAACGGAGACGGCGATAAAATGGCGATTCCTCGATGAAGAAAAGAACGGTTTCGACATGTCGATGTTTCCGAGAATCATCTTCAATATCCAACAATCATCCGCGCGCCGCGGTCTGGCTGAGGACGGCACCCGATTTCAGATTCCGTTTCAAGCGGCAAAGACTTTTGGACGATTCCACGCCGACGCGGAATTCGGGCCCGTTGGCATAAGCGTTGGCCGCAGCGAATGGCTTTATGGCATCGTTGGCGGATTCGACGTAGCCAAGCCGACGATGTTGATGGCAGAGCTTCATGGCACGTCGCGGATGAACTTCAGTCAGCAGGTCTTGACCCTGAACTTTGGAGTCCATCACGAACTCACGAAAACGCGGATCCTGATTGTTTCGCTTGGGCATGAAATCGTTTCGCCGGAAGATTCGCTCGCGCTCATCGGCTACTTCGGCGTGCAGTTGCTTTACTGAGTCGCTTAATGCGCTCTGGCAGCCGGTCTTTGCCGGAAAATCAGGACCAAGGCGACGATCACTACGAGAAGCGAGAGAGATGCGGTGTAACGGCTCAGCGCCAATCCGCCTTGCGCGTGAGGTTTGTCGAGAAAATCGCCAACGACGGCCCCGAGCGGGCGAGTCAAAATGAATGCCGCCCAGAACAAAACAGCGTGCGAAATGGTTGTGAAATAATAGAGGAGCGCGGTCACAAGGAGTAAACCGCCAAAAACCGCGGCCGCGCCGAGATAGCCCATTTCATTCGTATCCGCGACCCAGTCGCCGAGCGCAGTCCCAAGCGTCTGCGAGAACATGATCGTGACCCAATAAAACATTTCGACCTTCGGGGTACTCACTGTTTCGACCGAGATGCTTCCGGTTGAAAAGCGCCAGACCAACAGCGACGAAATCACCAGGACCAGCAAGATTGTCGAACCCCCGGTGTAACCGATGCCGAGCGATCTGTCGCAATAATCGGCCATGGTTGTGCCGACCGTCGTCGTGGCGACGATCGTCAGCCAGTAGAGGAACGGATGAAATTTTGTCGCCTTAATCTGAACAAGGACCGCAGCGACAAAAATAACGCCGAAGATTGCCGTCCCGATCAGATACCCGGTGCCCTTGGCCTCGGCGGTAGTTTCGCCAAGCCACGACATCGTAACGGCATCGCCGCCGGTTTCGCCGAGAGTCGTCGCGAAGATCTTTATGATCCAGAAAATCAGCGTTACTCTTGGAACCTTGGTAACTAGGTCGGATTTCTCTTCGTCCATTTTATGCTTTCAAAATCATTGCTCGCTCCGCGGCTGGCAAGGTCGTAGCCGCAGACGATCCCGGATGCCAGGCAAAATTCAGCGTTTAAAATGGAATCGCCTTCCGGTCATTGAATGGCCGTTAACCAATGGTGGAGCGCAACTACCGATCTTGAACAAGGGTCACTATTCCGACAACGTTCTCACGTGAACTGGTTGCGATCAGTCGCTGATTTCTTCGGACTCAAGCGCAACTTGGCCATCCTTCTCCTGGCGATTCTTGTCATCGGTGCGGGCGAAGAACTTTGGATACGGTTCGTACCGAAATTTCTCCAGGCCCTCGGCGCGGGCGTCTTCGTGATTGGCCTTTACGATGCGATCCGAACCCTGCTCGGCGCGATTTACGCCTATCCCGGCGGGTTAGTTGTCGATCGTTGGGGACATCGACGCGCGTTTCTGATGTTCAACATTGTATCGATCGTCGGTTATTCCCTCGTTCTGCTGATTCCGCACTGGGGCGCGGTCATTGTCGGGATGTTTCTGTTTCTTTCCTGGAGCTGTTTTTCTTTGCCAGCGACTTTTTCGCTGGTGGCGGCCGCGCTGGAGGCAAATCGCCACGCGATGGGAATCGGCGTGCAGATGGTAATCAGACGGTTGCCAATCATGATCGCGCCGTTTTTTGGCGGGATGTTGATCGATCGCTTCGGCGTGAAGGGCGGGGTCCGGATCGCGCTCGTAATTTCCATTGTTCTTTCGCTCGCGACGATTCTGGTGCAGCGAACATTAAAAGACGAACCGAAGCCCGAAGTAGCACCGGGAGCGCGGTCGAATTTCTGGGAAAGCTTGCGCGCGTTCAATTCGCCGCTGCGGCGGTTGCTCTTGAGTGACATCCTGGTTCGATTTTGCGAACGGGTCACTTACGCGTGGGTGGTGATTTTCGCGATGGATTACATCGGCGTGAGTGCGAAGGAAGTTGGCGTGCTTATCAGCGTGGAAATGCTGGCGGCAACGTTGTGCATCATCCCCTCGTCGTATTATGCCGATCGTTACGGTCGCGAACCGTTCGTCGTCGTGACCTTCCTCATGTTCACGCTTTTTCCAATCAGCTTGCTCCTCTCGCGAAGTTTTGCCGCCCTTTTGGTTGCCTTTGCAATTCGGGGATTGAAGGAGTTCGGCGACACGTCTCGCAAAGCGCTGATCATTGGATACTGCGAACCGGCTCGGTGCGGGCAAATGATCGGCGCGTACTATTTGGTACGGGACTTGATCGTGACCCCGGGCGCTCTTCTCGGCGCTTATCTCTGGAAACAGGGAGCAGGGCTAAATTTTCTCGGTGCCGCCGCGCTGGGAATCGCCGGCACGATCCTTTACATCAAAACCATCCGGGACCAGCGCGAAGATGAACTAGAAAATATGAAAGAGGAAATCGCGCGTCGCAGGTTCCGGTAAGATCGTGATGTCGATCTTGTAATGGCTCTGTTTGGTGAGCAGTCGTTTCTCCGCAAACCGCCGGTGTGGGCGGGGTTGGTATTCATCGCAGCGCTCGCTCTCTATAGTTACACCCTTGCGCCAACAGTAACCCTGGTGGATAGCGGCGAGCTCATCGTCGCGGCGCGCTCGCTCGGCGTAGCGCATCCGCCTGGCTTTCCGCTGTACCTGATTTTAGCTCACATTGCGTCGTTGGTGCCGATCGGTTCGGTGGCGCAGCGTGTCAATTTTGCATCCGCTCTGTTCGCGGCCCTGGCTTCCGGAATGCTCACGCTGGTGGTCGCGGAGTTGTTGAAGCTGAGCGAAATTGTCTCCGCGATCCGCCAGCCAGGAACCAGGACTAGCCGCAAAGAGAAAAGATCTGTTCAGCCAACAACGTCGATCGCAACCGGCGAACCGTGGAAGGCTTTAGCGTCTGCTCTTGCCGCCGGTCTGCTTTTCGCTTGTGCTCGCACTTTGTGGGCTTACGCCACCATTGCCGAAGTTTACACCCTCAATTCACTCCTGATCCTGACCGTTTTTTTCTTTCTGCTGCGCTGGCGACGGCGCGCGCTGGAATCACGCAGCGCTTCATCCGACCCAAGCGATTTCCTTTTGTATCTCGCGGCCGTTCTCTTCGGCCTTGGGTTGGGCGTTCATCACGTTACCGTTGCTCTGACTCTGCCGGCCCTGGCGGCGATCGTTTACCAAACCGAAGGCGTAAACTTCTTTCGGGGAAAACGATTCTTGTTTGCGGCACTCTTTGCGACTGGCGCATTGTTTGTGGTTTACAGCTATCTTCCATTCGCTGCCGCGCGTGAGCCGATCCTGAATTGGGGCAATCCGTGCTCGCTTTCCGCGATTTGGGCCCACGTCACCGGCCGGCAATATCAGGTTTTCTTGTCCTTCTCTCCTGGCAACATCGGCTCTCAATTGCCGCAGTTCGGCGCGCTGCTCCTGCGCGAGTTCGGTTCAGCCTGGTTTCCGCTCACCCTTTTGATTGCCATTGTTGGAATCACGACGGCATTTAAGCGCGACCGAACGACTTTCTTTTTCCTGTTGCTCATCGTCCTGGCGGACGTTGGTTACGTTCTCAACTACGACATCGCTGAGGACAAAGACGCTTATTATCTGCCAACATTTATCGCGGTAGCGATTGCGGCCGGACTCGGACTTCATCGGCTTCTGCAGTTTTTGTCTCAACGCTTACGCCCTCGCGGCACATTATTCGTTGTTCCCCCGATTGCTTTGCTTCTTCCAGCGGTGGCTCTCGCTAGTAACGGGCCTTTCAACAACCGCCGGCACTATTTCATCGCACAGGATTACGTTGAGAACATCCTCAGTAGCGTTGAACCCAACGGCCTGCTGCTAACCCTCGATTGGCAGGTGGCGTCGCCGATGTTGTATGCGCATGAAATAGAACGGCGACGCCCTGACGTGCAGGTGATCGATGTTCAGCTCCTGCGCCGCTCCTGGTATTTCGATTATCTCAAGCGCGCGTATCCTCAGTTGTTCGAAAGATCGCGCGATAAGATCGATATCTACCTTCCTGAGCTTAGGCATTGGGAACGCGACCCCTCAGCTTACCCGAAAGATCCGGCGTTGAGAGAAAGCATCGCCTCGAAGTTTTTGGCGATGTGCGAGTCGTTGGTCACAAGTCAGCTCGCGGTCGCACCCGTGTATGTAACGACCGACGTTATTTTGCTGAATGAGGGACCACACATCGATTTCACGAATTGGCTAAAAACGGGCTATCAAGCCGTCCCGCGCGGACTTGTCTTCCAGCTTAGTACCGACCGGGATTTTCACGATCCCGGTCCACTGCGACTTCAGACGCGCGGCTTGGCGGACCGAACGATCCGATTCGAACCCGACGACGTGGTTAATCTCAAAGTGCTGCCGGTTTACAAGACAATGCTGGTCAATCGCGGCCGTTACCTCGCACACTTCGGTCAGCACGCCGTAGCGATGGAAGCTTTTGCGCAAGCGCTGGCTCTCGATCCCGGGTTCGACCTGGCCCTCGAAGGGATGAAACAGAGCATGGCCGAGCGGCAGAAGTCCGAGCCAGCGCAGCCTTGAGGGGATTGCGTTATTTCGGAACTTCGCTCGGGTCACTCAGGTATTCCCAGCGTTGCAGCGAAATTGGCACGTTGCCGTTTTTCCAGACGAAGTCGTGGAAGGCGCGCAAACTAAATTTGTCGCCGTCTTTCATTCGCGCTTCGGCTAAGAATTTCATGATCTGGAGTTTGCCGATTTGGTAATCGATGGCTTGGCCTGGTCCAGTTGAGAACGCAATCGCCTCCTGCCGCGCGGTCTGTTCGTCCATCGGAACTTTTTCCTCCAAATATTTCGCGGCCTGCTCGAGGGTAAACTGGCCAAGCGCGAGTTTCACGTCTACTTCCACGCGCAGCGCCCGCAGCCGCATGAAATTGTAAATGATCTCGCGGGTGTGGGGGCTATCGTCGAACAATCCGGCCTGAAGCATCATCTCCTCGGCGTAAAAACCAAGTCCCTCGTTCGGGCCGGAATCATAATAATGCCGGCGAATCGGGTCTTGGTGTTTCCAGGAAAGACAAAGTTGAAAATAATGGCCGGGAATTCCTTCGTGCACACAGATCGGCCGCGGATCCCTCGCGGTCGCTTTCCAGAAGTAGCCAAGTTTCTCTGACGGCTCTGGCACATAGCGAACGCAGTTTTCGTTCAACCGGGACGGTGACGTGAAGTCGTCATTTTCGCTGAATCCAAGCACGCGCAAATAGTCCGGCGTCGGTCGCAGCGTGTAGTGCTGGATCCAATCGGGAACGCTAAGAATCTCCCGATCGACCAGAAATTTTCGGATTGCCACCTCTTTGTCTTTGGCATCGTTCATCCAGGTTAGAATGTCTTTAGGGATCGTGAGCGGCGGCACATCTTTGTTCCGGTTCTTTTCGTAGGCTTCGAACGCGACCGCGCGATTCCA
>CAZFZG010000132.1:4126-6651 GCA_964523205.1 uncultured Chthoniobacteraceae bacterium | reverse complement strand
GCGCGGGCGCACTTTTTCAGTCATGGATTTCGCAGTGTGACCATGGACGATCTGGCGGAGGAACTGGGAATCAGCAAGAAAACGCTCTACGCGCATTTTCCAGGCAAGATTGACATGCTGGAGGCGGTGCTGGCCGATAAATTCTCAGGCGTCGAAACGACGTTAAAGGGAATCACTCGCGCACATCCTCACAATTTCCCGGCGACGTTGCGTGAATTGCTGGCCGGAACGCAGCGCGAACTAGACGAGATCAAGCCGCCCTTTGTGCGCGACATGCGCCAGAAGGCACCCCAGGTTTTCAAGATTGTTGAACGCCGGCGGGCGGCGCTGATCGAACGCTATTTCGGAAGGCTTTTCTTCGAGGGCCAACGTGCCGGAATGGTGCGCAAAGATGTTCCAGCCAAACTGATCATCGAAATTTTACTGGCGATCGTTCAATCGGTTCTGACTCTGGCGAAGATGGAAGAACTCGGGATGATGCCAAAGGATGGTTTCGCGGGAATTCTGAAGATTGTTCTCGAAGGTGCGCTGACCGCGAAAGGAAGGAGAGCATGAATGCGTTGTTCCATAGTCAGGATCGATCCGCGGGAGGACGGATTCGCCGTGCCGAACATCTTCTCCACGCTTGGGGAGCGTTGGCTCTCCTTGTCTTGTTCTCTGGCTGCGACAGTCGAAAGAACGCGGTTTCGGGTACCATTGAGGTGGACGAAGCGCACGTCGGCCCGCGCATGTCTGGGCGAGTTGAGAAGATCTTTGCCTGGGAAGGGGACCATCTCAAGGAAGGTCAAATTATCGCCCAACTTGAAGCTTCGGAGCTAAAAGCGCGACGCGAGTTGGCTAACGCCCAGATCGATACGGCGGTTCGCGATGCCGATGCGGCGGCCGCTCAGCTAGAATTCCTGCGAGCAGAAGCAAAACGGCAGGCAGATTTGTTGAAGCGCCGAGTTGTTTCGCCGAGCGATGCAGAGCGCGCGGACAGCGCTTCCAAAACACAGGAAAAAACCGTGGAGGCGGCGCAGATAAAGATCATTCAGGCCCGCGCGCAATTGGCGGACATCGAAGCGCAACTGAAAGAGATGCAAGTCGTCGCGCCTGCGGAATCGATTCTGGAAGTCCTCAGCGTCAAAGTTGGCGACGTATTGCCGGCCAACGGTCAGGTGGCCACGATCCTTCTCCCGCAACATCTTTGGGTGCGCGTCTACGTTCCGGAAACCTGGCTCGGTAAGATCAAGCTCGGCGAGCAAGTTCGGGTCCGGGTCGATTCATTTCCGGGAAAAGATTTTCCCGGGGTAGTCGAGCAGATTAATCGCCAGGCCGAATTTACGCCGCGCAATGTTCAGACGGTCGAGGACCGCATCAAACAAGTCTTCGGCGTCAAAATCCGTTTGCCGAATGACGACGATCGGCTCCGCGCCGGAATGGCCGCGGATGTTTATTTCCAAAATGTAGCGAACTGATGCACCACGAAGGTCACGAAGCTTCGGATAAATGGAGAAGGAACCAGCTTCAATTCTCTTCGGGGTCTTCGTGTCCTTGGCGTTGAGTTATTTATGGCGACGGAAAACAAGACGATGATCGAGTGTGAAGGTTTGACCAAACGCTTCGGAACATTTACCGCGGTCGATCACGTTACCTTCAGCGTCGGCAAGGGATCGATCTTCGGATTTCTCGGCCCGAACGGTTCCGGCAAATCGACCGTGATCCGGATGCTATGCGGAATCCTTGAGCCGACGGAAGGCACAGGACGGATCGCGGGTCACGATGTCGTTCGCGACACCGAATCGATCAAGCCCATGATCGGCTACATGTCTCAGAAATTTTCGCTCTACGACGAGTTGACCGTTGACGAAAACCTGATTTTCGCCGGCAAACTTTACGGTCTGAGGGGGCGCGATTTGGACCTACGACGCGACGAAATGATCGCGATGACGCATTTGGACCCCTACCTCGATCGGCGCGCGGCGCTACTTTCCGGCGGGTGGCGCCAGCGTCTGGCCATGGCTTGCTCGCTCATGCACAAACCGACGGTTTTGTTTCTTGACGAGCCGACCGCCGGCATCGACCCGGTCGCGCGACGCGAGCTCTGGGATTTGCTCTTCGAGTTCGCCGCCCAGGGCATGACCCTGTTCGTTACCACCCATTACATGGACGAAGCCGAGCGCTGCGATCACGTCGGCTACATTTACATGTCGAAGCTGATCGTTTGTGGCGAGCCGGACGAATTGAAACGTTTGCCGGAGGTTAGTCCACCCAGTACACGCCGGCTCGATGTCACTTGCGATCATGTGACAACTGCTTTGCAAGCAATGCATCAAATGCCAGGCGTCCGTAGTGCCACTGTGTTCGGTCAATCGATGCACCTGTTGGTCGACGAAAAGATCAGGAAAGCGGACATCGACGACAAACTGCGAAGCGTCGGCATCGGACAGACCGAGATCCACGAGATCGGCCCATCGCTGGAAGACGTTTTCGTCACCCTGAGCGCGAAGTACGCAGGCGAGGAGCAAAAGGAGAAGGCGGCATGA
>CAZFZG010000132.1:0-4026 GCA_964523205.1 uncultured Chthoniobacteraceae bacterium | reverse complement strand
TTTCGCGGCCTCGGCGCAATTTTGTTCAAGGAATTTATCGTTGTCTGGCGCGATCCGTTGACGCTGTTCTTCATGTTTTTCCCGCCGCTGGTCGAAATGATCGCGTTCGGCTACGCGCTCGACACTGATGTGAAACACATGGCGATGGTGATTCTGAACGAGGACCGCACGGTCGAGAGCCGCCAATTCATCGACCGCTTCGTGAACACGGAAACATTTCGCGTGGTCGGCGAAGCCCAAAGCATCGAGGAAATGGCGAGCCGCATTCGCAAGGGCGAGGCCTATGCCGGTCTGCAAATTCCACCGAAGTTTACCGAGCATGTGCGCGCCGGGCAGCCGGCGCAGGTGCAATTACTGATCGACGGTTCGAATTCCACGACCGCGTTGCAGGCGATGAACACTGGCCTGTCCGTCGCGTTAACTCAATCGTTGGAATCGCTCCTTCGTGAAACCGGCCGGAGCGGTATGCCGATCGATATTCGCCCGCAAATGCTTTACAACCCGTCAATGAAGAGCCCGAACTTTTATGTGCCGGGCGTCATCGGCATCGTGCTCCAGATCGGTACGGTCTTTGCGACCGCGATGGCGGTGGTGCGCGAGCGCGAGAAAGGAACGCTCGAGACTTTGCTGGTCAGTCCGCTCGGCCGTTGGGGGTTGATGCTCGGTAAACTCATTCCGTATCTCTGCATCGGGATGGTGATGGCCATGATCCTCTTTCTTATCATGCGTTTTTTGTTTCACGTTCCGATCAACGGCAGCGTACTCGCCATGATATTCACAACGCTGGTTTATGTGTTCGCGTTGCTAAGTCTCGGCCTGTTGGTAGCGACTAAGGCGGAAAACCAAATGCAGGCTTTACAAATGTCGATGACCTTCATGCTGCCGAGCGTTTTCTTTTCCGGCTTCGTTTTTCCGCGGGAAACAATGCCGTGGATTTTTTATGCGGTGGGAACGGTTCTTCCGACCACCTATTTCATCTCGCTGATGCGCGCGATCATTCTCCGCGGCGCGCAATTGTTCGAATACTGGCCGCACCTGCTGATTCTCATCATCATGTCGATCCTGCTCTTTGCCTTTTGCGCGCTCACTTTCCGCAAAAAGATCGGCTGAAATGTGGTGGCGTGTTTTACTCAGCATTGCTCGAATCATTGGCGCCGTCGTTGCGGTATTTGCTGTACTTTGGTGGTTCGGTGTGAGAATGCCTGGCAAAAATATTTCGAAAGCCGAATCGTTGTCTGCGGACGAAATCAAACTGCGAGACGAATTGCGCGCGGATGTCCAAACGCTCGCCGGTGATATCGGCGAACGAAACCTGCATCGATATCCGCAGCTTCAGGCTGCTGCCGAGTTTATCGAGAATTCGTTTAGCCGCGCAGATCTGCAATCACGACGCGTCAGTTACACGCTAAATAATCTTCTTTGTCATAACCTCGAGGCCGAGATTCGCGGTTCATCTCCCGAAATCATTTTAATCGGTGCGCATTACGATTCGGTTTTCGGTGCACCTGGCGCGAACGACAATGGCAGTGGCGTCGCCGCAATGCTCGCGCTCGCTCGTCGCTTTGCGGGAACGACGACAGCGAAGACGCTGCGTTTTGTTGCCTTCGTTAACGAAGAACCGCCTTATTTCCAAACTTCGCAGATGGGGAGTTTCGTTTACGCCAATCGTTGCAAAACGAACGGCGAACGGATTAGCGCAATGATCAGTCTGGAAACGATCGGCTACTTTTCCGATGCGCCGCACTCCCAAAAATATCCGGCGCCAGGTCTCGGCGTTTTTTATCCTATCACCGGCAACTTCATCGGTTTTGTTAGTAACCTTGGTTCGCGCTCATTGCTTCGGCGGGCGCTTTTGACGTTTCGTGGGCAAGGCAAACTCCCGAGTGAAGGCGCTTCATTGCCAGCATTTATTCCTGGCGTGAGCTGGTCAGATCAATGGGCTTTCTGGCAGTTCGGTTATCCCGCCATCATGATCACCGACACGGCTCCGTTCCGTTACCCGCACTATCATCGGTCCACGGATACGCCTGATAAGTTGGACTACGATCGTTTCGCGCTCGTCGTCAGCGGAATGGAAAAGGTGATTGTCGATCTTGCCGGTGACTAACCAGTAATCGAATCATCGATCAGGTATCGTCTTACGACGAGTGCCCACAGCAATAGCACGATCAATTGATACCACGCGAAGAAGCGATCGTAGCCGCGTTTGCGCACAATTAATCCGGCGGCTGCGAGAACTGCGAAGTGAGCGACAAATGGTAAATACCAAGGTGGATCAAACAAACCGCTGCGCAACGCCGTTTGGGTGATGTCCATCAAGCAAAATGCAATGAACGCTGAGTAGTAGCCGCTTCGATTCACCTCGAACCGATTCAGACTTTCTTCTTCGGCCGACAAATCGGGCGAGATACAGAAACGTGGTCAAGAGATAGAGCGTGATCGTCCAGACGATCAGCACCAGAAATTTGTCGAAGCTCCACACGACATTCGTATTCCATTTGAATGCGACCCACCAA
Source organism: uncultured Chthoniobacteraceae bacterium (assembly GCA_964523205.1). Lineage (GTDB taxonomy): Bacteria > Verrucomicrobiota > Verrucomicrobiia > Chthoniobacterales > UBA10450 > AV40. The sequence goes on along the minus strand of CAZFZG010000132.1, from coordinate 1,510 downwards.
TTCAAAGAGAGCACGAGCAGCGTCGCCATGGTCAGGACGATGTGCACTTCGTCCATCGGCGTTTGTTTACGGCGATAAAACGCGCGTCCTGCACCCGCCAGAAGATTCGTCACGCCCAGTCCGATCACGATCGACATCAGGATCGAGATGAACTCAAAGCTGCTCATCGCATTGAGCGCGCTTTGGTTTTGCATGACGCGCGACGTTAGCGCGAATTCACCGCAAAAATCGAGCGACAAAACAAAATCAATGTGCGGAGCGTCGAGGCAATAACCAGTCGAGTGCCCCGTATAAATCCGCTATTGAAGCGCCCTCAATTGGATCGTTGTGATGTGCGCCACGTAACGCGATCACGCGTTTCTCGCCCGCGTATACGTCCACCACCATGCGTTGGTAACGTGGAGGTACGACCTCATCGTTTTCCGCAAGAAGAAAAATCGCGGGCTTTGTAATCGCCTTTGCATTTCGGACGCTGTCGAGATCGGTTGGAATTTGGGCGGCGACAGGACCTGCCAAGAGCCAAAGATTCCACCACCCGAAATGTTGGAGAACGATTTGGCGGAGCGCCGGCGGATTATGCAGAACGAGTCCAGCTACGGATCGATCCGCAGCGACGTGCAAAGCTGCCGTCGTCCCGAGACTCGCCGCAAAAATTACAATCGGTTTGCCTTTCGCTTCTCGCTGCAATGCTTCGAACGCCGTCATCGCGGCTGGACCGACGCGCTTCAATTTCGCTGGACCGGTGCTGCCACCGAATCCGGGATAATTCATTCCCCAAATCTCAATCGACCGCTCATTCCAGGAATCGGCTTCGGCAGCGACCCATCGCTCTGCACGGTCGGCGTTTCCGTAGAATCGAAGCACATAAACTTCTGGTGCGCCGCTCTGTTGCGCGCTCTTTGATCTCGCCGTCCACAATTCGAGTTTACCGTTTTCGAATGCAACTGTCTTACGGGTCGCCCCGCGTGGATCTATTTGGTTGGTGCTGGGAAAGAGAATGAGATGGTCCGGTAGCGCGCCGAAGAAAACCACAGCGAAGTATATGATGCCGATAACGAGCAATCGTCGGCGTGGAGGAAAAATATTCAGCGCCTAGTCGCTCAAATCTTAGAGCATTGAGTCGCTTGCTCGCGCCTCGTGGCGATTTGTGTTAGCTCTTCTTCAGCTCGGCCAAGTCTTTCAACACCTGTTCGCTGTGCTCAGCCGGTTTCACGCCGGTGTAAACTTTGGCGATCTTTCCTTCGGGATTAATCAGGAAAGTATTTCGCGCCGCCATCGTCGTTCCCTTGTAATCCATCGTCGATCCATATTGCGCGGACACCTTTCCACCTGGATCAGCCAGCAGTTTAAAGGTGAGACCTTCTTTCGTGCAGAACTCTTTATGCGAATCGGCGCTGTCCACGCTCACGCCGAGGATCACCGCGCCGGTCTTGTCGTACTGCTGCAGATCGCGCTGAAAATTCTTTGCCTCCATCGTACAGCCGCTGGTCATGTCCTTGGGATAAAAATA
>CAZFZG010000131.1:0-6668 GCA_964523205.1 uncultured Chthoniobacteraceae bacterium | reverse complement strand
GGCCAAGCGCGCTGATCACTCCCGCGGTCACGCTGGCCTGAAACCCGAGCGGGTTGCCAATCGCGATCACGATCTGGCCGACCCGCAAATTCTCTGAATCCGCCAGTCGGACATGTTGCAGATTGGGCGCATCGATCCGGACTACCGCGAGATCGGTGTCTGGATCGTCGCCGACGAGCTGGGCCGGATATTCGCGCCCATCAGGCAAATTGACGGTGATGATGCTGGCGTCGTGAACCACGTGGCTGTTGGTCAAAATGAATCCGTCCGGGGTGATGATAAAACCCGAGCCGCTTCCACCGATCTCACGCGGACCGCGCCGCGCGGCCACGCGTTGGTTGATGTCGATGTTTACCACCGCAGGTGCGACCTGCTCGACCGCGGCGACGACCGTGCGCGAATATTCGTCGAGCAAAACCGAATCATTCGGGCGGCGCACCGTGGCATCGACAGAGCTGGACTGGTCGCTGGCGCCGGTTTCGTCCAAGAGCAATTCCAATGACATACCTAAATCTCGGGCACGGCCGCATCTAGTCAAACGGCCTGGTGTGCTTATACAGTCATTTTGGAACGTTACCTCCGAGCTTGCACGTAAATCCGTTGCGGCTTAAAAAGGCCCATGCCCTCGGTCATGGATTCCCAATGCCCGTCCCGACTCGTTCTCGATCGGATCGCGGATAAATGGACGGCATTGATCATTCAATTGTTGTCCAAAAAGACGATGCGTTACGCCGAGCTTCACCGCGAGATAGGCGGCATTTCGCAGAAGATGCTGACCCAAACCCTGCGTAGCCTGGAGCGGGACGGCCTGGTCGCGCGCAAGGTTTATCCGGTCGTTCCACCTCGGGTCGAATATTCCCTGTCCCGACTTGGCCGCACCCTGATCGAACCGTTGCGCGGGCTGTGTCGCTGGTCGGAAAGACATCTGGCCGAGTTGCAGGCAAATCGCGCCCGGGCTAAAGCGAAACACGACTCGGGCGAAATTTGAATCGTAGTTGGTTCTCGCGGAAAATGTCGACTCGGCCGCCGTAGCCTTGGCGAAGGCGGCTCTCGCATGGCCAACACGAATCAATCCGAACAGCCCGTGTGGATGCGGAACCCGGTCTTTGAGTTCTTCGCGTCGCTCAAGCTGGCGGTTCTCTTGCTGATCGTCCTCATCGCCGGCGCGATCGTGGGCACGCTTTACGAATCGACGTTCGACGCCAAAGTCGCGCGCGCTTACGTTTATGGCGCGCCGTGGTTCAATGCCTGGCTCGTCTTGCTCGGCCTCAACCTGACCGCGTCGGCCTTCTCGCGATGGCCATGGAAAAAATATCACTCCGCGTTTCTGATTACCCATCTCGGCATCATCACCCTGCTCATGGGCTCGCTCATCGGCCGGATTTTCGGCGTCGAAGGCACGATCACCCTGTTCAAAGGCGATCCACCGACCAATCGCTTGCTGGTCGATCAACACCAGCTTCGAGTCCACGATGTCGATGGAATTATTAAAGCGTATCCGGCCGAGTTCCTGCACCGTCCACCCTCTCCCGAGCGTCCGGCGAATCTCGGAACGCTGGCCAGCGGCGCGCGTTTGCAGATTGTCGATTACGCCGCGGCGATCGTAGGAAGATTGAATCCGCGGCCGCTGAAAGACGGCGGCTCGCCGGCGCTCCATTTCAAAATCGAAACCGCGATGATGAATCAGCACCTGGAAAGCTGGTTGCTGGCCGATGATCCGCAGAACGGAAATTTCTCGATGGGCTTGGCGAACATCGAATTCAAGCGCGGCGTGGCAGATTTAGGTAGGAGCGATTCACCGAATCGCCAAGACTCAAGTAAGAGCACGAGCAAGAGTAAGAGTTCAGAAGATGTGGACCTTGAGGAATCGATCTTCGCCTTCACTAGGGCGCCGGAGGAACAGATCGGTCACGTGAGCAAAGGCGGCAGCACCGGGGCAAAGGTGCGCCTGGAACAAAACGGAACCAAAGGCCGGGTGGTAATTTCGTTAGGCGGAAAAGAATCCGGATTTGAGGTCGCGGAAAATCTTGGGCGCGACCTGAAAATTCAGGATTCGCCGTTCACTCTGAAGATCGACAATTACTGGCCCGATTTTCGAATTGAGAACGGTAAACCGACTTCAATTAGTGATCAGCCAAACAATCCGGCGGTGCTGGTGACGATCCGCGGCAAAGGCGTTCCGGTGGCAGCATCAAAAAATCCGCACGGCGCGGGAGACATGCCGACGACGGGCGGGCCACCCACCATGCCGGCGGCGAACGAAGCCGCACCCAATCATCTTACCTTGTTCGTGGCGAATGACGGCACGCTTTCCTACGAGCTTGTTTCACGAAAGAACGGCAAATCATCCGGCAAGATCGACGTCGATCCGGCCGGGGCGGGACTGGCAACGGGTTGGGCCGACTGGCAACTGGTCGTCGACAAGACGATTCCGCACGCCGAGCAATGGATGGATTTCGCCCCGGTGAAAGCCGACGACGCGCCAATGCCGAGCAAAGATTTGCCAGATGGCGTGCGGATCCGGGCTCAACAAAACGGCGCGACGGTTGAGCAATGGGTCCCGGCCGGGTGGCAAATCTCAGTCCCGACCTCGCCTAACGAAACCCAGATCGCCTACGGTTTTAAAATTATCCCGTTGCCGATCGGCCTCGAACTGGCCGATTTCGAGGTGAAACGCAACGAGGGGAGCGACAGCCCGGCCGGATTCAAAAGTAACCTGGTGGTGGTCAATGCCGACAACGAAGCGACCAGCGGCTCATGCTGGATGAATCATCCATTCAGTTATCCAACCGGCTGGTGGCGGAGCTGGACCGGGCTTACCTACAAGATTTCGCAGGCGTCCTGGAACCCGGAAAATCTGGATCAAAGCAGCGTGCAAATCTTGCGCGACCCGGGCTGGCTTTTGAAATGGGTCGGCTCGCTCCTGGTGGTGGTCGGGGTGTTCATGATGTTTTATCTCCAGCCTTATCGAAAACAAACCGAGGGCACACCGATAACACCAGATGGACCCGTGAGAGCGTCGATCCAAAGATCGACATCCGCGCGGCTGGAAGAACAGATCTCACGTTAAACGCGCAGGTGCGGGTTGACCTCGAGCACTGAACGTTAAAGGTTGGGAGTTTCCGGGAAGCAATGAGGGTTTCATCGATCATACTGGCTGGGGTTCTTCTTGTCGGCTGCACTGGGGACAAAATGCCCGCCTGGGTTCGCGGCGCATCGAAACAGCAGAACAAATGGGGCCACTACAGCGGTTACGTTGAAGCCCGCTGGGAAAACGACGGACGCTCGATGACACTCCTAAGTGAGCTTCGTTACACCGATCCCGACGGCGTGGTTTGGATCGCCCCGGCTGGCTCGCAAGTGGATGGAGCGTCGATCCCACGATCGCTCTGGTCGATCATGGGTGGACCGTTTGAAGGAAAATATCGCAACGCCTCGGTGCTGCACGACGTTTCTTACGACCTCCACAGCAAGCCATCGCAGGTTTGCGACCGAATGTTCTACAACGCGATGCGTTGCAGCGGGGTGAGCGCAGTCAACGCCGGCACAATGTATTACGCGCTCCGCAAGTTCGGGCATCACTGGAAGGCGCCCAAGGCCGAACCGGTGAAGATGGGCGAGGAGATTGTGGCGCGGGCCGAACCGGTCAACCAGGGCGACATCAACGCGACGCGCGATTGGATCCGCAACTCAGAGCCGAGCTTGCAACAGATCGACCAACGAGCTGACGCGGGATCGCACTAATTGGTCGCCGCCAATGGAAGGTTGGGCTCTGCCGCGCCGTCTTTTTCCAGTGCGACAGCCAGGACTTCATCGACATTCTCCACCGGTACGAACTTCAGTTTCTGTTTTGCTTCCTCCGGGACATCGACCAAATCCTTTTCGTTCAATTTCGGAATGATCACGGTCGAAATGCCGGCCCGCATCGCAGCCAAACTCTTTTCCTTCAAACCGCCGATCGGCAAAACCAGACCGCGCAACGTGATCTCGCCGGTCATCGCCACATCCGACCGGACCGGTTTGTTGGTGAACAACGACGCGAGCGCGGTGAACATCGCGATCCCGGCCGATGGTCCGTCTTTCGGCACAGCGCCGGCCGGAACGTGCACATGAATATCCATGTCCTTAAAGTCATCCGCTTTGATCCCGATCTCTCCGTTGCGGCTCCGGACAAGACTGAGCGCTGCTTGCACCGATTCCTTCATGACGTTTCCGATCTGTCCGGTTAACGTGACGTTGCCTTTGCCGGGATAGCGAGTCGCTTCGATGTGCAGGACTTCCCCGCCGTAGGGCGTATAAGCGAGGCCGGTCACAACGCCAGGCTGACTTGTTTTCAATTTGCTGTCGCGCACATAACGCGCCGGTCCGAGCGTTTTCGCGACAAACTCCGGCGCTACTTCGAGACGTTCGCATTCTCCGCGAGCGCACTTGGCCGCGACAGATCGACAAATCGCACCGATCTGCCGCTCAAGTTCCCGCACGCCGGCTTCATGGGTGTAATCGTTGATGATCTGGCGAATCGCGTCTTCTTGGAATTCGCATTGCTCGGGTTTGAGACCGTTTTCTTCGAGCTGTCGCCTGATCAGATAACGTTTTGCGATCTCCAGTTTTTCGCGCTCGGTGTAGCCCGGCAATGAAATCACTTCGATTCGGTCGCGCAACGGTTCCGGCACGCCATCGATGTAATTCGCCGTCCCGATGAAAATGATTTGCGATAAATCGAACGGCACATCGAGATAACGATCGACAAACGAGTTGTTCTGACGCGGGTCGAGCACCTCGAGCATCGCGCTTGCCGGATCGCCGCGGAAGTCCGCGCCGATCTTGTCGATCTCGTCCAACATGAAAACCGGATTGCGGGTGCCGACGCGGCGCAGCTCCTGAATGATCCGGCCCGGCATTGAACCAATGTAAGTGCGCCGATGTCCGCGAATCTCGGCTTCATCGCGCATTCCGCCGAGACTGATCCGGACAAATTTGCGGCCGAGCGCGTCGGCGATCGATTGACCGAGACTGGTCTTGCCGACGCCGGGTGGCCCGAGGAAACAAAGGATCGGCCCCTGTCCCTTCGGGTTCAATTTTCGGACTGCCAGAAATTCAATCAGCCGTTTTTTGACTTTTTCGAGATCGTAATGATCTCGATCCAGAATTTGCTGCGCTTGATCGAGATCGAGGTTGTCCTCGCTCAATTTGTTCCAAGGCAGGTCGGCAATGATTTCAACGTAGCTGACAATGACCGAATATTCCGGGCTAGCCGGCGGGATGAAATCGAGCCGCTTCAATTCGCGCTCCGCCTGCTTCATCACTTCGGGCGGCGGGTTCGCTTCCTTCAACCGCGTGCGAAGTTGTTCCATTTGCTCTTCGCTACCGGTCTCACCTTCACCGAGCTCGTGCTGGATCGCTTTGATCTGCGAACGCAGATAAGCGCGACGTTGCGCATCGGAAAACTGCGAGGCCACGTCCTTCTGCAATTTTTCCTGGATTTGCGCGATCTCCAGTTGCGCGGAAATATGCTTTTGCACTTCGCGCAGGCGTTTCTCGACGTCGAGCTCCTCCAGAATCGCCTGCTTCCGGGCAAGGTCGACGTTCAGGTTCGGCGCCAGAAAATCCGCGAGCTGTTCCGGATCGTTGATGTTCAAGACCATTAAGCGCGCCTGTTCCGGCGTTTCAGGCGTCAGTTCGAACAAGTGGGCGGCCGAATCACGCAAGTTTCGAAACTCGGCTTCCCATTCCTTGCTCTCCGGTGGCGACTTTGATTCGAGTAGATCAACTTCCGCGCGCAAAAACGGCGAGGTCGCCACGACTTTGCGTAATCGAAACCGTCGGAGGCCTTGGGCAATGATGAGGACGTGATCATCGGCCTGACGAATCATCTTTAACACCAGCGCGGCCGTACCAACATGATACAGATCGTGCGGCCCCGGATCTTCCTTGGCTTCGTCGCGCTGGGTGACTAGACCGACGACTTTTGTCCGCGGCAACGTGTCGTCAAGCAACTCGATTGATGCCGGCCGGCGCACATTCAGCGGCACGATTGTGCCCGGGAAAACCACGAACCCGCGCACCGGCAGAATCGACAACTCCTCCGGAATGCGGGGCGTCCGGCTTTGATCGGTAATGTCGGCCGCGATCGTCGGAGTCGATGCGTCACCGGATTTCATTTCCAGCTCGGCTGGCTGCAAAGAAAATTCGTTTTCGTCACTCATTGTTTGATGGGGAGCGAAATCCAGAGCAGGCCGTTGCGCTGTTCGGCATGCGCCTGGTTGATCTCTACTTCGACCGGCAAAATCACTTCGCGTTCGAACGGTCCGTAATCGATTTCCATTGCCAGCAACCGAATTGCGCGACCTTCGTCGTGCGACGGCTCGGGCAATTCGCGGGCGCCCCGAATCACGACCCGCTGCGGCTCAACCGTCAGATCGATCTGCGACCGCTTGACCCCGGCGAGATCGACACAAATCCGGATGCAGCTCTCGCAGCGATAGGCATTGATGGCCGGTTCCCAGGTGTGGGGCGCGAACTGGAACTGCGACCGCGCCAGCTCGTAAGTGACGTCCTGCAACGCGCCGTGGAGCCAGCGCAACTTGATGCTGCCGATTGGGTCCATTTCAAAAGATACCTGCCTCTAATTAGACTACGCTGAACGCCCGCCCGTTGCGTGTCTATTC
>CAZFZG010000130.1:2108-6693 GCA_964523205.1 uncultured Chthoniobacteraceae bacterium | reverse complement strand
ATTTGGCGACGGTGTTCCCGCGGCGCGGATCGTTGCCGCTTAAAGTGCAGGCGCGAATATATGTCTCAATCAACGGGCGCAAGCCGGTTCTCTATATAGATCCGATTGTCGATCTCGCGGCGGAGCGGCGGACTTTTGGTCGGCCGCCATGGTTGCTCCGTAACGATGAACCGTTGCCGCCGCGGGAGAAACGCTATCAGCTCGATTTGTTCTAGCCGTAGCTACCTAATGTTCCGCCAGCTCATCCCTCCGCGAGCGCTTTGAACACGGCAAGTCAGTGCGCGGCCGGCTCAAGCTCCGGCGTAACATCGACATCCTCGGCGCCTTCGAGTTCGGCATCCATCAATGATTTTTCGTGATGCTCCTTGGCGATGAGCATGTAGAGCGACGGCACGATAAACAACGTGAAGATCGTTCCGATGGTCATTCCGCCGACGAGCACGAGACCGATTGAATTCCGGGCCGCGGCGCCTGCGCCAGTAACCAGGGTGAGTGGAAAATGACCGGCCACGGTTGCGACGCTCGTCATCATGATCGGACGCAAACGAATCCGAGCAGCCTGCGCGACCGCCGCGAGTTTTTCCATGCCCTGTCGTTGCAATTCGTTGGCGAATTGCACGATGAGGATTCCGTTCTTTGAAACAAGCCCGACCAGCGTGACCAATCCGACTTGCGAGTAGATATTGAAAGAAGTCGTCCAACCGTCGGTAAAGAATTTGCCGAATGGCATTTTCAAAAACATGAACAGGCCGGCGCCGAAGAGCGCAAGCGGAACTGATCCGAGCAGAATAATAAACGGATCGCGGAAGCTGTTGAACTGCGCGGCCAGGACCAAAAAGATCAGGAGAAGCGCGAGGACAAATACTCCGAGGAATTTGTCGCCCTCGATCCGGAGTTGGCGAGAGGTGCCGGTGTAATCGATGACGTACCCGGGCGGAAGAATTTTGTGCGCTTCGTTTTCCAGAAACTTCAACGTGGCGTCCATTGAACCTATCGGAGCGCCGGAGATCGTCACCGCGTTGAGCTGCTGCATCCGATTTAGTGAGCGGGCGACCGTCGTGTGTTTGATCGTCGCGATCGTGCTGAGCGGAATTAGCTGGTTGTTAGGCCCGGTGACGTAAATGTCTTTGATCTGCTCGGGGTTCAATCGGTCCACCCGCTTTATTTGCGGGATCACCTTGTAACTCAGCCCCTCCATGTTGAAGCGATTGACAAAATTGCCGCCAATGCTGGCCGCGAGATCAGCCCCGACCTGTTGCATGTCCAAGCCCATTGTCGAAACTTTGTCGTGATCGAAAACGATTTGAGCCTGCGGCTGGTCAATTTTCGTGTCGATATCCGCAAATTGAAAAACATGAGCGTCCTTCGCTTTGTCAAAGATTTGCTTCGCCAACTCGAGAATGCGCTCGTGACTGGCAGTCGAAGCGATAATGAAGGTGATTCCAAAGTTTTCGGCGCCAGGAAGCGGCTGAGGCGACGTAGCAAACATTTGGATTCCAGGAATGGCACCCAACTTCCGCTGGACGATGGGGATATAATTCGCAGTCGGAGTTTTGCGGACGCCCCAAGGTCTCAATACCATTCCCCCGAAACCGAAACTGGGTTGCGTGATCTGAAATGTGAAACGCGTGTCCGGAAGATCCTGAAAAACTTTATTGGCTGCTTCGGCATAACGGATCGTGTCGTCAATAGTGGCGTTCGCCGGCGCGGTCATGATGCCGAACATAAAACCCTGATCCTCGGTCGGCGCGAGTTCCTTCGTCGCAGCGGTCGGGATCGCCATGTACATGAGAATCGTGATCACCGAGACGCCGGCCCAAACCGCGTAAACGGCCGGCCGCGCGTTCAACGTTCTGTCGAGGTGACTGCCGTACCAGTCGCGGAAACGGTCGAAGCTTCGATTAACGAATCCGCTAAAACCGCGGTCCGAGTGTGCTTCGCGCAACAGATTCGCTGACATCATCGGTGACAACACCAGTGCCACGACGCCGGAAATGAAAACCGCGCCGGCAAGAGTAAGGGCAAACTCGCGGAAGAGGGCGCCGGTCAATCCGCCTTGGAGCGCGATCGGCGTGTAAACCGCTGCCAGCGTGATCGTCATCGCGATGATTGGTCCGATCAATTCGCGCGCGCCGACCAATGCCGCGTTCATGCGCGACATTCCTTCGCGCATGTGACGCTCCACGTTTTCGACGACCACGATCGCGTCGTCGACCACCAATCCGACCGAAAGCACGATCGCGAGCAGCGTGAGCAGATTCAAAGTGAAACCAAACGCTTGCATCAAGAACAACGCGCCGATGAGCGAAATGGGAATCGCGACAATGGGAACGATGACGGAACGGAATGAGCCGAGAAACAGGAAGATCACGACCATCACAATCAGCAAGGTGTCGATCAAGGTTTTTACGACCTCGTGGATCGCGTCGTTGATGTAGGCCGTCGCGTCATAAGCCATTTCCGCCTGCATGCCAGTCGGCAATTCTTTTTTGATTTGCTCGAGCTCGGTGCGGACACGCTTGATCACGTCGATCGAGTTCGCGTTGGGCAGAACGAAAATGCCCATGAACACCGCTTTCTCCCCGGAGAACCGGACTTCGGTGTTGTAATCCTCGGCCCCGAGCACGACGTCAGCAATGTCACCCAATCGGACCAACGTTCCTTTGTCCTGTTTGACCACGAGCTGTTTGAATTGCTCAGCGTTGTGCAGATCGGTGTTGGCCGTCAGGTTGACTTGGAGTAACGAACCTTTGGTGCTACCGACGGCCGCGAGAAAATTGTTCTTGGAAAGCGCGCTGCGAACGTCGGCCGGTGAAATGTTCAAAGCCGCCATCCGTTCTGGTTTCATCCAGATCCGCATTGCGAACGTGCGGCCGCCGAGAATGTCGGCTTTCTGCACGCCACCGAGCGCGGTCAGACGCGGCTGCACCAGGCGCACCAGATAATCGGTGACTTGATTCGGTTCGAGAATGTTGGACGTGAAACTTAAATAGGCGGATGCAATCTGTGAATCGGCCGGTTGAATTTGAATCACCGGGATTTCCGATTCCGGCGGCAGATCGCGCCGGATCGCGTCCACTTTCGAGCTGATCTCCGACAACGCCTTGTTCGCGTCGTAGTTCAACTTCAACCGCACCGTGATTGTAGAAAGACTCTGTTGACTGCTGGATTGGATGTAATCGATTCCGTCCGCGGCGGCGATCGCGCGCTCCAGCGGTGTGGTGATAAAACCGCGGACCAGCTCCGCGTCCGCACCGACATAAACGGTTGAGATTTGGATCGAAGCGATGTCGCTGCGTGGATATTGGCGGACATTGATCGTCTTGATCGCCTGCAATCCGGCGATGAGAATGACAAAGCTGACCACCATCGCCAGGACCGGCCGCTTGATGAATAGGTCCGTGAAACTTTTCATAAAGACCGTGTGAGCGAAATCCGAAATCCGAAATCCGAAATCCGAAACAAATTCGAATATCGAAATTCAAATGCCGGAAATTTAGCAACCGCGCCGTTTTGAAATTGATTCATTCGATATTGTTTCGAGCTTCGATATTCGGATTTCGGATTTTCTTCCGTTAGGAATCAACTGGGTTGGGCTTTTCTTGCGGCTTTGGTGCGAGCTCGTTGTTAGTCGTCACCGGCATGCCGTTGCGAAGTTTGAAAACGCCGGTGCTGACAATCATCTCGTTGCCTTTCAAGCCGTCCGTGATTGAAACAAAATCACCACGCGCTTCGCCGACTTTCACAAATTGCTGCCGGATCGATTGCGATTCCTTGCCCGTCTTTTCATCTTTCTTCGTCTCAATCACGAAAACGGAATCGCCAAAGGGCGCGTAGGAAATCGCTGAGCCGGGCACGATGAGTGTCTTGTGTTTTTCTGGAAGGACTACGTCGACCTTCGCGAACATTCCAGGCCGCAACGTGTGTTCCGGATTTTCGAGCGTCGCCTGCAAGGTCACGTTTCGTGTCACGCTGTCGACCATTGAATTAATTGCAGTCAGTTTTCCTTTGAACGTGGTTCCGAGTAGCGCATCGCTATGCACTTCAACCTCGAGGCCGGAGGAAAGCCTTGGCATCTCCTGTTGGGGCAAAGCAAAATCGACATAGACCGGATCGAGCGAGGTCAACGCCACCACCTGCTGGCCTTCTTTGATCATCTGCCCAACGTTGACTTGGCGAATTCCGAGCTGGCCGTCGAACGGCGCGCGAACTTCTTTCTTTGCGACGACCCCTTCCTTCTGTTTGAACTTCGATTCCGCGCTGTCGATTTCCGCTTTTGAAATCACTTTGCGCCCGGCGAGGTCGCGGGCGCGGGCCAGATCATTTCGCGCCAATTCCAAGTCAGCTTCTTCCAGAGAGGCAACGAGTTTGACAAGAACGTCGCCTTTTTTCGCGATCGCCCCGTTTTGAAATTTCACTTCGGCAACTGTGCCGGCGAGGTCAGTCGAGAGGACTGCACCTTGCACTGCGCTGATGCTACCAACAGCCGACAGTCGCGGCGCCCAATCTTCCTCTTTCACCACCGCGCTCGTCACCGTGGTCGGCGGCGGCCCCATCTTTGCACCCATCGCGCTCATCGCGCGGA
>CAZFZG010000130.1:0-2008 GCA_964523205.1 uncultured Chthoniobacteraceae bacterium | reverse complement strand
ACCTTTAGTCTTAAACATGAGTCGCCACAGATTCCGGACAACTTCGAGCTGATGCTCTCGACTCGCTGCCGGCGCTTGCCCGACTCTCAAAACGCCGCGCAGCAGCATTCCGTCGTTCACCGCGAAAATCAGCTCCGCCATTTCGCGCGGAGCTAACTCGCTCCCTCTCGCTTCGGGGGATCGCGTGATCAATTCGGTCACGCCATTCATCGCCGCATCGCAAACATCCCGGACCAATTCCGCGACGTGCGGATTTCGGCTCGCTTCTGCGAAAAGATCGACAACGAACGCGGCGGTCACTTGCGGTTCGGTTTCGCCGCAATGTGCGGTAAACAAAGTCTCGAGCGACTCGCGCAAATTCGGCGCTTGCCGCGCACGCTCCAAAATTTCGTGGATCTGTTTCTTGTGCCGATCGGCCATGGCGGCAATCACGGCTTCCTTGTTTTGAAAGTAGCGGTAGATCAGGCCGACGCTGATCCCGGCCTCAGCGCTGATATCGTGCATGCTGGCCTGGTGGAAGCCGCGTTTCGCGAAACAAGCCACCGCGGCGTCGAGGATTTGGGTCGGCCGGTCGAGAGCTACAGGTTCGATCTGGGTCTGAGGCATGGAACCAGACAATGAATGAACGTTCATTCATTGTCAAATCGCCCCCATTTTACGAGGGAATTTCTGCCCCGACCACTTGCTGGCTTGTCCGGCCGACCTTGTCGAACGGCAGCATGTTTGGCTGTTCCGCGAATTGCCAAATTGAGAGTAGCGCGCTAATCGCCACCAGGACGTAGAGCGCCATTTCCAGAGCATTTCGGCGCTTATCTTCAGACTGCACCAGCAACTTGTAAGTATATCTGTTTTTCATGTTCCCCCTTTTTCCCTCAGAACGCTTCCGAGTGTTTCTTTTGTCTAAACTGACTGCGCGTTATCATTACCGTTCAAACTTCGATGTAACAATTGGGTGAATCGGATTCGCAAAAATTTTCTGGGCAAGCTTTCACCTGACGGGTGTTATCTCGTCGGCGTGTCGGGCGGTCGTGATTCGATCGCGCTTCTGCATTGGCTGGTCGATTCGGGCTACCAGAAATTGATTGTTTGTCACTTGAACCATCAGCTTCGCGGTGGCGCCAGCGCGGCCGATGCAAGCTTCGTCGAAAACCTGGTAGCACGTTACCAAAAACAAATTGTAGGGCAGGCGCATCGCCTGCCGTCGTTGAAATTTGGCAAGCGGGGCGCCTGCCCTACAATCGCGCACATCGAGTTCGAACTTGGAAAAGCGAATGTTCGCGCAATCGCAAAGAACCGAAAGTTGTCGATCGAAACTGCTGCGCGAGAAGCGCGCTACGAATTTTTCGCCGAAGCCGCTAAACGCACACCTTCTCACACAATTTTTCTCGCGCATCACGCCGATGACGTGGTCGAAACGTTTCTGATCAATTTGTTTCGCGGTTCGGGCAATACCGGGCTTGGTGGGATGCGCGAGATTTCGAAGCGCTCCATCGGCGATGTCGATCTTACAATCGTCCGGCCTTTTCTGGGAATTTGGCGAAGGGAGATCGATCGTTATGTACGTACTCATCGGTTAAAATTCCGGGAAGACGCGTCGAACAAAGACTTGGCGCCGCTTCGTAACCGAATTCGGCGGCGGGTGATTCCATATCTGGAGAGAGGGCTTGGCCGAAACATTCGCCAAAGCATCTGGCGCGCAGCGATGATTGCCTCTGAAGAAGAGAATTGGATCGAAGGTGAATTGTTGAACGCGGCCGAGGCCGCCTTGGGCGCCGGAGGCCTGGCGAAGCCAGCGCTTTCGGTCGCGAAACTACGTGCGTTGCCAGTTGCCCTTCAGCGGCGCGAAATCTTGAAATGGCTCCGAACTCAAAATATTGCGAATGTTGGCTTCGATATTGTTGAAAATGTCCGTGCGCTTCTCGGTCACGACTCGCGCGTAGCCAAAGTGAATCTTCCGCAAGATCGCCATTTGCGCCGGCGCGCCGGGAAGATCTTCATCGAGTGAAGG
>CAZFZG010000129.1:0-6835 GCA_964523205.1 uncultured Chthoniobacteraceae bacterium | reverse complement strand
ATTCTTACCCTCCCAAATGCGGGTGTAGCTCAGTGGTAGAGCACCTCCTTGCCAATGATAAACGGGCAATTATTCTGATATCATCTGATTTGCTCTGACGTGATCCCACGAGGGAAAGTCGCCGAATCGGTATGTTCTCACGTGTTCCCAAATGTGCCCAAAATCGGGCGCCGGTGGATAAAATCGGTGGATAAAGGCTTTTCAACCCGTTTCGAACGTTAGAACTATTGCCAAGGAAGGGTTCGAGCCCTGTAGGCTCCGGGGTTTTTGTATTACAGAAAATTCTGTCGACTCGTTGAGCTATCAACAAAACATCAGCAGCGGCGTCGAGGCGATTTGTCAAAGATGGCGCACAACCCCTTGGTGTAAAACCGGAGACGGAGTTGATATTTTTTTGCGAACTGTGCGATCTCTTGTTTGCGATCTTTCTGGTTTTGCGGCCAAAGGCGTTTAAGCTCATCCTCATACACAGCGCAGTGCTTCCATTCCCCAATTTCGAGTTGGCGGTGGATTCGTTTGGCAAGTTTTTTCACACGGAGCCTTGTTAGACTACAAGAGTTTTCCACGTCTAATTATATTTCTCAAGAATCGGGATTGAGTCGTCTCTCGCGCTGTGTTTTTGGCAAATGATCCAGCGCGTAGCGTTGAATTTTGTATTGCAGTGCACGTCGGCTGATACCGAGTTTTTCGGCGGCTGCGGCGCGATTTGAAGTCACTTTGAGGAGGGTTTGTCGAATCAATTCGGCTTCTACTTGAGCAAGCGTCATGTTCGGGCGGATCACGAAACTCTGTTCGGCTTTGGCGTTATGAATAACCGCCGGCGGGAGGTCAGCCAGCTCGATCTGATTCCGCGGAACTGTCACAACCAAACGTTCGATCAGGTTTCGGAGCTGTCTAACATTCCCAGGCCATGGAAGCGTCTGAAAGATCCCGAGCACGTCTTTGGCAATTTTCTTCAAGCGGCGCCGATGTTTCGCGCAGAAATGCCGAACGAACGATTCGACCAATGCGGGAACATCTTCGATGCGCTCGCGCAGCGGCGGCAGATTGATGACAACGATATTCAGACGATAGAAGAGATCTTCGCGGAATCTTCCCTTTGTCGTCTCTCGTTCGAGGTCTTTGTTGGAGGCCGTGATGATGCGAACATCGCCTCGTTCCATTTTGTGACTGCCCACAGGGCGAAACATTCCATCCTCGAGAACGCGGAGAAGGTCAGCCTGGCCTTTGGAGGAGAGGTCTCCGATTTCGTCGAGGAAAAGCGTGCCGCCGTGCGCGAGCTGAAATCGTCCGGGCCGATCATGGATCGCACCAGTGAAAGCTCCTCGAACATGGCCGAAAAGTTCGGCTTCGATCAAGTTATCGGGCAATGCCGCACAGTTTACGGCGACAAATGGGCGCGCACTGCGACGGCTCTTGTAATGAATAGCGCGAGCGGTGATCTCCTTGCCAGTGCCGCTCTCGCCTTCGATCAACACCGTAACATCCGTAGCGGCGATTTGCTGAACAAGTTGGTTTACGCGTTCCACGGCCGCGTTCGTGCCGACAAAAATGTTGGGTTCAGAACGACGACGCAAGCGTAGCTTTAAGCGTTCGTCCTCTGTGGTGAGAGCCTGATACTCAAGTGCCTTTTTGACGGATTCGATCAACTGAATCGGGTCCACAGGCTTAGAAAGGTAGTCGTAAGCGCCCTTTTGAATCGACTCGACCGCAGTTCGGATGGTTCCTTGGTCGCTAACAAAGATGAATTGCGTATCCGGGGTGATCGACCGGATTCGATTCATCAGTGCGACAGCATCAATGTGGCGTGCATCGAATGATTTCACGATGAGATTGAATAGCTCGCGTTCGGCAATATTAAGGGCTTCGGACTCTTTGGATGCGACTGTGACTTGATAGCCGACGGCTGAGAGCGTGTTACGAAGGGCAGTGGCGGACGCTGTATCCCTATCCAGCACCAAGATATGAATGTTGCCAGGATCCATAGGGCACGGCCAGCATACTGCACAATCATATCCAAACCAGTGCAACATTTGCGCAATTGACCCCACGGCGACCTAAGGTGGATAAATACTTTAGCTCTTAAGCTCCAGTCAGGCGGGTACTTATGCCAGCAGCCGGGGAGGTGGCATTAAGTCTGCATATTACCATGGCTCATGGATTTCTGGGCCGAATTGGGCGAGTCGCCGGTTGAGTCGTCAAGCGTACTGGACGATAGATTCGATCAAATATTTCCATCGCCGCTTCGGAAGTTTTCTTCAATATTTTGGACACCAGTTACAATCGCGGCACAAGCATCGCAGCTTTTGGTCGACAGGCCTGGCACGCGAGTGTTGGATATCGGCTCTGGCGTGGGGAAGTTTTGTCTAATCGCCGCGGCACTGACAGACGGTTACTTTACGGGTATTGAGCAGCGAGAAGATCTAGTGAGGGCGGCGAAGGATGCTGTAGCCAAACACCGGTTTACCAATATCCAAATTATCCATGGCGATGTTACGGAGCATCCGTTTTCCGAATATGATGCCTTTTACCTTTTCAATCCGTTTGAAGCATACGTTTTTAAAAGATCGAAAACTAATGGCGCCCTGCCCGTTTTCGTTAATCTGTACCTGAAATGCGTTAAGCATGTTGCTGCAGAACTTGCGAGAAAATCGATTGGCACGCGCGTCGTTACCTATGCTGGATGCGCTCACGAAGTACCAAACTGCTACGATTGCCAACTATCCACTTTTGGAGAGCATTTGAAACTTTGGATCAAAGTTCGTGAGGCTACTCCGAATGATGGGCAGTTTGGCAGGGCATGGCGAAGCCGTCGCATCGCGACAAAGCGCTCTTTGGGGACGCTTGGGAAATCTCCTATGGAAAACGCGGGAAGGCTGCAACGGACATGACACGGTTTGGCAATCAGTCAAAGAAGATTGCTCGGTGGCTTCGAGAGCTCTCGGACTTGGACTTGAATAGCAGTTCGCGCACACCGGAGACGGGAAACGGCACAACCGCCGAGCGAATCAATGTTCTGAGAGAGCTTATTCCGACGTCAATGCTTCGCCATTACGATCATCTTAAATCACGCGGTAAGCGAAGCGTTGCACCCATCACTCGCGGAGTTTGCGGCAGTTGCCATCTCGCTTTCCCGTCTGGAGTTTTGGCGAGCCTCCGGCGAACGAGGGAAACACTAAATGTTTGCATCAACTGTGGCGCATTCGTGTATTTGGCAGAAGAAGAACTGACGAATGGTCGCATTGGCGCGGTTGCTCGCAGCCCGAAGAAAATGCAACCGAAACGTGGGAAGGCTCGTCCTGGCCGCAGTCAACATGGGAAAGTTCGTCATGCGGGATGAGCGCATCAAGCTGCAGCCGGGAAGGTGGCAATCAAACAGGAGCGCAATTCCCCGGGGATCGAAATGATCTAGTGCGGACGCTGCGCGACTTATGCAGCATCGAACTGGACTGCAACAAAAGACCACCGGAGTTGGAATTTTTGCGTAACAGGCTCCGGCAGAAATTACCTGCCGAGGTGCTTGTCCTTCACGAAAAGCTGATCGTCGAGGGAAAACGAAGCGTTGCACCACGTTTCGCAAATGCATGCACCGAGTGCTCGGGCGAGGTTGTCGCCAAAGGGGGTGAAAAACGAATCGCCGGAATATTCCTACAATGTCCACACTGTGGCACACTTCTCTATGGCTGATCCGAGAAGCATCAGGCACATCAAAGCAATGCGGGAACCGTACGCACGGATGAGTTCTCAGCGGGTGCTCTGTATCGATAAAGGTCAATATTTTCGTGAGTTTGCGTGCTGATTCATTGCGAGAGGGTGATGGCGCCGCAAAGCTCGAACAGGATTGTTTGCGCAATGTCAAGCTGTCGAGAAGGAAGGACGAATTGCGATGAACCAGCTCCCTAAGAAGGCCAGTTGCCATCGCATTCTTTGTGTGGATAGGAATCGCTACTTTCGCCGTTTTATGAGCTGGTTGCTTACCTGTAACGGATGCGAAGTGTTGCAGGCTGCTACAGCGAGGGAAGCGCTGCGTCTTCTTCGGCGGAAGCCTACGTATTATGATCTCCTTATTGTTGCCCATAGCCTTCCCGACATGAATGGTATTGAACTGCTTCAGATGCTGCATTCAATCGGCTACACTGGGAGAATTGTCGTCACGGCGCGACGATTGCATCAAGAGGAGGGAGCGAGGTATAAGTCTCTCGGTGCGTCTTCGATTCTGATCACTCCAGTAGGTTACTCTGATATTCTGCGAACCCTTGCACCTCCGAACACGGCGGTTAGTGGCGCACACCGACTGGATCAATGCGGCAAATCGAGGCCAAGCTGTGCGCAATAAAATCGTCCTGGCCCAGCGAGCGTTCCGCTCGAAAGTCCAAGGGAAAAGCGGAAAGATCCCATGCAACTGACCGTTCGCGCTGTATCGAGACTTTTTAACGTTTCGGAGAAGACCGTTTATCGGTGGATTGAGCAGGACGACTTGCCTGCCTCCATTATCGATGGGCATTACGGGTTCAACCGCGGCGAGTTAGTTGAGTGGGCAACGATGCGTCACATTTCTGTACCTGATGAAGTTTTCAAAGGGACCGACAACAAGGTTGCGGCGCTTCCTTCACTAGGGGAGACGTTGGAGGCCGGCGGAATTTTTCATCGGATTAAAGGAACTGACAAGGCGTCGGTGTTGCGCGCGGTAGTAGATGTGATGCCGCTGCCCGAAATGGTGGATCGACATCTGTTATGGCAAATGCTTTTCGCGCGAGAATCCCTGCAATCAACAGGCGTCGGCGAGGGAATTGCCGTTCCGCACGTGCGCAATCCGATGGTGCTGCACGTGCCGCGTCCGATGACCACGCTCTGCTTCCTTGATTCACCGATGGATTTCGGCGCGCTCGATGGCAAACCGGTTTACGCGCTTTTTTCGCTGATCAGTTCGAGCCCTCGCGTGCATTTGCATTTGCTTTCGCGGCTGGCGTTCGCATTCCGCGATGCGGAATTCAAAGAGTTGATCGTGCGACGCGGCGCGTCGGAAGAGATTCTCAACGCAGCTCGCCACGTCGAGACGAAGGTGGTGGAGCGCGCGGCGACGGACAAGCAGCGTTGAGATAATGGCTTTCTTGCTCTTATCGATTGCGCTACTCGTCGTTAGCGGATCTGCAGCTCTTGTTGGACAGCGGTCGGCGCGTATCGCGACCGTCGTTGGCGTTGGAGGAGCGGTCATCGCTTGCGCGATCGGATTGATTCCTTCAGTCGGTGTGTTGCTCGGCGACAAGGCCGAATCTCTGCATCTTACTTGGTCAGTTCCTTACGGCTCCTTCTTTGTGGAATTGGACGCGCTCTCGGGATTTTTCGCCGTCGTGATTCTGGCGATTTCGGCGCTGGTCGCCATCTACGGCGGCAAATATCTCTGGGCATGGCGCGAGAAGAAATCACTCGGGCCACCGTGGTTTTTCTTCAACGTGCTTGTGGCAAGCATGTTGATGGTGGTAGTCGCGCGCAACGGCGTGCTGTTCCTAGTGGCGTGGGAAGTGATGGCACTCAGTTCGTTTTTTCTCGTTACATTCGAGGACGAACGCGAGAGTGTGCGCGACGCGGGCTGGACTTATTTAGTGGCGACTCACCTCGGCACGGCGTTTTTGCTGGTGATGTTCATCTTGATGGGGCGCGAAGTGGGATCGCTCGACTTTGATCAATTTGAGAAACTAGGCGATGTCGCGCCCGCAAGTGCGAGTTTGTTATTCCTGCTCGCGGTCATCGGATTCGGCACCAAGGCGGGTTTCATGCCGTTGCACGTCTGGTTGCCCGAAGCTCATCCAGCCGCGCCCAGCCATGTGTCGGCATTGATGTCGGGCGTGATGATCAAGACAGGAATTTACGGACTGGTCCGCGTGCTGACATTTCTCGGACCGCCGCCGCTGTGGTGGGGATGGTTGCTCGTCGCCATCGGTTTGTCATCGGGAATTCTCGGGGTCCTGTTCGCGCTGGCGCAACACGACCTGAAACGATTGCTCGCCTATCACAGCGTCGAGAACATCGGCATCATTGCGCTCGGCCTCGGCGTCGGCCTTCTTGGGATCAGCGGAGGTTCGCCTGCGTTGGTTGTGCTGGGATTCGGCGGCGGCTTGCTTCACGTCGCCAACCACGCCTTGTTCAAGACTCTGCTTTTTCTCGGAGCGGGTGCCGTGTTGCACGGCGCAGGCACGCGCGAGATCGATCATCTCGGCGGTTTGTTAAAACGAATGAGGTGGACCGCACTGACTTTCTTGGTTGGCGCCGTCGCTATCTCGGGGCTGCCGCCGTTGAACGGATTCGTGAGTGAGTTCCTGATTTATCTGGGAGCGTTTGGCGGTGGAATTTCTCTCCATGCTGGAGCCGCCGTGCCGCTGTTCGGACTGATTGCCGGCCTGGCGCTAATCGGGGGTTTGGCAGCCGCGTGTTTTACAAAAGCGTTTGGGATCGTGTTTCTTGGTCAACCGCGCAGCGAGCACGCAGAACATGCACATGAAGCAGGCTGGTTAATGCGAATCCCGATGTTACTTCTCGCGGCGGCCTGCGTTCTCATCGGATTATTCGCGCCACTCGCATTGTCGATTTTGCAACCGGTCGTCCAACAAGTGTGCGGATTGCCGTCGAACGCGGTTCATGAAAATCTCGCCGGCGCTGCTGGGCCGTTGCGATTAATTGCAACGCTCGGCGCAGCATTCCTGGCCCTGGTAATAATCCTTGCGCTGTTGCGACGGGCTCTACTCGCGAACCGCAAAGTGGAAGAGAGCGTGACGTGGGGCTGTGGCTATGCGAACCCGACGGCGCGGATGCAATACACTGCTTCGTCATTCGCTCA
>CAZFZG010000128.1:4750-6871 GCA_964523205.1 uncultured Chthoniobacteraceae bacterium | reverse complement strand
CTCGCATATCGATTGACATATCGAGATCGAAGTCGCACACTGACTAGTGAGGAAGTGAACGCAGCGCACGCGAAAATTCGCGAGCGATTGCGACGCGACCTCGGCGCGGAATTGCGCGAATAGTTCTTTGACCTGAGAGCCGCTCGTTGAGGGTTGGGCAGGAAACCAGTGCTTTCCGCTCAACTCTCAACCAGCGGCTTTCGAATTTACCCTGCGATGTTCGCGATTGAGGTGACGTCCCCGAACCGATAGTTGATGAATACAGGAGGCTTGGTGGTTGCGGAAAATGGCACGCCTTCGTTGGAAGTCAGCTTCCGCAGCGACGGTCATCCGCCCTTTACTAAAAGGGAACGGGAGAATCGCCTGAACGGCACCGGCGGGGTAAAATCTTTGGGAGTGCCCGAGTCGATTCTTCGATTCGGGCATTTTTTTTCGCGGGCGATTTGAATTTCGATCACGAGGATCGACAGTGCGCAGTGAGATGCGCGCGATTTTAGCCCTCGAAGACGGCAAATATTTCGAGGGCGAATCATTTGGTGCAACCGGCACGCGAGTCGGCGAGATCTGCTTCAACACCGCGATGACCGGCTACCAGGAAGTCCTGACCGACCCCTCCTATCGCGGCCAAATCGTCGCGATGACCTATCCGCTCATCGGCAATTACGGGATCAATTCGCTCGACCAGGAAAGCCGGCAACCGCACGTGCGCGGATTTGTGATTGAAGAACTGAGCGAAGCGCCAAGCAACTGGCGCTCGGAAATCCCGCTCGACGAATATCTGAAGAAATACGACATCCCGGGTGTTCAAGGAATCGATACCCGCGCGTTGACGCGACATCTGCGGACACGCGGCGCGATGAAGGCCTGCCTCACGACCGAACAGATGTCGATTAAACGCGCGGTGCAGCGCGCGGTCGAGGGCGAAGGGGTCATCGGTATAGATTATGTGAAAGAAGTTTCGACGCCCGAAATTTACCAATGGGATCCAAATGATGAATTGAGCCGGCCGTGGTCAATCATTAACGGAAACGGCGACAGCAAACCGAAGTTGCCGGCAATTCGGTTCCGAATTGTGGCTTACGATTACGGGATTAAACAAAATATTCTGCGGCTGCTCCGCCAGAAAGGGTTCGGCGTCACGGTTGTGCCGGCTTCGACCACCGGCGAACAAGCACTCGCCCACAATCCGGACGGAATTTTTCTTTCCAATGGCCCTGGCGATCCATCGGCTTTGCCCTACGCCCACAAGACCGTCGCCGATTTGATGGGCAAGAAACCAATCTTTGGAATCTGCCTCGGCCACCAAATTCTCGGGTTCGCCTTCGGCGGATCGACCTTCAAATTGAAATTCGGCCATCGCGGCGCGAATCAGCCAGTGAAAGATTTGAAGAGCGGGAAGGTTGCCATTACGGCGCAAAATCACGGATTCGCAGTCGATCCCGAGTCGCTCCCGAAAAATGTCGAGATCAGTCACATCAATTTAAACGACAACACCGTTGAAGGAATGCGGCACAAGGAATTGCCCATCTTCAGCGTGCAATATCATCCAGAAGCCGCGCCCGGCCCGCATGACGCGTCCTATTTCTTCTCTCAGTTCGCCGATTTGATCGAAGGCAAGAAAGAAAGGTAGGGGCGGTTCACCGAACCGCCCGTAGGCGATTGCGGTCAATCGCCCCTATCTAATTGACGTTGCGGAATATCTTTAGAAATTTCCGCTATGTTTACTTCAACACGTTTCAAAACTTTCACGAAAGTCTTCGCGATGATTGTAATCGCTTCATTTGCGACCGCGCCGCTAGCGCTGGCGCACGATGAACACGGCAAATCAGACGCCGCGACTGAAAAGACCGTCACTGGCGAGATCGTCGACATGATGTGCTACCTTGATCACAACGCGATCGGCGAGGAGCATGGAAAATCATGCGGCGCGAAATGCATCAAGAATGGCGGACCAGTCGGAATTGTTGACAATGGCAAAGCCTATCTGGTGGTTGGCGAACACAAACCGATAAACGACGAGCTCGCCGATTCCTGCGGAAAAACGATCACGCTAAAGGGAAAACTCGCGGAGCGGGGCGGAATCGCGATGCTGGAGAATGCCGAGATCGTCAAGAAGTAACG
>CAZFZG010000128.1:0-4650 GCA_964523205.1 uncultured Chthoniobacteraceae bacterium | reverse complement strand
CGCAGCGCGATCACTTCGCGCAACATTCTGAGGCTGTCGTAAATGACCCGGACCTTGCTGCCTTCAGCGTGATTCCAGCGCACGGGAATCTCTCGCAAACGCAATCCCGCGCGGTAGGCGAGAAAAAGTAGCTCGACATCGAACGCGAACCCCTGAACGCGCGCTTGTTCCAAAATTGGGCGACAAAGGTCGAGACGAAAGGCTTTGAATCCACACTGGGTGTCCCAGAACGGCATTCCAGTCGCGAGTCGCACCAGCAAGTTGAAAACGCGGCCGGCTTGTTCGCGCCGCCACGGTTGATGAATCCCGATCAGGTTTCGGTCGAGCGCACGCGAGCCGAAGGTAAGATCGACGTCTCCGCGCTCGATCGGCTCGATCACTTTCGGAATTTCGCCGAGCGGCGTCGAAAGATCGGCATCGAAGAACAATCCGATGGGTCTGGCTGCGGCGAGCAAGCCGGTTCGCACAGCTGCGCCTTTTCCGCGATTTGGAAAATTCTCCAGCAATCGCGTTTCGATTTTCGCGCCAGCTAAAGCCTCCCTCGCAATTGTCGACGTGGTGTCAGTGGAGCCGTCGTTGACGATGATCAATTCGCTCACAGTCGAATTCATTTCTAGAAATTCGAGGGTCGCGCGGGCGGTCGTGCCAATCCGTTCGGCTTCATTGAAGCAGGGAATGACAACCGTAAGCGGTGGAAGCATTGTGATCGTGATTCGTTAAATCGTTAAATCGTTACAGCGGGTGTCCCGATTCATGATTTCGAATCTCGATTCACGGCGCGTTAGCGATAAATCTCGGTCACAAACTTGCCGTTCGGATCGACATATCCTCGATACATTCCGGAAGTGTTGAACGGCAGCGTGAGCTTGCCATCCTTGTCGATGGCAATCAGCCCGCCAGTGCCGCCAAGTTTTCCGATCTTGTTAATGACGGCAAGGCCTGCTTCTTCCAAGGTCTTGTGACCGTACTCCGTCAACGCCGACACATCGTGGGCCGCGGTTGCCATAATAAAAAATTCGCCGTCGCCGGTGCCTGACACCGCGCAAGTGGCGTTATTCGCATAAGTGCCGCCTCCGATGACGGGGGTATCGCCGACTCGACCTGGCAACTTGTTCGTTTTTCCGCCGGTGGATGTCGCTGCGGCCAGATTTCCATTGCGATCCAGCGCCACGGCTCCGACCGTTCCGTGCAAGTCTTGGTCGGTTAGGAAAAACTTCTTGTCGCCGTTTCCTCCAGCTTTTTCAGCGGCTTTTGCTTTTTGGAGTGCGTCCCAGCGTTCTTGCGTAAAAAAATATTTCGCATCGACGAGCTCGACGCCGTGTTCTTGAGCAAAAGCCTCCGCGCCTTCGCTTGCCATCAAGACATGCGGCGATTTCTCCATCACGAGTCTGGCGAGACTGATCGGATTCTTGACGTGCCGGACCGCTGCAACGGCCCCTGCTTTCAACGTCTTGCCGTCCATGATTGCGGCGTCCATCTCATTTACGCCGGCGGCGTTGAACACTGAACCCTTCCCGGCGTTGAACAGCGGATCGTCTTCCAATTCGCGGACCGCTGCTTCGGTCGCATCCAGGGCGGAGCCGCCGTGCTCCAAAATTTCCCACCCGGCCCGAAGGGCGCTCTCGATTCCGGCGCGATATTCCCGCTCGCGCTCAGGCGACATTTTATTGCGCTCCATCGTTCCAGCCCCGCCGTGAACCACTAATCCGATTTTATGTTCTTTAGCCGCACTCATTCTGCCGAACTGTTGCGCGCCAGCTAATGCCGCAAGCGCGAACACCCCACAAGCCACAATACTTCGCACCGACATACCTGTTTACGCCTCGAACAAGTAGTCTGCGGTTGAAGGATGCGCCAGCGCGAAGAAAACGCTTTTTCCCGTTCGTGACCTGAGGCAATTTTGTCGTTTACATGGCAAGGCAAAGGCACGAATCGACTGAAGAGGTCTTAATCAAGGCGCCGATCTTCGCGCTCCAGGAAGTGGGCGAGCTGTTCGGCAGTTTTCTGCGCGAAGTCGGCAGCATGTTCTGGTTCGTCATCAACACGTTCGACGAAACGTTGGAGCGGTTGCGAGCGGGACGAATGCCGTTTCGTGCCGCTAGTTTTTTCCGCCACGCCGAACGCGCCGGAGTCGATTCAGTGCCACTGGTGAGCCTGGTCTCATTTTTCCTCGGCTTAACCATGGCCTTGCTAACCGGCTACCAATTGCAGCGGTTCGGAACGGAGCGACTGGTTCCCGGCCTGGTTTCGATCGGCTTCACTCGTGAGCTCGGTCCGTTGATCACCGGAATCATGCTCGCGGCACGAATCGGGGCTGCCTTCACCGCAGAACTCGGCACCATGACCGTCAACGAAGAAGTGGAAGCGATCGAGGCAATGGGCATAGGGCCGCTACGGTTTTTGGTGGCACCGCGGACGCTCGCGCTTTTTTTCCTGATGCCCTGTTTGTCGACGGTCTCGAACATCTCGGCCATCTTCGGCAGCAGCTTGATCTCGAAAGCTTATTTCGGCATCGCTTTCCCCTACTTTCTCGATCTTGTCAGGGAGTCCTTACTCATCCGCGACCTGATTACCGGTGTATTGAAAAGTTTCCTCTTCGGGTTGCTCATCGCCGCCATTGCCTGTTACCGCGGCCTGAGCGTGAAAGGCGGCGCTGCCGGAGTAGGCACCGCGACGACCTCGAGCGTTGTCACCGCCATCACTGTCGTGATCGGCGTTGATACCCTCTACAACGTCGTCTACGTGAATTTTTTCCCGACATGACGAACTCGCACATGGTTGAGCTCCGCGACGTGATGATGGAGTTCGAAGAAAAAAAGGTTCTCGACGATTTGTCGCTCACGGTTGACCCGCAAGAACGTCTTGTGGTAATGGGCCAAAGCGGCAGCGGCAAGAGCACCATCCTGCGTTTGATCCTCGGAATCTTGCAACCGAACGCCGGCGAAGTGTTCTTCAAACAATTCGAGATCACACGTTTGAAACGGCGCAAATTGCAGCAGATCCGCCGCCACATCGGAATGGTATATCAATACTCTGCCCTGCTCAGTTCTCGTGACGTCCGCGACAACGTCGCGCTCCCGTTGGAAGAATTGACTGAACGATCGCGTGAGGAGATCGACAAAATCGTCGACGAAAAGCTCGAGCTGGTCGGAATGCAGGACGCCAAGGATTTAATGCCGTCGGAGTTGAGCGGTGGAATGCGCAAACGCGTGAGCCTGGCCCGCGCTTTGATGCTGGAGCCAGAGCTGATTCTCTTCGACGAGCCAACTGCTGGCCTCGATCCCGTGATCGCTTCGGTCATCGACGAATTGATCATCAGCCTGAGCGAGCACTCCAAGGTCACGTCGATTGTCGTGACCCACGAGATGGCCAGCGCCTTTCGCATCGCCACCCGAATCGCTATGTTATATCACGGAAAAGTTATCGAAAATGCTGACCCCGAGACGTTCAGACAGTCGCAAAATCCAGTCGTTCGTCAGTTCTTGAGCGGAAGTACTGAAGGTCCCATTCTGGAAGGAAGCCACGATGCAATTTCAAAAAAATGAGATCATGACCGGCTTGCTAGTAGTCGGGACGGTCGCCGTGCTGGTGTTTATTTTGGTTTTGCTCGGCGCGCCCGGCCTTTTCCGGCCGCTCGTGACCTACAAAATTTACGTCGACAACGCGGCCGGAATTAAACAGGGCGCCGTAGTGATGTTGGCCGGGCGAAAAATCGGACAGGTTCAAAGACTTTACTCACCGGTGTCGCGCGAGGAGGAACATCGCGCCGAAGAAATCGCGGCTACATTTCATCCGCCGGATCCAAACGCCGCGCCATCGGACAACGGCGGCAAACCGAAGTACGAAGCGCGGATCGATGTTCAAGTCGATCGCAACGCGGTGGTTTATCGCGATGCCAAAACGCGACTGATGCAACTCGGCTTGCTCGGCGAGATGGCTATCGACATTACCCAGGGCACCGACAGCTCCGGCCGCGCGCGTGACGGAGAGCTTTTTGCCGGAGAACGCACGCCTGATTTCAGCGAAGCCGCCGCCAAAATGTTGGAAGTGATCAAGCCCGTCGCCGCGGAAGCCACGACCACTATGAAGGACCTTCAGCAAACCGCGGACAACATTAATCACCTGACCGACGAAAATTCCGAGCTCAGTCAGGCGCTCACCCAGGTTAAAGAATTCGGGGAACACATGGCCGATCTAACCGCGCCCGACAGCGCCCTCTCGAAATCGCTCAACAATATCGAGAAACTCAGCACTAGCCTGACCGAGAACGATAATCTTAAAGTGACGCTCCAAAATTTCCGTGACGCCTCAGACAAATTGAAGATCACCATGCGCGATCTGGAGCCGGTTGGGAAAAACATCTCGGAATTCAGTGAGACAATAAAAAGTCAACCGTGGCGCTTGATCATTCCCACGACCAAGAAATATCCTGAGAAATCGCCGACCCCGAGCGAAGCAACCATCACCGTTCGCAAAAGCGCCAAGCCAAAAGCGACCTCAACTCCGAGCGGCGGCAGGCGGTGATCTTGTAGCCGCGGCGCTGTGCGACGCGCGACAGCTACGGACGTTTCTCCAAGAACTTCAAAACCGTGGCTTCGCTCGAACGAAGATCGATATCTTCCATCGCTTCCTCAGTCCTCTGTTTCAATC
>CAZFZG010000127.1:4577-7026 GCA_964523205.1 uncultured Chthoniobacteraceae bacterium | reverse complement strand
AGCTTCTTCGGTTCTTCGAGCAGCTCGATGACGCGCTTGAGTAAACGTGCCGCGCCGCCGCCGTCGATGCTCCGATGATCGAAGCTGAGCGTGATCTGCGCTTCGGTTTTCGGGACGAATTGCTTCCGCGATTCGTCCCAAGCTGGCGATTTCTTTCCAGCGCCAAGACCCAGCAGAAGCGTTTGATCGGGCAGGGGAATCGGCGTGCCCCATTCGATCCCGAATGTTCCGAAATTTGAAACGGTTGCGATTCCACCGGCTTGCATATCGGGCGAAATGCGACGCTTCCGCGCAAGATCGACAAGGTCCTGATATTTCCCGGCGAGATCGGCAAGCGAAACTTTATCTGCTCCTCGGATCACCGGGACCATGATTCCATCCTCCGCTTCGACTGCGACGCCGACGTCGATCGAGTTGGATTGCACAACGCGATTGCCGATTAACTTCGACGCAGCCGTTGGATTTTCGGCGAGCGCGAGGGCAAGCGCGCGCGTTGCATAAAGACCGGGGCCAGGTTTTGGATCACGCGACTGTCGATCTTGGAGGACGGGATCGAGATTCACCGATGAGCCGACTGTCGACAGCGGCCGCGTCCAACTCCGTCGCATCGCATCCGCGACGCCGGCACGAATGGCAGAAGCTTCTTTCGCCGATTGGTTGTCGATCTTATGCAGAAAATTCTCCAGATCTTTGATCGTGACGCGATTACCCACGCCTGTGCCCGTTATTCCGGCGAGATCGGCGTTCGCTAATTGCAGTTCGGCCATGCGCGCGCGGACTCGCGGCGAAAGAAAACTCGCGCCTTTCAATGCCGCCGGGACTGGCAACCCGCCGACCGATGAGCCGCTGGAAGGAGCAAATGTTTTGATGCCGTCTCCGTCAATTGCGAAGTGCGGTCTCGATTCCTGCACTTCTTCATCGGCGCGCGCGGGAATTTCTTCCGCGACTTCTTCTTGCGGCGGAGCCGGCGTTAGCTTCTTAAATCTGGCCGCGTCCGCTTCGCTGGCTTCGACGTAACCAAGCACCGAACCGATGGGATATGTTTCCTTCAACTGCGCGGTGATGTTGTCGATCTTGCCTTTGCAGGGCGTGGTCACGCCCATTACCGCTTTGTTCGTTTCGACATCGATGATCTCCTGATCGGCAACGACTTCGTCGCCCGGTTTCACTTTGATATCCACGACGGTCGCTTCGGCGATCGATTCGCCTAGCTGCGGCATGATGATTGGAACTTGAGGCATGAGAAAGTTGAGAGGTTGAATCGTTGAGAAGTCGGTTGCTACTCCTTTAGGATTTGGCGCGCTTTCTGGGCAATCAGTTTTGCGCCGGGCCGATGAGTGCTCCAGAGATTTGGATGATAAGGAACCGGCGTGTCTTTCGCGTTGATGCGAACCGGGGCGGCGTCGAGAAGATGAAATCCTTCGCTCGTTACGCGGGCAATCACTTCGGCGGTCGCGCCACCCCAGGGGAAGGATTCGCCGACGGCAAGCAGTCGCCCAGTCCGTGCGACGGACGCCAGCACGGTGTCAGTATCGAGCGGTTTAACCGTGCGAAGATCGACAACTTCGATTTCGAAATTGTCGCGTTTGAATTCTTCAGCCACCGCGAGCGCATCGTGAAGCAGCGCGCTGTAAGTCACGATGGTCAGATCGCGGCCTTCGCGTGCGATCCGCGCCCGGCCGACAGGAAATCCTTTTTCGGGAAGCTTGTCCGCTTTAAGATGGTAATAAAGATACTTGTGCTCGCAGTAAACGACCGGGTCATCGATCGCGACGGCGTCGATCAGCATCGTGTAAGCATCTTCAACGGTCGCGGGAGTCATCACGATCAACCCCGGATAATGCGCATAGATCGATTCCATCGATTGGCTGTGAAAGGGTCCGCTGCCTTTGGTTCCACCCGAGGGCAATCGCACAGTGATCGGCACCGGGATGTTTGTTCGCCAGTAATGCGTGCCGGCTTGGTTGAGAATTTGATTCAGTGCGATGCTCGAAAAATCGGCGAACTGCATTTCAACGATTGGCCGCATTCCTTGCAGTGCCGCTCCAATTGCCGTTCCGACGATCGCGTCCTCGCTAATCGGCGTGTTCAACACCCGATTCGGGAATTCTTTGGCGAGACCCTTGGTCGCTTTGAACGCGCCGCCGAACACGCCGCCGACGTCCTGTCCGTAAATAAAAACGCGCTCGTCTTCGCGCAAAAGTTTCGCCTGCGCCTCGCGAATCGCTTCGAGATAGGTAATGCTCACAAGACAAGAAATCCGAAATCCGAAATCCGAAATCCGAAATAAGCACGAAATCCGAAGCTCAAATGCTCAAAACATTGGCGGTGGTCTTTTGTGATTTGAATTTGGGTCATTTGGAATTGTTTCGGATTTCGATATTCGATGTTCGAGTTTCTTTTGTCATTCGGGTTGATCGACCAGCTCGCGCATCGAAATAGCGCGCCA
>CAZFZG010000127.1:1277-4477 GCA_964523205.1 uncultured Chthoniobacteraceae bacterium | reverse complement strand
AACTCGCGGTCGTTCGGCGTTGAGTAAGCGTAGTGATTATTCGTCGCGACGATGACCAGCGGCACCTGCTCAACCGCTGCGATGTTCATTCCTTCGTGAAACGCTCCGGTCTGCATCCCGCCCTCGCCGATACAGGAAAGCCCAACGAAATTCTTCTCACCACGAAAGCGTTTGGCCATCAGCGAACCGACCACCACCGAAACCATCGCACCAAGATGACTGATCATGGCGAGGCAATTCTCTCCCGGTTTACCGCGGTGAATATTGCCGTCGCGCCCGCGCATCGGTCCGAGGCGCGAACCGAGGTAAGTGCGCGCGACATCGACCAGCGGTTCGCCGAAAGCCGACCGGCCCGCCTGATCCCGAATCAGCGGCGCAAAAATGTCGCCCTTCTGTAAAAACAAACCGCATGCCACACTGACGGCTTCTTGGCCCTTGCCGATGTAAACGCCGCCGGTGATGTGCCCGCCACGATAAAGGCTAACCAGTTTTTCCTCGAAGGTGCGCGAGAGCAGCATCCAGCGGAACGCTTCCAGAAAGCGTTCGTGTACCTGACCTTTCTTCGGCGCCGTTTTCTTGGAAGGCGATTTTTTTCCTCGCTGCGCCGTCTGAAGCATCGGCCAATTTTACGCAAGATCGACAATCGCGCGCAAAATTTTTTTGCTGAAGGGACACGTGCCGTCGTGCCCCAAATACTAATGACAGTGCGGCTCGCACCGCCAACAGCGCGGCGCCCTCCAAAACTAACGCCCGGCGCGTCGCGCTTTTTGTTCGCCGTTACCGTTTTCAGCCAAAGCGAATTGCCGTTGCGACGGAGCGGATTCGCGTTGCGGCGGCGTTTGCTCGGTTGCCGGCGGCGCGGTCAGCTTCATTCCGACTAGTTTGCTCACGCCGCGCTCTTCCATGGTGACGCCATAAAGAATGTCGGCTTTGGCGATAGTGCGCTTGTTGTGAGTGATAATGATGAATTGGCTTTGGGCCACGAACCGCTCGAGCATGCGAACGAAGCGATTGATGTTGCTCTCGTCCAAGGGCGCGTCGATTTCGTCGAGCACGCAAAACGGACTTGGCCGGACCATGTAAATTGAAAACAATAGCGCGACAGCCGTCATCGCCCGCTCGCCGCCGCTCAGCAGCGAAATGCTTTGCAATTGTTTGCCCGGAGGCTTGGCTGAAATCTCGATCCCGCAATTGAGCGGATCGTTTTCGTCCATTAACGAGAGGTCCGCTCTACCTCCACCAAAGAGTTCGGCAAACATTTCCTTAAAGTTAGCGCGGACTTGCGCAAACGTATCTGCGAACAGTTGTTTCGTTGTCGCATTGATCTTGGCGATCACGTCCAGTAACTCGCGACGGGAGTTGGTCAGGTCGCTATTTTGCGCTTCGAGAAACTTGTAGCGCTCTTCCAGCTCGTCGTATTCCTGGACCGCCTCAAGGTTGACCGGCCCCATGTTATCGAGCTGGCGGGTAAGATCGGTGATCATCTCTTGCAAATCTTGATCGGCAAGACCGACATGTTGATGGATCGCGCTCTCTGCGCGCGATTGCTTTGGCGCGGCTTGGTCGCCATATGTAACATCGCCCGCGGAGCGGTCTGTCCACCTTTTGAGTTGCACGCGCAGAGTTTTGTCGAACGCGGTTTCATCCGGACTAAATGCGCGCAAGTCGACCTGATACCGGCGCGAAACGCTCTCGGCCAGATTTTCGATCTGCATTTGCAATTGCGACTCGCGGACCTGCAAATGCCCGCGCTTTTCTTGCAGCTCGCTCAGCGAATTGCGCAAAGTGCGCAAACCATTTTCCCGCTCCTGCAAGCCGTTGGCTCGCGCCGTTCGTTGCGATGAAATCTTGGTGGCAGCCGCTTCGGCTTCGGCTGCGCGCGCGGTCTGTTCTTTGATCGCGACCTCGGCATCGCGGCTTTCTTGGGCCTGGGTGGCGAGCTTGGATTCGTAACTGGCGATGTCCGCCTTGCGCGCCGCGATGAGTTCCACCAGTTCGGTGTCCCGCGCCGCCATGGGCTGTCGCTGTGTTTCCAAACTTTCCAGGCGTTGTCGCGCAGTCGCGATCGCTAGCCGTAAATCGCTTAAATCTTCGAGCGTTTTCTCCTCCTGGGTGCGGGCACCTCTCTCATCTTTCT
This sequence comes from uncultured Chthoniobacteraceae bacterium, assembly GCA_964523205.1. Taxonomy (GTDB): domain Bacteria; phylum Verrucomicrobiota; class Verrucomicrobiia; order Chthoniobacterales; family UBA10450; genus AV40. The sequence continues at coordinate 2,340 of CAZFZG010000127.1, read as the reverse complement.
CGGCATCGCTTTGCGCGGCCTCATGGTCGGCAAGCTCGTTGCGCGCTGACTCCAATTCCTCTTCGAGTTCGGCGATGCGTTGATGGGCGACTTCAATTTGCTGCGCGAGCGTTGCTTTTTCCGATTTGAGATTTTCGATCTTGCGCTCGGCCTCTTTTTCTTCTGCTTGCAGCAGCGAAATCTTGTTGGCCGACGTCGAGTGAGCGACGTGTGCGGATTGGTGATGCGAACGGGTTTCATCGACCTGGCGGTCCGCCGCGGCGACATTCGTTTTCGTCTGATCGCGCTTTTGAACCAGGATGTCGTAATGACTCGCGCAGTAGCTTTCTTCTTTTGCCAATGCTGCCACCCGGGCCTTGCGTTCGAGAACCGAGTCTGATTTTACCGTGCTGCTGCCGCCGAAAACGATTCCTTCGGTGGAAACGAATTCGCCATCCAGCGTCGCCATTGCCAGCGTCGGCTCTTCTTTTTTGCAGGCAAGAGCCTGGTCGAGCTTCGAGAAAACAACGACGCTGCTGAGCAATTGCCGAACTATCGATTCAAGCGAGCGCGGTACGACGACTTTATCAATCGCCCACGCCAGTGCGCCTTTTGGTAAGCTTTTGCGGACCGATTCGTGGGCCGAAGCGCCAAGTTTCGGAACAAATAGAGCGGCCAGCCCAAGTTTCTTTTTCGTCAGCCGCTCGAGGATTTCTTCGGCGCGTTGCGCGTCTTTCAAAATGACCGCGTGCGCGTTGCGGCCGAGCGCGGCTTCAATCGCCGGGATGAATTTTGGGTCGACATCGATCTGCGCGACAAGCGAGCCTACGATTGCGTCACGGAAACGGTCTGGGTCGTCCAAACCTTTCAGCACCGCTTGCGAGCCTTGAGCGAGGCCTTCGCCTTCAGCGTTGAGCTGGCGCAGGATCTCCAGGCTTGAGCGTTTCTCGGCAAGCGTCCGCTCCAATGCGCTAAGCTCGCCCTCCACGTTAGCGAGCAGTTCCTGTTGTCGCTGCAAATTGGTTTCCGCGGCTTGCGACTGCACCCGAAGCTCTTCCAATTTCTTTTGCTCGCCTTCGGTCGA
>CAZFZG010000127.1:0-1177 GCA_964523205.1 uncultured Chthoniobacteraceae bacterium | reverse complement strand
TTGAATTCGATCCGGCTCTTGTGCGCAGCCACCTCGCTTTGCAATCGCTGCGCTTCGGCGCGGATATCGGCGACTTCGAGGTCGATCTTGTCCAGTAGGCGGCGTTCTTCAGCGAGCTCGTTCTCGTCGCTCTCAATTTTTGCGCGGCTTGCTTGTTCCGACTTCGCGATTTTTTCGATGTCGGCCCGGCAACCGGCGAGGTCTGCGTCGAGAGCGGCGAGTTGTTTTTTGGAATAGTGGGTGTCGAGCACGCGCAGGTCAGCGTGCAGAGCCTGGTACCGGCGCGCCTTGCCGGCCTGACGTTGAAGCGAACCGATCTGCCGCTTCACTTCTTTGATCACATCGCCAATACGAAGAAGATTCGCCTCAGTCGCTTCCAATTTCCGAAGCGCTTCCTTCTTTTGCGATTTATACTTCGTGATGCCGGCTGCTTCCTCAAAAACCGCACGACGATCTTCCGGGCGCGAGCTGAGAATCATGTCAATCTTGCCCTGTTCCATCATCGAGTAGGCGGAACGCGCGACGCCGGTGTCAGCGAAAAGATTTTGGATATCCTTCAAGCGGCATGGCGTCTTGTTGAGCAAATATTCGGAAATTCCGTCGCGATAAACGCGGCGAGTCACGCGGACATCATGCCAATCGACATTTAACTCCGACGCGCAATCGGTGAAGGTAAGCGAGACTTCGGCGAAGCTCAGCGGTTTGCGGCTGTCGGTGCCATTGAAAATCACGTCGGCCATTTCACCGCCGCGCAGCGATTTGGCCGATTGTTCACCCAGAACCCAACGAATGGCATCAAGTAAATTCGATTTGCCGCAACCGTTCGGGCCGACGATAGCGGTCACGCCTTCGTGGAAATTGAAAAGCGTTTTGTCGGGAAACGATTTGAAGCCGAAAAGCTCGAGTGATTGTAAATGCATTCCGCCGCCGCCCGACTATCAGTCTTGGAGGCCAATACAGTAGCCTAGGGGCTGAGACAAGCAAAATCACACAAAATGTGGGTTTTTTGGCCCGTCAAACCTCAACATTTTGTGTCCGCTTCCCACTTGCCTCAGCCCAGGAAATCCTGCACCATCCCGCCCATGCCCGTCGAGGACACGCTCTCGATCCAACAAGCCGAGCGAACGGACGAGAAACTTGTCCGTGGAATCGGAATTCCGGCGTTAACCGCCAACAT
>CAZFZG010000126.1:5409-7054 GCA_964523205.1 uncultured Chthoniobacteraceae bacterium | reverse complement strand
GATGGCGACGGATCAAAGATACTCGAGGAAATCGATCCCCCGGGAGTTGTCTGGGGCGCGGTGGCTACCAACGGCGCCATTACTGTCACGATCGGCAAGGGAACAAACGATGATCGTTACGTTTATCGTTACGATGCGAAGAAAGGGTTCAGCAAACTTTTCGCATGTCCTGATTTCACCGGCTCGTATTTGAGCTACGACGGCGAAAATCTTTACATGAGTCAGTGGTACGAACAGCGGATTTTGAAGTTCGATGCGAAAGGAAACGTCGTTCGCAAAATCGACATCGGCGCGGAGATTTGCGGGCACACCTTCGTAAATGGCTCAATCTATGTGTTGCGAGGAACTGAAAATGTCCCGAGGCCGCAGTACGCAGGAGGCCCGCCGACTCCGGCCCGATTCAAAAGTGGAGCGAAAGAAGGCGAGGAGCAGTGGTGGATTGCGCGATGCGATCCGCGAGATGAAAAGCCAGAGGTTGTAGATGTTGCGAAGGTCCCGTTCGCGGCGCGTTCACTCGCCTTCGACGGCAAAAACTTCTGGTCGAATCATCGGGCGGCGAACGAGACGGTCTGTTTCTCGCTTCCGAATTAGCTAGTTTCGCTTTTCTTTAACATCTCGCTTTAGCGAGGTGATCGGCCATGCGCTGGTTTCCTCAGCCCGCTTCAGCGGTTTTTCGTCCGTTAGAAACTGCTGGAGCAGTTCCGGTCGCCCAGCATCTGAATCCACGCGGCTAAGCCGGGTGTTAATGAGAGTTTCTACGGCCGCAAAATTCCGGCGAAGCGGTCGCGATACGCCCAGATAAGGAACAACTCCAGCGCGGCAAAGACGAGCGCCATGGGAAGACCGCTCGGGTCCATCAAAATGTGGATCCACAGAATGTTGAAGATCATTGCGGCGAGGATTGTCAGGGCCAGGGGCACGAATTTTCCGATGAGCAACAGCAGCCCGCTCAGCAATTGCATCGTGCCGATGACGTAAAGGTAGTGGCTGGCCGCCATCACTTTAAAGTAATCTCCAGCGAGGCCCGTCGGCGGCGGCGCGGGGATGAAATTGAAAAAGAAGTTCAAACCGAAAACGGTGAAGGCGAGTCCGAAAAGGAGCCGGACAATGATGATGGCGATGTTCATGGTGGCTTTCAGTCTGGCCATTGATCGGCTGAGCGACAAGCTTTTGTGAAACAAAGCCTGCGCGATCTGCTGGCGTTTTTCGCCAGCGAGGTTTAATTCGAGGGTGTGAGGAGGAACATGAAGACGGTCGCCGTTATAATGTCGATTGTGCTGTTAGGTGGGATCGGGCTGCGGGCGGAAAACGAGCCGGGACCGTTCGAGAAATTTTTCCGTTCGATGAGACGGGCGTTTACCGAGCCGCATCAGAAGCCGCGACCGCATCGAACCAAACAGCAGTCGTCGAAGTCTGAATCCCCGACTCCGGCGCCGTCTGAAACGCCGGGTGTAGGCAAACCGCCAGACGAGCGCAACACTCGAACCACTGTCCGCGCGAACTCGAAAAGAGGCGAAGACCTGCCATACGGCATTCCTGTTCCAGGCAAGAAAGGTTTCGTGACCAGTCCGTTTTCACCGGACAGCGGCTACATTGATGTCCGCGGATTTCAGCCGGGCACGCCGGTGAAAGATCCTTACAGCGG
>CAZFZG010000126.1:0-5309 GCA_964523205.1 uncultured Chthoniobacteraceae bacterium | reverse complement strand
CTTGTTGTTAGCACCAGTGGTAACCCTGACAGCAATAGCCGGCGGATGGGACAGGTGGCTTTTGCCCATTTGCAGAAACGAAAAGTCGATTGCACCTGGCTCGACATCAAAGACCTCGACCTTCCGATGTGCGACGCGGACAAATGCTATGACCTTCCGGCGGCGCAGAAATTGCACAAAGCAATTGAAGAGGCCGATGGCGTTTTAATCGCCGCACCCGTTTACAATTATGACGTCGCTGCCGCGGCAAAGAATATGATCGAGCTGACGGGAAGCTCCTGGGAGGATAAGGTTGTGGGATTTTTGTGCGCCGCGGGCGGGAACACTAGTTACATGGCGGTGATGGCTTACGCCAACAGTTTGATGCTCGATTTTCGAACCGTCATCATTCCACGTTTTGTTTACGCGACGAGCGACGCGTTTGATGGCGACAAGATCACAGACAAAAAAGTCGTGAATCGGATCGAGCAGGTTGCTGACGAATTGGTTCGATTCACGAAAGCGCTACGCGGCTGAAATTCCAAGTCAAACAGAGGTCGATCTTGCCGGATTTGTCAGGCATGTGTTAAAAGGCGATATGCGATTCGTTCCCCTCATTCTGGTTGGATTTTTCATCAACCCACTCGCGGCGACAGCCGGTGAGCCAATCACAGTTATCTCCAGTCGTTGGGATTGGGGGGCGGTGAAATTTGACGAACAAGCGCAAAAAGATCTTCAAAGGGGCGATCTGCAAAGCGCGCACCGAAATATCGACGAGGCGATAAGGCACGGCCCGAACTATTGGCCGGCATATTACAACCGAGCGCGGTTGTTTGCGGCGGAACGGAAATGGGATCTCGCGTTGCGCGACTGCAACGAAGTGTTGCATCGATACTCGGCGTTTGTGCCCGCGGCTTTGTTGCGCGCACAGGTCAACGCACATATCGGCAACTACTCAGCGGCCCGCAGCGAGTTTGACCATGTAATTGCGATTCAGCCCCGGGCACAGTTCTACGCCATGGCATTCAACGGTCGAGCGTTGTTCCGGGCGACGTGCCCAAATGCATCATTTCGAAATGCCCAAGGCGCGATCGATGATGCGAAGAAAGCGTGCACCATCACCCAATGGAAAGAGGCCGATCCGATTGATACGCTCGCCGTAGCTTCTGCCGCTGCCGGCGATTTCGATTCGGCTGTCCGATACCTGCAACAAGCGATGCAGGCTTACGATGCGGGACAAATGAAGAAGACGCTGGAGGAGCATGCCACGCTGTTCAAACAGCATCGCGCGCTCAACACACCCTGATCTTTTGGTTTCTCCCAAGAACTTCGCGCACGGCGTGGGGCCCGCCGATCGCAGTGTTTCGCCCAGGTGAACCGTTAATGAGTTCCGCTGAGGCCGAGTCGATCGGCGTCCACCTTTAAAGCCGCGATGACGTTGGTGATGACGTCGTCCAGCGGGATGCCGAGTTGTTCCGCGCCGTGAACAATCTCTTCGCGGTTGACCGCGCGGGCGAACGCTTTGTCCTTCATCTTCTTTTTCACTGCGGCAAGATCGACATCCTGGATGCTCTTGGTCGGGCGAACGAGCGCGACCGCCACGACGAAGCTGCTCAACTCATCGACTGCGCGCAACGTTTTCTCCAAGTTTGTCTCAGGGGCGACGCCCGAGTAATCGGCGTGTGATAGAATCGCGCGGCAAACTTCTTCACTCCAACCGTTCTCCCGCAGCCACTTCACTCCAACGAATGGATGACCTTCGGTCGCGCTGCGCTCCAAATTCGGATGTTTTTCGTAATCCATGTCGTGGAGCAAGCCGACTCCTTCCCAAAGATCGACATCTTCGTCGCGCTGCTGGGCGAAGTACTTCATTGAATCGGCGACGGCGTAACAATGTTTGCGCAGGCTTTCCGATTTAACCCAGTCGTGGAGAATGATCAGAGCGCGGTCAGCGAGTTCACCCATAAGAATCAATAAAGGGTATGAGATTCTTTGTGAAAGAGAAAGGCCGACAAATAGGATGGGTTCTTGAATCTGGTGGATCGACGGTTGCCTTTTCGGCGCTCCGGCCTTTGACTGCAGATCACAGGTAGAAACGCACGAAAGGTGATACCGGTGAAATCAGGTTTGGTTTGTCTGGCCCTCGTCTTGTTGTTGGTCTGGGCCACCGTAAACCAAACAGGCGCGCAGACATTTGGGAAAAAGTCGGTTCATGCTTTTCCGGCTGCAAAGAAAGGGGATAAACGAACCACTACGTTTTCGGCAGATGTGCCGGTGATTTATGTGTTTTGGAAAGGCGAAGGCCTGATCGTTGGCGACACGATTGGGGCCATTTGGATCGCTGAACAGGTTGGCGAAACATCGTCAAAAGAATCTGAAATTCGACGAGGAGAGCTCAAAATTTACAAACCGACAGACGAGCAGGGAGCGTTCTTCCTCGCACGGCCAAGCGGGAGAATCTTCCCGGTCGGCAAATACAGAGTCGAGCTCTATATCAATGGCGCGATTGCCGAGGTCGTGAAGTTTACGATAACTCCCGGTGTGGCGATCCAAGTGCATTAGCGCGTCGCCGGGAGAAACGCAGTCGGAAGGGTAAAGTTGCAGGAGTTGAACTTTTCAACCTGACGCGGTTGCGTTAGGTTCAATCAATGTCGTGCGCGAAAATTGATCCGGCGCTGCATCAGCCGCACAAACCGTCCTGGATCAAGGTGCGGCTGCCATCGAATCCCGTTTTCTTTTCAACTAAGGCGCTCATTTCGGATTTGCGACTCCACACGGTTTGCGAGAGCGCGCAGTGTCCGAACCGCTGGGAATGCTGGAGCCAAGGCACGGCCACCTTCATGATTGCTGGAGATCGTTGCACGCGGGCGTGCGGATTTTGCGCGGTGACAACGGCGAAACCGTTCGCGCTGGAGGAAGACGAACCGCAACGAGTGGCCGAAGCGGTAAAGCGAATGAAATTGAAACATGTCGTCATCACCGCGGTCGCGCGGGACGACTTGAAAGATGGCGGGGCGAATCACTTCGGGCTGGTCATCGCGGCCATTCGCAAAACCGATCCGATGATTGTTATAGAGGTGCTGGTACCGGATTTTCACGCCGAAGATTCTTCGATCCAGACGGTGCTCGATGCCGGTCCTGAAATTTACAATCACAACATGGAAACAGTAGAGCGTCTGACGCCAGTCGTTCGTTCGCGTGCCAAGTATCGAACGTCATTGCGCGTACTGCGTCGCGCGAAGGAACTGTCGTCCCGCGGCCGCGGGGTCGTGACTAAGAGCGGAATCATGCTCGGACTTGGTGAAACCGAGCCTGAGATTTTCCAAACGATGGACGATTTGCGCGAAGTCGGCTGCCAGGTTTTGACTATGGGCCAATACTTACGGCCGTCCCCGCAACATTTGCCGGTGGTTGAATACATCACCCCCGAGCAATTCGATCTTTACGGCGAGATCGCGCGCAAAAAAGGATTCGAGCACGTCGCCTCCGGTCCGTTGGTCCGCAGCTCGTATCACGCGGCCGATTTTCATCCGGTCGTTCGCTGACGGATGCAAAGATCGAAAATCGCGGCGGTCATTCCCGCTTACCACGAAGAAAAACATATCGGCGACGTGGTGCGACGAACGCGTCAGCAGCTCGACAACGTTCTGGTGGTCGACGACGGCTCAGGCGACAAAACGGCGGACCACGCGCGTGACGCCGGGGCCGAAGTCATCGTTCACGAACAAAATCGTGGCAAAGGCGAAACGATCAAAACCGGATTGCGCCATTGGCTCGATCGACAATTCGATTTCGTGATCATTCTCGATGCCGATGGTCAGCACCGGCCGGAAGAGATCGACCGTTTCATCGCGGCAGCGCTTTCGTCAGACCAGCCAAAACTTATTCTTGGAAACCGCATGAACGATATCTCGTCGATGCCGCTTGTCCGGCGCGTCGTGAATCGCTGGATGAGCCAGCGCATCAGTGCCGTTTGTGGCCTGGAAATTCCGGATACACAATGCGGTTTCCGTTTGTTACATCGGGAATTGATTCCAGAGCTCCTTGGCGGCTCGGCGCGGTTCGATTACGAGACCGAGATGCTGATCGTTGCCAGTCGAAAAGGTTTTCGCGTCGCTTCAGTGCCGATCACCACCGTTTACTCCGACGAGGTCAGCAGCATTCATCCGGTTCGCGACACAATCCGGTTCTTCAAATTAATGCGACGCTACGCAAAATAGGTAGGGAATTGACCTCAATCGCCCCGCAGGCAGTTCGGCCAATCGCCCCCGCCTGAATTGACGCGGCGCTATTCGCACCAGTCGGCATAGAGAAGATGCGCCGGCTCGTGGCCGCGCTTCTCTCGCCGCTCGGCGATCCGGTCAGCCAACCATTCACACCACTCCGCGTACTTCGGAGTGCCGGTGCGTTCGCGTTCCTGTTCCATCCACCCTTTGGCGCGAGACCAAAACGCCAGAGTGACCCCACCGATCAAATCGTCTACGGTTTGAAGGCCGACATTTCTTCGAAACACCAGGTAACCGACAGTTTCCAGTCGAATGCCGAAATCGATGACTGCGCGCTCGACCTCCGGCCCAGCAGCTTCGACATCGGACGCTTGGGCGCCAACCGGCAGTTTTCGAATGAGATCAAGCATCCGGGTCCATCCTTCACTCTGGATCGTTTGGATGAGCGTCACTGCCGCCTGGTCACGACGCTTGACGTTTGCCTGTCGCACCTGAAGCGCGGTGAAAATCAGCGCAGCGACAATCGCGAGTGTTGAAATTACGTTCAACCATGCCGCAAGATCGAGATGCATCTTAGCGGCTAGATCAATCCGCGCTTGCGAAAGTCGCCGATGTTGCCGCCGCTCGAGCGCTCGATCAGGTCGATGGTGAATTTGAGCAGGCAAACTTCCCAGGCGTCGTCCACGCCCTGAATCACGGCGCTGAGCGGTTCGTCTCGGTGCTGCACATGCGATTTGGTCCGCGCGATTACGGCTTCGATCGAATCGCGAAACATTCGCTCGGTCACATCGGTCTTTCGAAATTGAAATCCGTAACGCAGCACGGCAAAGTTTTGCGCGCGTTCGCGCAATTGATCGACATAGCGTTGCGCTTTTTCGCCGAACCCTTCGAGCAACAAATGCCTCAAATGTTCCGGTGTTAAGATCTGCGGACGATCAGCATGGATTTTACCGTCACGCACCCGCACTTCGTTCGCGCGGTCCATCAGCTCGGAGATGAGATAGAAATGAAAACTGGTCGTCCCGAAGGTGGCGATCTTCTGCTCGGGGGCGAGAATTACCTGGGTGTTTTCAATCGCGTATTGGAAATCGTCTTCCTTCATTC
>CAZFZG010000125.1:3378-7081 GCA_964523205.1 uncultured Chthoniobacteraceae bacterium | reverse complement strand
CGTGATCAGCGTGGACAGTGGCCCGATGCACATCGCCGCGGCGGTGAACGATCGCTTATTGTCAATTCACACCTGGACCAATCCGCGCCGCGTCGGTCCTTACAATCCCGACGCGTGGATTTGGAAACACGGAACAATTGCGCGGGTCAGCGAATTGGAGAACACCAAACTCAAACGGCGCGGTCGTGAATTCAAAACCAAGGACATCCCCGCGATTGTCGAGCTGATCCGGCCGCTGGTTCCAATCGATCCGATGCTCGCGTGAAAATCACTTTCTCGCCCGGTGGTAATCGAATTCGTCTCGCGGAAAAAGGTCGGTATTGATGGAGGTCGGGGCCGGCCGAGGAGCATCCGGACCGTAGGCCGTGATTCTTCCCGGCTGCAGATAATCTCTAATCATTGCATCGACATCAATTCCGGCATCGGCGAAATAATCGTGCACGAATTTCTCCTGCCCCTCGGCAGAAACTCTCGCAGGATCAAATAAGATCGGCTGCAGACTGCCGACATCGACATTGTCGCCGAAGCGAAGAACGTAGGGAAAAACGCTCAGAAACGTTTGATGGGACCTCTCAGTCGGCGCCCAGGTAACAGCAAGGCCCCCGACTTTAAGACGACTCTTTACCAGCTCGAAGTATTCACGCGAATAAAAGTTGCCGGCATAGGCAGTCGTTGGCCACTGGGCATCGGCTTCAATCAGATCGAAGCGCAGGTCGGTGCGCATGAGATAGGCGCGGCCGTCGCCGGCCAGGTGCTGGACCCGTTTGTCTTCGAGCAACTTTTGAACACCGGGATCGGGATGGGTTCGAACAAGTTGACGCAAGTTTTCGAGTTGAGGTCGAAGGATTTCGATACAGCGCATCGATCGCACTTCCGGACGCCCGCCGATGCTGAACAATGTATCGCCCGAACCAAGTCCAATCACCGCAATATCGCGCGGCTCGGGATGAACCAATAAAGGCAACGCCCCTAACACAGTGTGAATATCACCATACGGAATCCAGCTGTAACCAAGTCCGTTCACAAAAACAGTGATGTACGGATTCGATTCGGTCCCGTCGTCCCTCATCAAGGACAATCCCGACCCATCTTCGGCAAAGACCACCCGGCTTGGTGTGGTCCCGTGCAACCTCGACCACAGTTTTTGCGCCGATGGTAACGCGAGCCACGCAACGGCTACGAGGGCCAGGGCAAATACGACCGAACCGACGCGTGTCCTAAAAATGTTTCGTAGCCACAAAGCCGCAAAAATTGCCGCCAGACCGATCACGATTTTCAGAGTTACGGCCGTCCCAAATTCGTTTAGCAAAGTCAAACCAGTCAGCGACGCTCCCGCCATACAGCCGAAAATGTTGGCGACCTGGAGCGCGCCGACTCTCCTTCCGATTTTGGCGATGTCGTTCTGAACCGCCTTCTGGAGAAAGGGAAAACTTAAACCCATCAGCGTGGTGGCCGGCAGAATCAAAACCAGCGGCACAACGACCAGGAACAAGACTAAACGTCCGGTCTCCGCCAATGTCTCCGGCGGCACTATGTGATTTTGCCACCATGCCAAAATGCCCTCGACCGCGAGGCTCACATTGAGCGGATCGCGAACTGCAAAATAGGACGTCAAATTTGGAATGAGAGACTCGGCAGCCGGCGAGACCAGGAGAACGATCGCGATCCCGGCGAACAGGGCGACCAATGTTTGCAACGCCAAAAATACCGAGACTGGTCGACGGCTCCTCCTTGCAAAGTTTGTGCCGGCAATCGCGCCGAGCCCCAACCCTGCGAGATAAATTGCAAGCATGGTGCCGAACGCAAACGCAGTGCACTTCAGCGTTACGGTGAGCAACCTCAGCCACAAAATTTCGAGAGAGAGCGCAATGAATCCCGAAAGGACGTAGAGCAAGAGCCAAGTGCTGAAGGTGAATCCCGCAGCCTCCGGCGTTCGCGAATAAGAAAGATCTGGGCTTGAAGGACGCGAGTCCACAGCGTCAGGACTTGTTTCCGGTTGTTTCCGCATTGAGATGCCAAAAAGAAGCAATGCGCCTGCGCAGCCGAAGTTGAGCGCAGCGCCTATTTTGAGCGACTGCTCAAGGCCGAGTTGTGGCAGCAGAATCCATGTCGTCACCAGCGCTCCGGCGGCCGCACCCAAAGTGTTGACTCCGTAAAGCCCTCCGATTGTTGGCGCCGCATCGGCAACATCGCGGGTAAGCGCTTTGGCCAATAATGGCAGCGAGACGCCCATGAAAAACGTCGGCCATAACAAGCTGCTAAACAAAACGATCCACAGTAACCAACCTGATTGTCCGAGTTGCGGGTGTTGGGTGTAGAGAAAATCGTAAAAGAATCCTTTGCTCAAAAGGCCGAAAATCAGAATCGCAACTTCGGCCACAATGAACATCACCAGATTGGTTCGCCTTGATAATCGGTCCGCCCAGTAGCCACCCGCCAGATTTCCAAGACCGAGTCCCGCCATGAAACTAGTCACGATCAGCGTGGCTGAGTAAACATCCGCTCCGGAAAAAAACACGAGCAAGCGTTGCCAAATCACCTGATACAGCAAAGCGGCGAAGCCCGAGACAAAGAAAACGCTGAAGGTGATACAGCGGAACCAAGACGTGGGCGTCTTTAACTCTCTATGCTGCTCGTCGCTCATCGCACGATGTCTGGAAACCCGTCGGATTACCGGTTCGCCGCTCGCTGTTTCAAAACGAATTCAGCCATTGGCAGATCGCGCGGGTAAGTGATCTTGAAATTGAAATCGTGATTCGGGACGAGGACGATTTTTTTGCCGAGGAGCTCGACCGCAGAAACCTCATCGGTAACCGAGATTTTCTTCTTCACCACAAGTTCGAAAGCCTCTTGGAGTAATTTCTTCTCAAACACCTGGGGCGTTTGCATGGCATAAACGCCGTCGCGGTCGACCGAGCCAACGACGGCAAGATCGCTATCAGCGCGTTTGAGCGTGTCGCTGATCGTCTCTGCCAACGTTGCTCCGCCACTTGTTCGAGCAACTTCGAACACACGGCTAATCTTTTCAGGCGTGATCATCGGGCGGGCGGCGTCGTGAACCGCGACGAAGTCCGATTTTGGATCGACATGTTCCAAACCGGCGCGGACCGAGTCGCTGCGTTCCGCGCCGCCGGCGACGATTTGCTTCACCTTGGTCGGTTTGCCGATGAGTTTCCGCAGCTCACCGAGACTATCAGCACGGCCAACCAAAACAATTTCGTCAACACATTTGGTGTTTTCGAATGCAGCGATGGTATGTGCGATCACTGGTTGGCCGCTGACTAGCGCGAACAATTTGTCGAAACCCATTCGTTCGCTACTCCCGGCAGCGACAATGATGGCACTAAGCATGTTGAGATGTTGAGCCGTTGAGAAGTTGAGTGGAACTAAAATTTGATTCCCGGCATCGGCTCAACGACTCAACTCCTCAACTACTCAACTGCCTTTGTACCTCGGCGCTGAGTGTCTTGCCATCGGCACGGCCGGCAACTTTTGCCTGCAGCGCTTTCATCACCCCGCCCATTTGCGCTTTTGAAGTCGCGCCGACTTCGGCAATTGCCTCGCGCACAGCTTTCGAAATTTCGTCGCCGCTCATTTGCTGGGGCAAATACGATTGCAGGATCGACAACTCCTCTTTTTCCTTCGCCACCAGCTCGGCCCGCCCGCCTTTCTCAAAACTCTCGATCGAATCCTGACGCTGCTT
>CAZFZG010000125.1:0-3278 GCA_964523205.1 uncultured Chthoniobacteraceae bacterium | reverse complement strand
TTCGTGAACAGACAGGCTTTGACGAGGGGGGCGCCGGAACTTCCGTCCATCCCGCTTCGTCGAAGAACCAGGAGCGGCGTTCGAGCTTGGCGAATAATACGTGATCAGATGAAAACATTTGCGTAGGCAGCACAAGTTCGCCGGCGAATTTGTTGCCGCGATACTGTGCCAGAGAAATCACGTGCTGATCATGGAGATCTATGAATTGAACCGTTGCAGATTGCCTCGGGATCCTGATTTCGCCGCAACAGAGCCGGCCCTCCGGAGTCCTGCCCAACAACACCAGGACCGGGTCGCGTGCGTGTAATGGTTTGACCGGAATGCGCAAATCGATCCGGAGGTGATGGCCCACCCTTGACGGCCGCAGAATTGATTTGCCCGCAGCCACGGTAATCGCCCCTGGCAAGAACTTTTCGAGGCGGTCCGCGTAAGCCAGAAAGCGGCGGCGTGAAAGCTTAATCTGGGACTTGTGACAGCTGATGGCGAGTCGCTTCCTCCTTTTTTCCTGTTCGGACTGCGGCAGAACCATCGCCGAGCGATGAAATGATTCGCTCTTACCGTGCACGAGGTAGCCCCAGACCCGCATTTGGGCTGACGAAGAAAAATACTTTGCCAAAACAAGACGCAACATCACACCGAATGCACTGTGATCGGGGTGGGTATCGGCAATTGAGGGGATGAAGAGATGCGTTGGCTGAAATTCCATGATCAAACCGGCCAGGCGCTTCAGCAATCGTTCGCAGCCGCGCTTCAGCAGGTGCGTCAGCCTTTGGTCGGGCAAGTCGAGAAAGCGCGCACTGTCTGGTCCGACGCCAAGAATCTGCAACGCCCCCAGCGCCTCCACGCGCCGCATTTTCCCCCATCGCGCGCAATCGCTGGTCCGTAACCGCCATTTCCGTTCCAGCACCCGTTGTGGCCAGGGGTTGTTCTCGCCCTCGGTCGCGTAAATCACGCGAATACTTGCGCCAGCCCGGACGGCGCGTTGCAAGAGAACGCCCGAGCCGATCGATTCGTCATCGGGATGCGGCGCGAAAAACAACACTTTTTCACGCGATGAGAATGTCAAAGAATTCACGACTCGAATACCTGCCCTGCTAATGCTAAATCTTTGGGAAACATGGCGAAGACACTTAACCCCAACGGGACATTATCTCACCAAAAAATTCTACGAACCCTCCAACTAAGCCCACGTTTCCAGGAACGAACCATCGCCAAAACGATTTCCGATCACGCATTAAAAGCGCATTGAAAGCGGTTGGGATGAGGATCATATCCCGTGTAAAACTGCCCTGGTTTACAAATGGATCAGGGCCAAGAAAGATTGAGGCGATTGCGAAACTAATTCCCGCGCGCCAAAAGAAGGAATCAGGCTTCGGTCGCACGACCAGATAGATCAACTGCAAAAAAAGTGATGCGGCCGCGATTGCGTTCAACGCCGGTTGGTGGGGGCAATGTCCGGAAAGGGCGTGGAACCAGCCGGCCATCGGCCAGCTAAAATTTCCGCCGGGATATGGGCTGGTCTGAAAGCGCGCGTGGACATAGAGCATCCAGACGGCGACTGGCATGAACATCATGGCCGAATGACCTGCCAACTGCCACCACGACGCGCCGAGCTTGCGCAATTCAAGAAGAGGAATCCAGCTGCACATCGCATAGGTCTCTTTTGTCAAAATCGCCAATGACATCACGCTCGACTGCAATTGGGGCACTACCAGACTCGCGGCAACAACGAGGGTAGCTCCGGGAAGATCGGTAAACGAACGCGCAACCGATATCAGGACACCGCTCGTCCAGACAATGGCTGACAGGCAAATCCAGTCCCGAAGCGTTGCTGGGCGGAGGGCCCGCAAAAGCAAGGCCAGCAGCAGGTACCAAAAAAAAAGATTTAGCAGCGCATAAATGTTGAGGACCGCTTTTGGATGTCCAAAGCCAATCACCCAGGCCAGAAAAGGCAACAGAATCCGTCGCGCCCGATATTCCGAAATGTCCAGCGCCCTGGCCAGGTTCGGGTCGCGCAAAGTTGGGTCGACGGCTACCTCAGCATAATATTTTCCGTCCGAGCCGTGGCCCACTCGAATAGGCGGCGAAAGTTCGCGAACTTGCGGTAAAGCGCACTCCAAGGATGCCGCGCTGAATCTCAGCGCTCTCGTGAAACCATGATCGCGATCAAACTGAACCGCGACGTGCGCAGTTGGCACGAGACATAACGTTACGACGATTAGCAGCCGCGCGCGTTTTCCCGGAACGCGGTCGAGCAGCTCTTGCATCCGTCAATTAAATCGGCGGCCAGAAAGCGCAGCAAGAAGATTCCTGCCGGATAACGTCTAATTCGCAGGTGCGGCATGATGCTAATGGTCAGCCCGGATGCTTGGCCTTCGATCCTAGGCCAATTGAGAGATTTTTTGTGCGACCGTGCGCACTGAGGCGACATCGCTCACGGAAACGACGTTGACATCTTTGCGCGTGCGCCTGAGCAGTCCGGCAAGAACGCCGCCCGGCCCGAGCTCGACAAAAAGCTCACAGCCGAGCTCGACCAGTCGTTCCATGCAATCGACCCAGCGGACCGTGCTCGTGACTTGATCCTGCAATGTCTGCCGAATTTCAGGAAGCGTTTTCACCTCGCGGCCGGTGACGTTGCTGATGACCGGAAAGCCCGGCACTTGCATTTGCACTTCGAGCAACGCCTCGCCCAACTTTTCATAGGCGCTTTCCATCAATCGCGAGTGGTAAGCACCAGCAACATTCAGCATCGTTGCCCGACCAATTCCATGCTCCTTCGCGACCGCGACCGCCGCTTCGACTTTGGCTAACTCGCCCGAGATTACGATCTGTCCTGGCGAATTGATGTTGGCAACATCGACGTCCTCGTCATCAGCCAGCTGACGCACGGTGTTTTCATCCGCGCCGATCATCGCCGCCATGCCACCGACTGTCGCATTGCAGGCTTCATCCATTAAACTGCCGCGCTCTTGAACAAGACGCAGTCCGTCTTGGAACTCGAAAGTTCCGGCGGCCGCGTGCGCGGTCAATTCGCCTAACGAAAGCCCCGCCGCGCCGCCAATTGGAAAATCCCCGGCCAGCTCACGCAAGATCGAGAAGCAGGCGAATCCGTGAACAAACAGTGCAGGCTGACAATTCGAGGTCTTGGTTAGTTCCTGGAGTGGACCGTTCCAGGCAATGTCACTTAATTTGCGGCCGAGAATTTCGTCAGCGCGCCGAAAAACATCCGCGGCAGCGGGAAATTGATCCGCCAAATCCTTTCCCATACCGACCACCTG
>CAZFZG010000124.1:0-7094 GCA_964523205.1 uncultured Chthoniobacteraceae bacterium | reverse complement strand
GACAAAAGCACGCGCGGTGCTGTTTCTCATCGGAGGCGAGCTTCTACTTGGCTAACGAATTGCGCAAACAGATTTTTGCGGCGCTCGAAATACTGGATGTTACTAACACGGGTGTTCGCTGATCCATTGCAGCGCGATACGCGCGACCTCTCGCGAGTTCTTGAGTTTTAGTTTCTCCTTAATGTTGGTGCGGTGCGTTTCCACCGTCTTCGGGCTTACGTTCAGACCCTGCGCCATCTCGCGGACATCGCGTCCCTTACCGATGAGCTCAAAGATTTCCAATTCGCGATCGGTCAGGCCAGCAATCAGGTCGTGACTCGATCGCGGTTGGTCTTGCGTTCCAAAGCTTTGCAGCTGTTTGGCGATATCGGGGCTGAGATAACGTTCTCCCCTCAGGGTTTGCTGAAGCGCGGTCGCGATGTTGTCGACCGCATCCTGTTTCACAATGTAGCCGACCGCGCCGGCCCGAAGCGCGCGACTGGCATAAAGCGCCTCCTCGTGCATGGAAAGAATCAGGACGGGAATGTTTGGAAACTCTGCCCGAATTTTCTTGGTCAATTCAATGCCACTCGCGCCCGGTAATCCGATATCGACGATTACAAGGTGCGGTTTGAGCTTGTGCATCAGCGTCATTGCTTCCGCGGCGGAGCTGGCTTCTCCGCAAACAACAAATAGGTCATTCGAATCGATCAGGCGGACCAGGCCTTTGCGGAGAACAGGGTGGTCATCAACTAGCAGAACGCGCTTTTTATTTTGATTGGCGAAATGTTCAGTCATCTTTTTCAGCTAACGGTTTAACGATTTAAAGACTTAACGATTTGCCTTTGCCGTGGTGAGTGATGCAGAAAATATTCTCAAGAGCTCGCTGCATTCGGACATCAGCGGTTCGATGAGTTTTCCCCTAATAAGATTCGGTTCGACTAGATATCTACAACTCAATCGTTAAATCGCTAAATCAATAAATCGCTAAATTTCCTACGCCGTCTGACCTGCAATCCATTGAGTCGCGAAACGGCTGACCTCGCGCGCGTTCTTTAGATTTAGCTTCTCCTTGATGTGTGCGCGGTGGGTTTCGACTGTCTTTCGGCTAATGTGCAAAGCTTTGGCGATTTCGTGAACATCGCTACCTTTGCCAATCAATTCCAGGATCTCCAGCTCGCGATCGCTTAAGTTGTCGGTCGGCTTGCTCGGGCCACTCGTGCCACTGGCGAAATTCGTAATCAATCTGGCCGACATTTGGTCGCTAAGATAAGGCCGCCCCGCCAGCACTTCGCGAATCGCGCCGATGACATTTTCCAGCGCTTCCTGTTTCATCACGTAACCCTGGGCGCCGGCTCGCAACGCGCGCAAAGCGTAGAGCGATTCATCGTGCATCGATAAAATCAGTATCGGCAGCTTTTGAAACTCAGCCCGAATGTTCTTGATTAGCTCGATCCCATTCGCGCTGGGCAGGCTAAGATCGACAATCACCAGGTCGGGCTTCAATTGGCGGATTTTGGCCATGCCTTCGGCCGCGTCGCTGGCTTCGCCGCAGACGCAGCACGTCTGGTCCGAGCTGTTGATCAACTGTTCGAGTCCTTTTCGAAATAGCGGATGATCGTCAACGATGACGATGCGCTTTGTCTTGGCGGCCGGTGGCTTTGGGGTTTGTTTGATTGCGACAGCGCTTTTCACTTTGCAAGCGGCAGGTAGACGGTAAGACGAGTGCCGCCGCGTCGTGGAGATTCCACTTCCAAACGCGCGTCGATGGATTGGGCGCGATACTGCATAATATGAAACCCAAGACCGACGCCGTTCTTTTTCGCCAGGCCGTCTAGACCGATTCCGTTATCAGTGACGCTAAAAACAAGCTCACGTTTTCTGCGGCAAGCTTCGAGCACCACCTCGGTGGCGCCGGAGTGCTTGTTGGCGTTGACGACACCTTCCCTCAAAATCCGGAAGATCTCGGATGCAGCTCGGTCATCTTCAATGTTGAGCCCGGCGTCGTAGTGAATGTGGCAAGGGGTCTTCCAAATTTTGCGTTCGGCCAGACCGCGCAACGCGTTCTCGAATCCGGCGGCGTCAATTTCTTCTTTGTGCAGGTCGTGCGCGATTTTGCGCGCGTCCGTGACCGAATTATTGATGAGGCGCGCGATTTTCTCGAGCTCATTTACTTCGACCACCCGATGGTCTTTCAACCGAAGCGCCGCAGCACGCGCCATGAACGCGATCGCGGTCAGTTGCTGGCAAACCCCGTCGTGCAATTCCTGACCGATCCGCTCCTGCTCGCGGTCGCTGATCTCCAAAATCTGACCTTCCAGTCCTTTCCGACGCCTAATCTCGCCCTCGAGTTCGACGTTGGCCAAGCGTAAGGCTTTGGTGCGTTGGTCAATAAGTCGTTCCAGAAGTTCTTTCGATTTTTGTAATTCGCGCTCCGCTCGTTTGCGGTCCGTGATGTCGGTATTAGTCTCGAGAACGGAACCCGGGTTGCCAGACGCATCGCGGTCGAGCGTCCAGCGGCTCATCACGGTGACCTTGGTGCCGTCCTTTCGCCGATGAACCAGCTCGCCGCTCCAGCGATTATCGCGCTTAAGTTTTCGTCGGATATTCTGAAGCGGCTCGGGATGCGCCGTGCGCAACAATATGCGGGTCACTTTGCCTAAAGCCTCTTTGGCGCGGTAGCCGTAAAGTTGTTTCGCGCCGTGGTTCCAGTAGGTAATGCGGTCCTGCGCGTCGCGCACCAGAATCGCGTCATTACTTAAGTCGAGTAAGCGTGCTTGTTCGGTCAAACGCCTCTCGTTCCGTTTGCGGTCGGTGATGTCGCGGGCGATTTTCGAAACACCGATGACTTTGCCCTTGCCATCATTTACCGGCGAAATGGTCAACGAAACATCGATCAGTTGGCCGTCTTTGCGGCGTCGCACGGTTTCATAATGGTCGATCAATTCGCCGCGCCGGATTCGGCTTAGAATTTCGGGTTCTTCAGTACGCCGCCTCGCAGGAATTATCGTGAGAATCGATTTGCCGATTATTTCTTTTGCTGAGTATCCAAAAATGCGTTCTGCGCTCTCGTTCCAGTCGGTAACGATGCCGTTGAGATCTTTGGCGACGATTGCATCGCCCGAAGATTGCACGACTGCGGCGAGTCGCATGGCCGCCGGCTCTATGTCGCTGCCTTCAGCTCGAACGGCACCAAGGATTCCGCTGTCGCCATTGGGGTGCCCGCGATCCAAGCCGCCGCGCTGTTTTCCATTCGCTTCGTTTCGTCGTCGTTTCGGTTTTCTGTGAGTGGCAATCTTCGTTTTGTTCATACACCAGGAACAAATCCGCGACCCTGTCTCGATTTTAATCGAAAACTAGGCACCTCGAAAGGCAAAAAGCAGGCTGACCGGCGCTTCGGCTTGTCCTGGCGGCGAGTTACGCCCCGGGGCGGTGTACGAATTCGATCAACTTTTGACCCGGAACCAGGCGGCTCCGACTCTTGACCTTGTAGAGACTGCTGCAACAAGTGCGCAGCCACGGCAAAAACTTCGGGCCCGTTTGCGCAAATTCGCAACGCAATTTCGTCACACTGCCTGACCAAACGGCATCTCCAAGTCCAACATTTCTAAGGGTTTGACCTATTACTCAACCGGACTTTGCCCCGATTGCGCTTTGGATACTGGTCCCCATCGTTGGGAGTTGTGCAAACGAGGGTGATGAAATGGAACGAAAACAACTCGTTAGGGGAATGCTTATGCTAAATCCGGGCTTGCAGTACACTACAGGGTCGGCGGTTTCCGATGAAGCATTGATGGAAGCGATCACCGCCCATCGATCGGAAGCGCTGACCGAATTTTATTCGCGTCACGGCGGCCGATTGAAATCAGTTATCGGTAACGTGGTCCATGAAGAAAGCGACGCCGACGATGTGTTGCAGGACATTCTGTTGCAAATCTGGCGCGAGGCCGACCATTATTCGCCGAAAGCCGGCAAGTTGCTCGGCTGGGTCGTGACGCTCGCTCGCCGGCGCGCCATCGATCGACTGCGCCGCAAGCAAGCCTATTGCCGGGCGAAGGAACGTTATCAGGAACATCTTAACGAGCAGCCGGCGGCGACGGAAAACTATTCCTCGAACGACGAGGTTTCACGCGCCGATCTCCGTCAATTTTTACATCGCCGGTTAAATGTGCTGCCGCATCAGCAACGTCAGGCTCTCGAGTTAGCATTCTTCGCGGGAATGAGCCATCGCGAGATTGCCGGCGTGACCCGCGCTCCGCTTGGAACGGTCAAGACCCGTATCGAGCTTGGGTTACAAAAGTTGACCCAATCGCTGAAGCCGTTGCGACACAAAATTTAGGTCTCAGGGCGCCGGGAGCTCCGTCAAAAACACGGCCTCAGGGAAATGGAGCTCCCGGCAGGGCTTTTAACGCGCGCGTCGCTGAGTTGTCGAGCTCTATTCGGCAGAAGACGCCATTCGGACGTGTCGACCGCTGTCATTTAATGTGTTATCATTCCTGCAAATGGATACGCCCCAAATTACCGCCTACCTCAAGACCTATTGCGGGTGGAGCGCCGGAGTTCGTGCTGTTCTGGCCAAGTACAATCTGCCCTATACCGAGAAAGACATCATTCAGAATCCCGCCTTTCGTTGGGAGATGGAAACGAAAAGCGGCCAGCCGCTTTCACCCTGCGTTGAAATCAACGATCAGATGCTGGCCGATGTCAGCGGCGAAGAAGTTGAGAAATATTTGATCGACAACAAACTGGTGCAGCAGAGCGACACGGCGACCGACGTCCCATTAAACGCACCCTGCCCGACCGAAGTGCACGAAGGCAGCGTTAAACTAAACTTCTGATCGGGACTTGCTCGCGGATGCGAGCAGCAGGATGCAACGTCACGTTGCTAGTCTTCTTCCGTCTCCGGATCCGGCTTGAGCCCTTCCTCCTCCATCTTCCGGAGGACGTCGCTCATATCGTCCACTTCGTCCCAGACTTCCTGGCTGACGTAGATCGGCGCCTTCTGCTGCGTCGCCAGGGCGATGCAATCGCTTGGCCGCGCGTCCAGTTCGACGATTTTCTTCTGCTGCAATTCGTTTTCGGCTCGAATGATTGCCCGCGCGTAATAGGTCGCGTTTTTCAGGTCGTTGATGATCACCCGCTCGACTTTGGCGCCGAGCGCGGTCATCAAATGCGCCATCAAATCGTGGGTCAGCGGCCGCTCCTTGGTAATGTCGCGCATGAACATGGTGATGGCGCTGCCGACGGTTTGATCGACATAGATGATGAAGACCTTGTCGTTGTTCCCAATGAAAACCGCACAGCCGCCGCTCGTCGGCAACACCGCGCGCACCTGCACCTCAATCACCGTCTTGTTCATCCCGGCGAACGTTATCCGCGCGGAGAGGAAAAACAAGCGGACCCAAAATCTGTCAAAAAGTCTCCCCGAAAATTTTTCAACGCTGTTCTTGATTGTTTCGCCCGCTGAATGATTATGCCGATTGCCTCTGACTCTGATTTAGGCAAGCCGGAAAAATGAAGAACGATTGGGACGTTGATGCCGCGATTGCGACCTACAATGTCGATGGCTGGGGCGGGGGATATTTCACCGTCAATGCCGAAGGCAGCGTCGTGGCCAAGCCGCTTCAGGAAAATGGCGGCACCATCAACATCCTCGAGGTCGTCAACGAAGCGCGTTCGCGCGGTCTAAGTTTTCCGCTCGTCATCCGGTTCCAGGACTTGCTCCGACACCGGGTCGAGTCGGTGAACCTTGCTTTCCAAAACGCGATTACCGAATTTGGGTATGGCGGCTCGTTTCGCGGCGTTTTCCCGATCAAGGTCAATCAGTTGCGCGAGGTCATCGAGGAGATCGTGGATGCTGGCCAGCAATTTCACTTCGGTCTGGAAGCGGGCAGTAAGCCGGAGCTCGTCGCTGCCCTGGCGATGCACAAGGACCCGGAGAGCCTGATCGTCTGCAACGGCTACAAGGATCCAGCGTTCATTCGGATTGCGTTGCTCGGCCGCAAGCTCGGGAAGTTGGTCGTCATCGTGGTCGAGAAACTTGAGGAACTCGAGGCGACCATCCGCGCTTCAAAAGAAGTTGGCGTCGAACCGGTCATCGGTATTCGCGTTCGTCTCCACAGCAAAGGTTCCGGTAAATGGTCGCCGAGTGCCGGCGAGAACGCCAAGTTCGGTCTCGATACTACCGGGCTTGTGGCGGCGAGCGAGATGTTGAAAGCCGCCGGAATCGCCCACGCACTCAAGCTAATCCACTTCCATGTCGGCTCGCAGGTGCCGGACATTTCCACCATCAAACGCGCCGTTCGTGAAGCCGCTCGCTATTACGCCAAAATGTTCAAGCTCGGCCACCAGCTCGGGTATCTCGACGTTGGCGGCGGGCTCGGAGTTGATTACGATGGCTCAAGCAGCGATTTCGATAGCTCGGCGAATTATTCGCTCCAGGAATACGCCAACGACGTCGTCTGGAACATCATGGACGTGTGCGATTCGGAAGGCGTCCCACATCCGGCGATCGTGAACGAAGGCGGCCGTGCTGTGGTCGCGCATCATTCCGTGCTGGTAATGGAAGCGTTCAGCTCCATTGAAAAAACGGTGCCGAAGGTGCGCGTCGAAGCGAGCGAGAAGGATCACAAACTCGTCGGCGACATTCTCGATGTGAAACAACGGCTCAAGCGGGGCAATCGCATCGAGAGCTTGCACGACATTCAGCAAATCAAGGAGGAATCCCAGGAAACATTTAACCTCGGTCTGCTCGATCTCGAATCGAAGGCGAAGATCGACACCGTCTACTGGCAGTTGGCTCAGCAGATTGTCAATATGCACCGCGGTCTTCGTTACGTGCCGGATGAAGTCAAGGAGCTCGAAACTTCGCTGGCCGACCAATACATCTGCAATTTTTCCGTGTTCCAATCGCTCCTCGATCATTGGGCGCTCGGCCAGTTGTTTCCAATAATGCCGATCCATCGCCTCACCACGCCGCCGGATCGATATGGGACCATCGTCGATATCACCTGCGACTCGGACGGAAAAGTTTCCAAGTTCACCGACTTACAGGATGTGCGGGACACGCTCCCGTTGCATCGCGTTATTCCGGGGGAAATTTATTATCTCGGCGT
>CAZFZG010000123.1:0-7113 GCA_964523205.1 uncultured Chthoniobacteraceae bacterium | reverse complement strand
ATTTTGTGATTCTTACGCGAAAAGGAAAGTAACAGATCATGCGTTGCGCTCAAGCGCGCGCGTCTACAAATCAGAAGTCACCATTTCGTTCGCCTCGCGCACCGTCAATTGCGCTTCGGTACAACAGCGGCTACCGGAGAGCTGCGCGCGCTCGGGAAGGACTTGAATTCCCTCTTTCGGATGGAGCGCATAGCCGGGGAGCAAAATTTCTGTTCACTGGTCAGCGAGACAGCTCACGCTCAACTTGGCTCTCTCGCCAGGGGGACAATTACTCGGCCGGTTAGCCGGGCTGAAGGGCTTCGACGGCGAATACAATTTTTTCAGCTGGTAATCCTGCAGTCGTAACCGAGGGGAGCAACATCGACGGGGCCGGGCGTTTCGATGTCGCGTCTTCGAACAAGATCGTGTTTCGATTTTCGGATGCCGCGTTCACAATCAATCCGGTTGGGCCGGCCAATGCCCGCCCGCGCTCAATCATTTGATCGATCTGATAATCATTGTGCGATGGATCGTGATGGAAAAACGCCAGCTCGCGCGCGTTCGCGCCGATCGCAAACTGTACGCTAGCGGAGAGACATCCATGCCCCCATCCGCGGTGAGCTATGTACTCGGACTCGGTGTATTGGGTGTCCAAAATCAGAAGGTCGACGCCTCGTGCGAATTCCATCAGCTTTAAATTTTCTTCACCTGGCTCGTGGTCGGGGAAATATGCGACCGAACTCTCGTTGGCATCGATGCGAAATCCCGCGCATCCACCGGGATGATTCAAGGCCGCAACGCGGATCCGAAAATCTCCCAAAATAACATCGTCAGAGGCGAACTCTTCGACCGGGCGAAGGCCGCTCAGATGCTCGAGACCGACAGGGAAATGGATCGCATCCATTTGATTTCTTAATCCTCGGTCCACTTTCTCCCGGTCACCTTTGGCTGCGAGTAGACTGATAGTGTTTTCGGGTGAGTAGGCCGGTGCAAAAAATGGCAGACCCTGAATGTGGTCCCAATGGGTGTGTGATATCAGAAGCGAAGCCTTAATGGGCCGCGTTCCGAATGCAGCGATCAGGTTGTCGCCAAGCCCGCGGATTCCCGTTCCGGCATCCAGGATTAGAATCTGATCATGAGTTCGGATTTCGACGCAAGAAGTGTTGCCGCCATAGCGCGCGGTGGCGTTTCCGGACGCCGGCGTGGAACCGCGGACCCCATGAAAGATGACGCTCAGGGAATTTCCGCTCATGCTCAATCCTGCTCGAGGGGCAGGTCGATGGTGAACGTTGTGCCGCTTTCGCTGCTCGTCACCGAAATTGAACCGCGATGTGCTTCGACGACCGATTTGCTGATCGCCAGGCCGAGGCCTGTGCCGTTGGCTTTGCTGTGACTAACGAATGGTTCGAAGATTCGCGGCAATAATTGCGCTGGGATTCCGCAGCCGGTGTCGTTGATCTCGAAACGCAATTTGGAGGCCATTCGTTTAACGACGAAGCGCAGGACTTTTTCGTCAGTCTTGGCCATCGCTTCGCGCGCGTTCTTAATCAGATTGGCAAATACGCGAGTGATTCGGTGGCCATCAACGCTGATTTGACCGTCATAAAGAACTTCGACCCGAACATCGACAATCGGCCGGCACTTCGCGAAATCCTGGTTCAGCTTGTGAATGAGCTCGCCGACTTTGATCGATTCGAGCTTGAGCTGGGTGGAGCCGCGGGAGAAATCGATCAATTCGTTGGTCATCGCCCACATGCTGTCCACCGCATCTTTGATCAAGGCCGCCATTTTGGTGGTGGTCTCGTCGTGATTCGTTCCGCTAATGACGTGGCAGGCTCCCAAAATGCAGGAAATGGGATTATTCATGTCGTGAACAACTGAACTGATCGTCGTGCCGATGAGCGAAAGCCGTTCGTTGCGCATCATTTCGTTGATGAAGTGCTGGTTGTTCTGGCGAAGCCGGGCGGTGACGGTCTTGGTGAAATTGCTCATCACCTGATTGGGGGCGACTCGCAGCAATAAATTCCAGCCCTGGCGATCAAGCCGTCCGACCAGAACGTCCTCAACCGCGGCGGCCTGGGCCGAGCGCTTGCCGGTGTCGATCAACGCCATTTCGCCAAAAAAGTCTTCAGCCATCAAGTAGGCGAGTGTTTCCTGCTGGCCGGCGCGGCCTTTTTTTGAAATTTTTACGGAACCCTCCGCAATCAGATAGAGCGAATCGCCCGGCTCGTTTTCTTCGAAGATGATTTCACTCGGCCGATACCGAATCGGCTCAATCGCCGCTGCTATTTCGGTGTAAGCCACCGGCCCGATGTCGGCCAACAAGTGATTGCGGAGAAACGAATCGCGAGAAGGTGGATCTCCGCGCGTTTTATGCGCAGGTTTTCCTTCGGCAATCGGGATGATGTTTGGAATAGGCACGGCTCGACCTCGTGCTCAAAACAGCACCACCCGTGCCCCGAGAAGCGGAGGTCAGCGGTCACAAGTCAGATCTCAGAAAGGCAGAGTGCTGATCTCTGACCTGTGATTTCCGTTTTGACCTAGCCGCCTGGAAACCAGGCGCGCTCTTTCCAGAAAGCCTGGAGTGCGACGTTGTTGCCGTTGAAAATGTTACGCTCGGCTTTGCGCATGTTGCCGACGCCGATCGGAAACGCGCTCCGTGGACGGAGGCCACACTTTCCGTCGCCGGTGTATTGCCACATGTGCCACTGGCCCCACGGCGAAATGCCGCGTGGTTGCGCATGATAGTTTGCAACCCAGAGCCAACAATTGGAAAGAATCGCACGCTGCGCGGAAGTGAGACTACCCGAAAACGTTTGTCGGAGTCGCCCCTCGCTGCCGTAAATGCCGGGATATTTTCCGGTGCGCTCTTTGATCCGCTGCACGAACGCGACCGCTTGCCCAGCGCTCATGTTCCCGCCGTGGTAGTGATTCTTTTCAAAATCCAGCACGAGCAGCACGCCTGGCCGCGGACTTTCCGGATCATTTTTCGCAACAACGGGATGAGATGCCGCGACCATACCGAGGAAATGGTCGGCCTGCCGAATAGGATCGGTACCGTCTGCAAAATGGTACGCGCCCCACAACAAACCGGCGTTAAGCGCCGCCAGTTGTCGTTCGCGGTAACGCCAATCGCGCTCGTAACGCGGAAAGGTCGCTTCATGAATAATTCCCAGCACGCCTTCGCTTTTCATCGCGACGAAGTCGGGTCGCATCAGATCATAATGCGACATGTTTACCACGCTGTTGCTCGAGAAAGCACTGAGCGGCGCGATGACTAGCGCGAACAAAATTCGTATCAGTCCGCATTTCATGCGCGAGAAAATAGTTATCTCGAGCCGACTAGAAAGTAGAAATTAAGAAACTGAAGCAGGAACGGTCTCAACAGCTCAATGCCTCAACTCGCGCTAGCCGCTCGGCTTCTGCGACTTGCTGTCGTCGACGCCCGGTTGCTGATCCAAGCCTCGGCGTTTCAATAACGGTTCGATGTAGGGATCGCGGCCGGTGAAATTTTTGAACAAGCTGAGCGCATCGGCCGATCCACCGCGCGAAAGCAACGTTTCGCGGAAGTGGTCGCCATTTTCGCGTTTCAAACCGCCGTGCTCCTTCATCCATTCCACGCTGTCAGCGTCGAGCACTTCGCTCCAGAGATAGGAATAGTAACCAGCAGAATATCCGCCCGCGAAGGCGTGCGAAAAATAGAAGCTGCGATAACGCGTCGGCACCGGCGGATAATCGACGCCGGCCTTCTCCAAAGATTGTTTTTCGAAAGCGATCGCGTCAGTCGGAATTTGCGAGGGATCAAGCTGGTGCCACGATTGATCGAGCAGCGACGCGGCGAGGTATTCGGTTGTCTTGAATCCCTGATTGAATTTTTCCGCCGCCTCGACTTTATCGAGCAACTCCTGCGGCATCGGCTCGCCGGTCTGATAATGTTTCGCGTAATTTTTCAGGACTTCCGGCCAATCCATCCACATCTCGTTTACCTGTGATGGGTACTCGACGAAATCACGCGGCACACTGGTGCCACTGAACCGCGGATATTTCACGCTGGAAAACATTCCGTGGAGCGCGTGACCGAATTCGTGGAAGGCGGTGCGGACCTCGTCATGCGTTAGCAATGTCGGTTCGCCCGCCGGCGGTTTCGGAATGTTGAGATGGTTCGCAACTACCGGCTTGTCCCCAAACAGTCCGCTTTGGTGCACGTAAGCGTTCATCCAGGCGCCGCCGCGTTTTGATGGCCGGGCATAATAATCGCCAATAAAAATCGCGAGCTGCTTGCCGTCTTTATCAAACACGTCGAACACGCGGACGTCGGGTTGATACACCGGAAGATCGTGGCGTTCCTTGAAAGTGAGTCCGTAAAGTTTGTTGGCGGCGAAGAAAACGCCGTCGAGCAGAACGTGGTTCAATTCGTAATACGGACGGAGCTGCGATTCATCGAAATCGTATTTCGCTTTGCGGACTTTTTCGGAATAAAAATCCCAATCTGCGGCGCTGATCTGGAATCCGCCTTTCTCTTGATCGACAATCTTCTGCTGTTCGGCCGCTTCACGCTTCGCGTTCGTCACCGCCGGCGGCGCCAGATCGCCCAAAAGCTTGTTCACGGTGGAAACATTTTTCGCGGTTTGATCTTCGAGCTGATACGCGGCCCAATTGTCGTAGCCGAGCAGCTTCGCTTTTTCGGCGCGAAGCTGCGCGGTGCGCAAGACAACCGCGCGGGTGTCGAATTCGCCGCCGTGACTGCCGCGCGCGAGCGACTTCCGCATGATCCGTTCGCGCAGCGGTCGATTTTGCAACGAGCTGAGGATCGGTTGGCCAGTCGTATTCTGCATTTGAATAACGAACTTGCCTTCCTTGTGCTCGGCTTTCGCGGCGTTCGTCACGGTCGCCATCTGGCTGTCGGAAAGTCCGGCCAAGTCCTCCTTCTTGTCGACCACAACCGAGGACGCATTCTTTTCCTTCAAAACGTCTTGTTCGAACTGCGTCTGCAATGTCGCGAGTTCGGCATTGATCTTTTTCAACTTTTCCTTGTCCGAATCGGAAAGCTGGGCCCCGGCGCGGACGAAATCCTTGTAATAACGCTCGACCAGATAAGCCGATTCCGGATCGAGCCCGAGTTTGTCGCGATTGTCGTAAACCTCTTTGATCCGCGCGAACAGTTTGCCGTTGAGATGGATCGCGTCGCGATGGGCGGCCAGTTTCGGCGCCATTTCGGTCTCGATCTTTTGGATCGCAGGATTGGTGTTGCACGAATTGAGGTTCGAAAAGGTTGTCTCCGCGCGGTCGAGCAAACGGCCGGTGCGCTCAAGCGTGACCACGGTGTTGTCGAACGCCGGCTTTTCCGAACTGTTCGCGATCGGCTCGATCTCCTTGAGCTGTTCACGCATGCCGGCTTCAATCGCCGGTTTGAAATCGTCGTCTTTGATCTTGTCGAAGGGCGGATAATGGAACGGCAACGCGCTCTCGGTCATGAGCGGATTGTTGGTTGGGGCGGTGGCGGACACGGCGGTGATTTGCGCGCTGAGAAGAAAAACGCAAGAGGTGAAGCAGTGAATAGAACGCATAGAGACTTGTGATGTATCAGAAAACGCCCAACCCTCAACGTCCAACATCGAACGCCCAATGAAGAAATTCCTCGTTTTGGTTTTCAGTTTGTTGCCGACTCTTTCCTTCTCGACGGAAGACGAAACATCGACATTCGACGCGAAGGCGGCGGAGCGTTTTGCCAGGCTCGCGCTCGCCTGCGTGCACAAAGAATATCCGAACAAGATTTCGCACGTGCTCAACAGCGATGCCGATGTCGCGCCGCCCCGAAAACTGACGCCGGCGTTTTGCGGTTGTTACGATTGGCATTCATCGGTTCACGGACATTGGTTGCTTGTGCGGTTGCTGCGAACTTTTCCCGACGCATCATTTGCCAAGGAGGCGCGTGAAGCGCTGAAGCAAAGCCTGAGCCCGGAAAATTTAAAGCAGGAAGCCGCTTATGTTAAAGGCGAAGGCCGCTCAAGCTTCGAAAGGCCGTATGGATTGTCCTGGCTGCTCCAACTTTGCGCCGAATTGCGCGAGTGGGACGATCCCGAGGCCAGGGAATGGTCGGCGAACTTGAAGCCGCTCGAGGACGCGGCGGTTGAGCGACTCATGAATTGGTTACCGAAACTTTCCCATCCGGTGCGGATCGGTGAGCACGATCAGACCGCGTTCGGGCTTGGACTGATGTTCGATTACGCGCGAACGGTAAAGAACGATGCGTTCGCGAAGTTGGTCCGCGATTCCGCTAAGAAATTTTTCCTGGCGGACAAGAACTGCCCGCTAAATTACGAACCGTCTGGCGAAGATTTTCTTTCGCCCTGTCTTGGCGAAGCGGACGTGATGCGCCGCGTCCTGCCGCAAAAGGAATTCGCAAACTGGTTGAAACAATTCATGCCACAGATCCCGGTCGGCCGAGAAGGAAGTGAGAACGCCGATTGGTTGAAGGTCGCAGTCTCGCCTGATCCGAGCGACCCGAAGCTGGCGCATCTTGACGGATTGAATTTGAGTCGCGCGTGGATGTTGGAAGGAATTGTATCCGCGTTGCCGGAAAATGATCCGCGCCACGTCGCTTTAGAGGCCGCGGCAGATGCGCATCGTCACGCCGGATTGGCAGCCGTGACCGGCGAGCATTATGAAGGGGGACATTGGCTCGGCAGTTTCGCGGTTTACCTCACGACACAACGCGGGTGCGAGCCGCACGGACTCCAAGAGACCGAGGGAAAACAGCAATAGACAAAAATTCGATTCGGCGACGTCTGCATGTTGATGGGCGACTCGACCGGCGAAACGGAGCGTATCGCGGAGATCTTTCGGGAAATTATCGCTTTGTCAAAAACCGGGCGGCGGAACAAACCGGACCAGGAATCAACCACTGAGGTTGAAGCGATAAAAACCGACAAATCTCAGACCGAAAACCACGGATCACATGTCGAGCAGGCCAGCGACACCGATTGAACCTTTGGGTGCGTCGAAATTATTTCGCGCAGGGGAAAATGTCGATCTAAGGAAACATTACATCTTCGGCGCGAGCGAAGCGACGAATTTGTCGAAGCGCGGATTGCCGCGCAGCGGATCCCAGACCTGATCGAGCTTCAGCGAGCC
>CAZFZG010000122.1:0-7138 GCA_964523205.1 uncultured Chthoniobacteraceae bacterium | reverse complement strand
GGATTGCCATAATATTTCACATCGCCTGCGCCGGTTACCGAAACGCGCAGCGTTTCGCTCACTGAAATCGTGACGTCCGCTGCGCCTGTCGCGGAGATTTGCACCGTTTTTGCCTGAAGATCTTTTGCTCGCAGCTCCGTTGCGCCCGTCATGTCGGCAAGTAATTCGTCGACTGCACCGTCGAGTTTGATATCTGCTGCGCCGCTCGATTGCAGGGCTAACCTCGATCCAGAAAGCGCGTTCATCGTCAGGTCGGCGGCTCCCTGCAACTTCGCTGCCAATCGCGCGGGACTGGAAACCACAACCTTGATGCCATGCGTAGGCCACAGATTTTTACGTGAGTGCAGGACCAGCCGATTATCAGCGTTTTGGCTCTCAATGTACGGAAACAGGTTTTCGTCTGTCGTAATGCTCAGTGACGGTGCCCCGTCCCGCCATTCAATCTTAAATCCACCGTCGGCCTGAAGTTCAGAGAAGGTGTTAATATTGCGCTGCTCGGTTGTGATGTGGCCGTTACCGCGAATGCCGGCCCATCGGCAGCCGGAAGCCGACAAGAGCGCGATGGCCAGTAATGTGAAGGTGATGGTCTTCATAGATAGTACTCTTGCCATTGAGATGGGCTCAGCGAGTCGCTTGGATTCAGAAAAATGCGGGATAGTCGCCCCTATTTCGAGATCTTGAATTTCACTGTCTGGACAAGCTCGTCGTTGAGAAAGAATTCGAGGCGATAATTCCCCGGCCCCCATCCGCCTTCCGGCCGCGACAGTTCAAAAGAACCACCTGAATTCGCGGTTGGCGCCGTCGTTTCCATTTGGTCGATTTGAGAGTCGGCCGAAACGTCGACCACGTTTTCAGCAATAAAAACCGCGCGAATCGTAGCATGCTCGCTGAGGCCGCGTCCGTGCCAGCGAACGTAAATTGTCGCCGTGTCTTTTTTGAACTGGGTTTTGAATTCACCCTTCGGTTGGTTCGAGACGACGGCCGAAAGTTTCTGGGACGGAGCAGGAGTGCTTTTCTGGGGCGGGACCGTGGGCAGCTCCTTGAGCTTCAGCCAGGTTTTCTGTGCCGCTATGCCCGATGCGCCTTTTACTACAGTTGCTACTTTCACGAACCCTGTGCCCGGAACGAACCAGCGATCGATGGTCGCCGGCGCCGGTGAGATTTGGTCGCAATGAATCCGCCAGGCGTGAAATTTTCCGGCCGGGACATCAACATCTTCTTCGCCCGCGATCTCATAATTCTGGTTCACTTTCGTTTCGCCGATCATGCCGTCGAATCTCCAGCGCGTGCCCTTTGTTAGCGGAGTCGCCAGCATCGTTTGGGGCGGGGTCAATTTGACGACTGCGCCGTTGGCATCTGTGCGCGCCGGACAGGTGATCCCGTGTTCTTCGACAGCGATGAGGTCAACGCTTTCAAGCACTTCGCCGCGGTAAATTTCCAGGCGATGCAACTCTTGGCTGTCGATCTTTTCGGTTCCGCCAAGCCGATACCTGACGTCGAGCCGTTGCCGCTGGTTCGGCTCGGTTAAATCGAGGCTGTCACTCGGCTTCTCCTGAATGAGCTCGTAATTCCACGTTGTTCCTTCAGCGCTCGGAATCAGCGACTCGGCGGAAACGCTCACCAACGGTACAACCAGAACAGTCAAGGCGAAGAAATTCATTGTCGGTAAGACACGGAGTTGTACCGAAAGTTCAATCGCGCGCTGGTTGAATTCAATTATGCTGGCGAAATGCGAGACCGCTGGACGCGATTCATTTTCACGTCCGTCGCGCTGTTTTTCAGGTTGGCTCTGATTGTCGCCGCCCCAGCTCCGCCGGACAAACATGTGGTGGTTGTGGTTTGGGACGGAATGCGTCCGGATTTCGTGAGCGAGCAAAACACGCCGACGCTTTGGAAGCTCGCGCAAGCCGGAGTTACCTTTCGAAATCATCATTCGGCTTATCCGAGCGCGACGATCGTCAACGGAACTGCGATTAACACCGGTGTCTACCCGGACCGCAGCGGCATCTTGGCGAACCGCGACTATTTGCCAAACATTGATGCGAAAAAATCGGTCGACGTCGAAAACACGCGAGTGGTTCGTAAAGGTGACGAGCTTTCAGCCAACCAATACGTCGCTGCGCCGACAATCGCCGAGTTGCTTCATGGACGAGGACAACGAACTGCAATCGCAACTGCGAAAACGGTCGGGCTGTTGTTGGATCGGCATCTCGACTCGCGTCATGGACAGAATATTTTCGCCGGTGACGCGCTTTCGCCGGGCGCGATCAGTCCGCTGGTGAAGACACTTGGAGCGTTTCCGCCGGCTGCACAACCCGCGGATCGTGACGCCTGGACAACGAAAGCGTTGACCGATTTTCTGTGGGCCGACCGCGTTCCCATATTTTCACTGCTTTGGTTGAGCGAGCCCGACGATACCGAACACAAAACCGCTCCCGGCGCACCGGCGGCGCTGGCCGCTATCAAATCGAGTGACGACAACCTCGCACGCGTTCTCGCAGCGCTGGACAAATCCGGCGGCGGCCGGACAACATCGACCACGGACATTTTTGTCGTGTCCGACCACGGCTTTTCCACTATCGCGCGCGAGATTGATGTTCCGACGATTTTGAGGAAAGCGGGATTTGATGCCGTGACCGAGTTCGCGAGTGAACCGAAGCCGGGGCAGATAATGATGGTCGGTAACGGTGGAACGGTTCTGTTTTATGTGATTGGGCACGATGCCGCGACTACCCGACGGCTGGTGGAGTTTCTTCAACAAACCGATTTCGCGGGAGTCATTTTCACGCGTCAAGCAATGGAAGGAACGTTCACGCTCGACAAAGTGATGGTCGATAACGAGCACGCCGCAGACGTGGTGATGTCATTTCGTGGGACCGGAGATAAGAATCAGTTCGGCGTTCCGGGAATGATTGACGCCGACTGGCAACGCGCGGCGGGCAAGGGGACACACGCGACGCTGACCAAGTTCGATATGCACAACCTGCTGATTGCAGCCGGGCCCGATTTCCAAAACGGCCTAACGAGCGACCTGCCAAGCGGGAATGTCGATCTGACCCCGACGATTTTAGCAATTCTCGGAATCAAACCTTCTGCAGCGCTGGACGGTCGCGTCCTCGCGGAAGCGATGAAAAATTCTGCGAACTTGAAGCCGGAAACGCAGACGATTGAAGCGACCAAGAAATTTCCGGGCGGAATCTGGCGGCAGCACTTGAGGAGCTCGCGGGTGGGATCGACACTTTACCTGGAAGAAGGCAACGGAGGTTTCGAGCGCTAGCGATAGTAGAAGGGGTAGGTCAAAACCCTACCCGCGGGGCTTCAAAAATTGTTGACCTGGCGTTGATCTTGCTGGACGTAACCTGCATGAAACAGCTAATTCGTTTAATGGGTGTCGTTTTCACCTGCGGCGCGCTGACCAGCGCGTTTGCGGGACCGGGAACGTACAGTGGGAAAGAGATGAAGCAGGTCGCGCCCGTGCAACCAACATGTGATTTCACATGGACGGGCTTCTACATCGGCGGCAATGCTGGCTACGGCTGGGGTCACGCCGATACCGATTTTGAGCCGCTTCCTAACGCAGCGACGTTCGTTGATCTGGAGCCGACGACTCTGCATCCGGATCCAGGCGGGTTCATTGGCGGCGGGCAGATAGGCTACAACTACCAATGGAACTGGCTCGTGCTCGGCTTAGAGACCGATTTCCAGGGATCGGACATTGAAGGAGACGACTTTCGGTTCAATTTCCCGGATATTACTGGCGTGGGCAATGGTCCAGGCACATTCCTCTTTGCCCATGAGCGCATGCAGTGGTTGGGAACAGTCCGCGGCCGCATCGGTTTCGCACCGGTTTGCCGGCTCTTGATTTACGGCACGGGCGGCTTGGCCTATGGCAATGTCGATTATTCTGCGAACACCAATTTCAACAATGGCGTCACCTATCCGGTTGATTTCACTGAAACCAACACCGGCTGGGCGGCGGGCGGCGGCATTGAGTACGCGCTTACGAATCACTGGACGGTGAGGGCCGAGTATCTCCACTACGATCTGGGCGATCAGAGCCGAACTCAGAACCAGCTAGTTGGCGGCGTTCCGCAGGGTCCGCCCTTCTTCGTCCGCTACAACTTCGACACGTCGGGCGAGATTGTTCGCGCCGGTTTTAATTTTAAGTTCTAATCGTCGTTAGGCCAATTCTGGAAGTCACGCCACCGAGGTCGAAGTCTTTCGGCCTCGGTGGTTGTTTTTTACTCCGCAGTATCGGACTAGCGCGTGCCGAGTCCTCCCGTATAAATTGGCCGGGCAAACCTTCTTGGCTCCAATCAGATGCCCGCTGAGAAAAACGCTTGACCGCCCCCGGGTTTTTGGAGAAAAGCGGCCCGTGAAGAAGCTTACTTGCCTAACAGCTATCGTTTGTGCCTGCGTCGCACTGGCGCTCAACGCGTTCGGCGGTCCTGAGCCCCTCCCGAGCGGAAAGGAAATGAAACAAGTTGCACCGGCACCTCCGCCGGAGTGCAACTGGACCGGTTTTTATCTCGGTATCAACGTTGGCGGTCAATGGGGACACAGTGAAGACGTCGACCATGATTACAATGTCGGGTTTTTGCCTCCTGATTTCGATAAGCCATGGGGTTACGACGAATCAGGTGTCATTGCCGGCGGTCAGATCGGTTACAACTATCAATGGAATTGGCTCGTGCTCGGTGTTGAAGCCGATCTCGGCTATATGAACATCGACGGCCGTGGCACTGAACCAGGCTCGCCGGGTGGCGATACCTTCGGTAAGACGGACAGTGATTTCTACACAACGATCCGGGGTCGTCTCGGCTTCGCTTGGGGCCACTGGTTGTTTTACGGCACCGGTGGCGGCATCGGTGTGAATTTAGAAACTCGCGTCATCGATGATTGCGACACTGGTGCATGCGGTGATGAACGGATCGATGCTGGTAAAACGGAATTTAATTGGGGTTGGACCGGTGGCGGAGGCATCGAGTACATGTTCGGCTGCCACTGGACAATCAGAGCCGAATATCTGCGCTACCAACTGGACGACCAAAGCTTTAGCGCGGTAGATACGTTTTTTGGCGTACCCGGTGACAGGCACGAATTCAGAGCCCCTGGACCGATGGGGAACATTTTCCGAGCGGCTTTGAACTATAAGTTCTAAAAATTATCCACCACCGAGATTGGTTTGCCGGTCTCGGTGGTTTTATGTAGGTGCTTCGCTATTTTCAGTTCGGGGCAACTCGGGCTTCGACAGCTCCGGCGAATCGGTTATCTGTGATGTCCGTTTCGGTTTGAGCTGAAGCGTCTCGATTAATTGTTTGATTCAATCGCTGTCCCAAAAAGGTCTTCGGAAAAATCCCTGCCAGGTGGCGGTAATGGCTGGTAGGTCGGTAGGACCCAGCCAGGCGGAAACAGGCCCCGCGATTCCGCCGCGAGATCGACCTTTGGATTGACAAAAAGTTCGGGTCGCCTGCCGTTCACGGAAACGAAGATTCGCGCCTCGACTGTAAGCGGTTTCGAGCCCATCCGCGGCATCGTTCTCGCCAAATAATGGGCACATTGAAGGACCGTGTCCGGCTGCCAGTAGATTCGTACCATTTGCGTTGGCGTCAGAAAATCGGACGGAGCAACCCGATTTGTCCTGTCGCTGTTAGGGTCGGTGACATAAAAATATCCCCGGATCGATTGCCTTTGTAGCATCATGCGCCAGCAAAACCGGTGCTGCATAAATGCCCATTGGCGTCCACTCGACAAAAGGAAAGGATGAAGTGGAATAAGAAATTGGATTGCTAGATACGTCATCACCAGAGCAAGAATCACGTTCTGGTTTCGCTGGGTTGCAATCTCTACGGGTGGCCTGCTGGAAGCGGCACCACGGTGGAAGAGTGAAACGAGGCGTCGCGGCCAATCCGGTGAGAGAAACAAGGTAGTGGCGGCGATTGCGAGCCACGGAAACACATCGATGGAAAAGAGGCGGGCATTCATCAAATGGAAGAGCGCGGCCAGACAGAACGCGGCAATCCTGGTCCGCCGCCAGAGGAGAAGCGGCACGACGAAAAGATCGAGAAACAGCGCGCCATAACTCATCGTGTAAACCGCCCATTCTTGCGTGAAAAATTCTCCGATAATCGGGTAATCCAGATGATGAGCCATCACCCAACGCATCGGCTCGCCCCGCAGCCAGTCGGGATTGATCTTGGCGATCCCGCCATAAAAATACACCAGGGCCATTTGTCCCCGCAACACCCACAGCGTCCAGACCTCCACAGTTTGGGTGCGCAATTCACGACGAATAATTGCGTCCACCGACAGAGCGCCATGTGCGGGAATGAAAATTAGAAGAAAGCTGAAAAGGCAAATCAGGTACTCGTGGTTTTGATACCTCGCTTCATCAAGAAGGAAAAAGTAGAGGTAGCTGAGAAGAAATAATGCCGCGCTGGCCCGATACATAAAGCCGGCGGCGATGAACAAGGCGAAAACGGTCATCGCGATCTTATGAATGAACAGTCCCTCGCCCGGCCAGGGGTTCACCCACCCGAACCCGTAGTATTTGAACAACAAATGCGGCTCAAGGAAGTAGCCGCCAAGCCGGTGGGCAGTGAAGAACGTCCAAACATGCCAGGCCATAAGCAAGCCGAACGTTATCCGGAAAAATACAAGCGATGCGATGTCTACGGGCGCGAAAGCACGGCTCCGCGTTCGCGCGAAAAATCTTTCACCGCGCTTAAGCATGCGACCAAGACCTACTCGCTCCAATTACTTGAGCGTTTCAAGGAGAATTTACGACGATTGCGGTCATAGACGTTAGCTTCTAAAGGACAGGCAACACTGAGGCCGAGGCTCTTAGAGCCGTTCTCGCCGGATCCCGGCTGGGAAGGCAACATTATCCGCTCGGCGCTGAATTATAAATTTTAATAATAATCACAGTTCGGCGGCCCTTGGCCGGGCCATGTAAAAAGTTCTTGACCCCTCTTTCGTTTTTGGCGAAAAGGAGCGGTTATGAAACAGCTAACTTGCCTAACAACTATCTTTTGCGCCTGTGTGGCGCTCGCCTTGACTGCTTTTGGTGGTCCAGAACCACTGCCAAGCGGAAAGGAAATGAAACAAGTCGCGCCGGCACCTCCGCCGGAATGCGATT
>CAZFZG010000121.1:0-7157 GCA_964523205.1 uncultured Chthoniobacteraceae bacterium | reverse complement strand
GACGTGCCGGCGGCGGTGCCAGGTCTTGACTTCCGTGGATTCCAAAAGGTGCCGATCTTTGTGACTGAGGGTTTCAATTTGTATGTCAACAGTTTGGTAAACGGCTCGCAAGGGCGATTGATGGTGGATACCGGCGCATTCGCCACTCTCTTGCATAAGCCGTTCGTCAGGCAGCTTCACATTCCAACCGAGCAAACCCGGCTGGCCTCGGCCGCGATCAATCTCAAGGAAGAGGGGCTTGATATCGCACGGATCCGAAAATTATCGGTCGGTACCTTCGACATCGTCGGCAAGGAAGTCGGGGTGGTCGATTTGGGGGGTATTCTGCACGAAGCAATGCAGCTCTCCCCGCCGGCCGTTGGCTTGCTTGGCGCCGAGATTCTCAATCGCCACCACGGGATCATCGATTTCGGGACGCGGACCCTTTACCTGAAGAAGACCTGATCGGGTTTCCTCGAGCGGCGGTCCTGCACGCACGCTTTTCGCATTACCGAGGCTCAATTTGCCTGGGGACAGAAATATGCAACCATTTGGTTGCATATTTGTGAATGACGTCTTCAAAGCCTTGGCCGATCCCAGCCGACGCGCCCTGCTCGATCACCTCCACCAAAACAACGGCCAAACCCTAAACCAGCTTTGCCGGCACCTTGACCTGACCCGCCAGGGAATCACCAAACATCTCGCCATCCTCATCAACGCGCAGTTAATCGTTCCGCTCTGGCGCGGACGCGAAAAGCTCCACTATTTGAATCCCGCGCCGCTAAAACAGATTTCGGAAAGGTGGATCGACAAACACAAAGGCGCGTGCCTTCGGGCATTAAATGACCTGACCCGGACTTTGGAGGAGCTGGAGCCTGGCACCGATTAAGCCGAGAAGTTATTCGACGTCGATTTCCCGAACCCCTTTTTTCTGCCGAATGGCTTCGACGTGATTCCGGATCAGGTCGGCCAGACCAGCGTGCTGCGGAACCGCTTCGATGATTACCAGGGGCGATGACGTGTCCGAAGTATTGAGCTGGACGTTCTCGATCCCACAGAGCCGGTAGAGAAATGGTTGCCGCCGCTCAATATCCTTAACGCGATAAAACTCGAGGGTGTCGGTCACTTTGCTCAAAATTCCTTCGGTGGTTTTTAGCCGCTCGC
Organism: uncultured Chthoniobacteraceae bacterium; assembly: GCA_964523205.1. GTDB lineage: Bacteria > Verrucomicrobiota > Verrucomicrobiia > Chthoniobacterales > UBA10450 > AV40. The sequence goes on along the minus strand of CAZFZG010000121.1, from coordinate 6,014 downwards.
TGGTGACTTCGTAGACCGTGCATTTCGTTTGGAGATAACGTTTGCCGGCGATAAAGATTGGGACTGCCAAAAGAACCAAGATGGAGGGACTGAACTTTCGGATTTCCGGCGATGAACTGCGTCCCAAGGCGATGACGATGAAGACGATTGCCAGTGCGACCAAAATTTGGACGAGGAAAAACCCGAAGTTTTTCCATTGCGAAACGTTCCCGCGCCAGACGGTTTCTTCAGGCATGCCCGATTTTTAGCGCCATGGGTCAAATCAAACAAGCATTCGTCCTTGGAGCCGGACTCGGAACCAGACTGCGCCCATTAACGGACGAATTGCCGAAACCGCTTGTCCCGATTTTCCAGAAGCCTCTCATCACCTTTGCCCTTGACCACTTAATCGACATCGGCGTCGAGAAATTCTTCATCAACACTCATCGGCTTCCGGAAACTTTTGCCAATGCGTTTCCCGAAAATCGGTACGCGGGAGCCGCACTCAGGTTCATTAACGAACCAGTGCTGCTCGAGACCGGGGGCGGTATCAAGAACATCGAATCCGAACTGGGCAGCGAACCGTTCATTACATATAGCGGAGATGTTTTGACGGATGTTCCCCTGCAGCCGCTGATTGCGGAACATCTCGAGCGGGGCAACGATGTTACTCTCGCGCTCCGTAAGACCCGCTTGGGATCGGAGATCGCGTTGCGTAACAGTCGTATCGTCGACATTTCAAACCGCTACGGCGTCCCGGGCGAATTCGATTTCGCAAATATCGCCGTCTGGAATCCCTCGATTTTCGCCCGAATTCCCGCGAAGCAGAAGATCTCTTTCATTCCGATCGTGCGGGATTGGATTAGTCAGGGCGGCAAGATCGGCGGTCTGGTGCTGGATCAGGGTCAATGGTTCAATCTAGGATCGCGCGGCGAATATTTCGATGTGCATCGAGCGATTCAAGGCGGTTGGCGACCCGCTTATGTGAAAGGGTCCGCTTGGATGGCGGGGGTTCATCCGAGCGCGATTGTCGATCCAAGCGCACAAGTGTGCGGCTGTTCGGTTATCAGTCGGGACTGTCGGGTCGACGCCGACGTTATTCTCGAGGACACAATTTTGTGGCCCGGTGCACAAATTGCTTCCAAAAGCGAGCTGTTTGGTTGTATTGTGCGCGCCCGAAAAACCGCCACCGGCACTCATCGCAACATCGACATCTGATTCATGAGAACCGAGACCCTTCTCCGCCAGACCCGCCGGCATTTCCCACGGTTCAATGTCGATGAAATAAGAATTGCGCCAATCGAGAAAGGCGGTTCGGACCGAAAATTCTATCGAGTCGGTTGCTCGTCGGAGCAATCCCTCATTCTGGTGAAGTACAATCTGGAGCGGGAGGAGAACCGCCACTACGTCGAGATCGCCCAATTTTTAGAGGCGCATGAGATCCGCGCTCCAAGAATTTATTATCATGATGCAGACGAAGGTCTTATCTGGCTGGAGGACCTCGGCGAAAACGATTTGTTCAGTTATCGAGGCGAGCCCTGGCTGGTTCGACGCGCGTTTTACGAATCTGCTTTGGATGAAGTCCGAAAACTTCACCAGTTGCCGGAAGCGGTTTGCATCGAAATGCATCGGCATTTGCCGGCCGAATTCAACGCCGCGCTCTATCTTTGGGAGCAGAACTACTTTTTCGAGAATTGCCTCGGCCGTTATTTCGACGTCGACAACGCGAAGATCGGCAACGTCGCGGCCTTGCCGGCTCTACGAGAAATCGCTGAGAATTTGGCGAACCGCTCGCGGGTATTGGTGCATCGTGATTTCCAATCGCAAAATATTTTGGTTCGAAACAGTCAGGCCCACTTGATCGATTTTCAGGGAATGCGTCCCGGCCTTGCTCAGTATGACCTCGCCTCCTTGCTCTACGATCCGTACGTCGATTTGACTGAGGCCGAGCGGAACGAGTTGCTTGATTACTACTGCGGCGGAGAGCCGGATCTTGATTTCACCGAAACGCTCCGGCTTTGCGCGATGCAACGCTTGATGCAGGCCTTGGGCGCCTACGGGTTCCTTGGCCTGGTCAAAGGTCACGAACATTTCCTCCAGCATGTTCCGAAAGCGATCAGCTCTCTTCGTGAAGTCGTGGCTGGAATCGCCGGTCTGGAGTTATTCAAAAATACTTTGGCCGGGCTTGATTAATTTTTCGGGTCGCGCTCGAATGCGCGAGAAGCCGGGTCGTCGAACTCTGCAAACAAAAGGAGTTCGACATGAAAAAACTGATTTTGATTCTCGGGCTGGGGCTGAGCCTGGTTAGCGCTTCGGCTTTCGCCTACGACTATCGTTACGACAACCGTTACGCTTACGTCGCACCGGGGCGAAGCGGCCTGGACTGGCGCATCGGTCGTCTCAATCGGATGCTTTCACACGTTCGCTGGGAAGTGAGTCGATATCGCGGCGACTGGCGGTTGCGGCGCGAAGTGGAGCGGATTTCGGCTGAAGTGAGTCGGGTCAACTGGCGTTATCGGCAGGGCTACGACACCTGGCAGTTGCGGCGGGAGATCGACAGCTTGCGTTACCAATTGCATCAGATCGAATTGCGCCTGAACGCGCGCTACGGCGATTACTACCGCTGGGATTAATTTAGCCGGCCTGTTCGCTGACAAAGGGATTAGTCAGGCGTTCGGTCCCGATTTTTGTCGGCGGGCCGTGACCGGGTAAGACGGTTACGGCGTCGCCAAGCGGAAAAAGCTTTTGGCGAATTCCGTTGAACAGAAGATCGACATCGCCGCCCGGCAGGTCCCAACGGCCGACCCCGCCGGCGAAAAGAACGTCCCCACCAATCAGCAATTGGTCCTGGCGCGAGAAAAAACAAAGACTGCCGGGGCAATGGCCGGGCACTTCCAGTACCTGAAACTCCCCGCCCAGAAAATTTCGGGACGCCGTTTCTTCCACCAGAAAATCAGGTGTTGCCGGTTCGACTTCCAACTCGAATCCGAAGTTCCGAAAAAAATTCGGGTCCGAGATCATCGGTGCAGTCACGGGATGACAGCCCAGTTGGCACCCAAACTGCCGCTTTACCGCAGCAACATCCTGAACGTGGTCGATGTGGCCGTGGGTCAGGAGCAACAGTTTGAGGTCGATCTTGCGCGAGCGCACCCAATCGCACGCCCCCTGCGGCGCGTCGAACAAGATCCAGCCTTCCGGCGCGGACACCAGATAGCAGTTGGTTTCGAAAATCCCGCCGCAAAACGTCTGATAAGTCATTTCGGCCGACTTTAATAGAGCCGGCCAGCTTCGGCCAGTGACCGTGGACGGCCGGTCTGGTCCGCTACCGGCCCGGGCTCGTCCCTTGGGGCGAGGTCGGACTTCGACCGATGCCGGTTTCAGGTGGCGAATTGGTGAAAGATTTTGAATGTTCTGGGCGTATATTTGTCTCACCAACTTACATGTCGATCCCGGTCTATAGGTTGCTTTTAGGCACGAAGTCTGCGAACATGAAGGCCGCGCTTTTTTCATGAAATTACGTCTTCCTCTTCTTGTCGCGGTGGCGTCCCTGGTTTTTGGCGGTGTCGCCCCGCAGTCATTGCAGGCAAAGTCAGATGCCGAGCAGATTTGCGTATCGGTCGGGCGGCTGTTGGAGGAAGGTCATTATACTCATCAGCAGCTTAATGCTGATGTGTCCCAAAAATTCCTGCGTAGTTATCTTGAGTTGCTCGATTTCAGCCACCTTTTCTTTACTCAAAAGGACGTTGACGCGTTAACTGCAAAATACGGCGCTGCCTTGGCCGATGATGTGTTGTTGGGCAATCTCAAGCCAGCCTACGAGATCTACGACCTCTACCAAAAGCGCGTAGATGAGCGCGTTGGCAAGGTCAAGGAGCTCCTCAAGCAGCCGATTGATTTCAAAGCCGACGCCACCGTGGAAGTGCGTCGCGAAAAAGCACCCTGGCCCAAGGATGAAGCCGAAGCGGACCAACTGTGGCGGGGACGCATTGCCAGCGAGTTGCTCCAGGAAAAATTGAGCGAGCACCCTATTGAGCCGGGTCCGCAGCTGGTGGGCCGTCGTTACGATCGCATTGCCCGCAATGTCCATGAAGAAGATCGCGACGAACAGGTTAAGCTTTACCTGGATGCGCTGGCTCAGACCTACGACCCGCACTCGGAATACTTGAGCAAAGCAGATTTCAAGAATTTCAACATTCAAATGGGCCTGTCGCTGGTTGGTATCGGCGCGATGCTCCGAACCGAAGACGGTTACGCCAAGATTGAGAGCCTTGTCGCGGGCGGTCCCGCCCAAACCGACGGCCGATTGAAAGTTGGCGACCGAATCACGGCTGTTGGCCAAGGCAGCGGCGAATATGTCGACGTTCGCGACATGCGCCTCGACAAGGTTGTGGAAATGATTCGCGGCAAGAAAGGCACCAAAGTCCGATTGCTCGCGATCCCAGCCAACGCGTCGGACCCGTCTCAGCGCAAGAATGTCGAGCTGGTGCGCGACGAAATTAAACTGAAAGACCAGGAAGCTCGGGCGGACATTATTATTAAGAAGGATGACACCGGCGAGCAGGTGAAGCTCGGCTGGTTGACCCTTCCGTCCTTTTACGCCGACATGGATCGGCATTCCAAGAGCACCACCCGTGACGTGCTCGCCCTGCTCAAGCGGCTAAAGAAGGAAAACATTGCCGGCTTGGTCATCGATCTGCGCCGAAACGGCGGCGGCTCACTGGAAGAAGCAATCTCGCTGACCGGTCTATTTTTGAAATCGGGTCCGATTGTTCAGACCAAAGGTTCCAACGGAAATATCGTCATCTCGAGTGATCCCGATCCGGGAATCGCCTATTCCGGTCCGCTCATTGTTTTGACCAGCCGACAAAGCGCGTCGGCCAGCGAAATTTTTGCTGCGGCCCTGCAGGATTATGGGCGAGCCGTGGTCGTCGGCGACAAGAACACTTTCGGCAAAGGCACAGTCCAGACCATCCTTCCAATCGGCCGCTTCACCTCATTGCTCGGCAGTCGATCGGATGAAGACGGCGAGCTGAAGCTCACCATTCAGAAGTTTTATCGCGTCGCCGGCGGTTCAACTCAGCTTCACGGCGTTGCTTCCGATATTGTGTTGCCCACCTTGACCGATCTTCCTGAATTCGGCGAAGGCGCCTTGAAGAACCCGCTGCCCTACGACGAAGTACCCAAAGCGCGCTACACCAAGTGGTCGGACGGCCACCCGCTATTCATTGAAGAATTGAAGCGTCGCTCGGCCGAGCGGGTGCAGCACAATCAGGAATTCCATTATGTGATGGAGGACATGGATCGCTTGCGCCACAAGCTCGACGAAAACCGCATCACTCTGAATGAAGATGCGCGTCGCAAGGAACTTCAGGAAGAAAAGCTCCGAAAAGAAACTCGTTCAAAAGAACGGCTCGCGCTTCATGAGGAGGAACCGAGCATTTACCGACTCACGCTCGACACCGTCGACAAGCCCAACCTCCAGTTGATCATGTATCCGGGGAAATTGGCACAGGCTAAAGCAAAGGATGGCGCGACCAAAGCGTCGCCCGATGCCGCGTCAGATGACGACAGCGATGCGATCGGCCCAGTCGACGACACCAAAGAACCGGCGATCGATCCCGAGCGCGTCGAGACGGTCAATATTCTGGCGGACCTTGTCGATCTTTCCAAAGGACCGAAAACCGCGAGCACCGGCGTTAAGAAATCTACGGCCCAGCGGCCGTAAGTTTTTCTGTGGTGGAGGAGACGCTGCTAGCGTCTCGTCTGAAGTCTGAAGTTGGGAAGCTAGCAGCTTCCCCTACAAAATCTTTACCGGTCAATCGGGTGCGACTCGTAAATCCGCGGACGCGCTTGGTATTGCGGACCAACCTGGCGCCGAAACCACGGCCACTGGAAGCCGTCTTGCGGCTGAGGGCCGAAGCCAAAGAATCCGTTCGTTCGCGGCGTTCGCCCGAACACGGTGACCGGCGTGCCGACTTCGACCGCATTGAAAAATGCGACCGCTTGTTCCTCCGGCATTCGCACACAGCCATGCG
>CAZFZG010000120.1:0-7170 GCA_964523205.1 uncultured Chthoniobacteraceae bacterium | reverse complement strand
ATTTGGAATTTGTAAACCGTTATGGCGCTTAAAAGTTATCGTCCGCTCACGCCAGTCCAGCGTTTCAAACAAACGCCTGCGTTCGAGGAAATCACCAAATTCCGTCCGCAACACAGTCTGCTCGAGCCGAAAAAGAAAACCGGCGGCCGCAACAATTATGGCCGGCTGACATCGCGTCACATCGGGGGTGGACACAAGCAGCATTATCGCAAAGTCGATTTCAAACGCCGCAAGCACGGCGTGGCTGCCGAAGTCATGGGAATTGAGTACGATCCGAATCGCTCCGCGCGCATCGCTCTAATTAAGTACACCGATGGCGAGATGAGCTACATCCTCGCGCCAAACGGCCTCCGGGTGGGCGCGAAAGTTGCAGCCGGCAACGATGTCGCACCGGAACTCGGCAATTCGTTGCCCCTTCGCACGATTCCACTCGGCACAAGCATTCACAACATCGAGCTCAGTCCCGGCCGCGGCGGACAGGTCGCCCGAAGCGCCGGACAACAAGCGACATTGAACAACCTTGAAGGCGGCTACGCGCTGGTGAAAATGCCATCGGGCGAAGTGCGTCGGATTCATGAGAGTTGTTTTGCGACGATCGGCCAGGTTGGAAACGTCGATCATATGAATGTCGCCAGCGGAAAAGCTGGTCGCACGCGCTGGAGGGGACGCCGGCCGCACGTGCGCGGCATGGTGATGAACCCGATCGATCACCCGATGGGCGGCGGTCAGGGTAAATCCAAAGGCGGCGGCGGTCGTCATCATCCGGTGAGTCCGTGGGGACAATTGGCGAAGGGATTTAAGACGCGCGCGAAACGCAAACCAAGCGACCGCTTCATCTTAGAACGGCGCGGGGCGAGGAAGAAAATTTGATTTTTATGGCACGATCACTAAAGAAAGGACCCTTCGTCGAAGCGCATCTTCTCGAGAAGATCGATAAAATGAACTCCTCGGGCTCGAAAAAGGCGATCAAGACTTGGTCGCGGCGCTCGATGGTGACGCCGGATTTTGTCGGCCACACGTTCCTGGTGCACAACGGAAAGACGTTTAATTCCGTCTTCATTACTGAGAACATGGTGGGACATAAACTCGGTGAGTTTTCGGCCACGCGAATCTTTAAGAAACACGGTTCGCACACGGCGAAGGTCACGAAGTAATTTTAAATTGAAGATTGAAGATTGCAGATTGCGGCAGCTTTGGCGAAAGCGGTGGTTGCTGAAATTGGCAATTTTACCTCTGCAATTTGCAATTGGGTTTTGCGCGTTAGCGCAAAAGGATAGTTCTTTGACAGAATCCAAAATTGAAAGCGCGGAGACGAAAGTGACCGCCGAAGCGCTGCTGGCGCAGAACGAAGATTTGCGCAAGCAATTGGCGATCCAACAGGAATCGCTCAAGACTTTGACGGCGAGCCTGGCGGAATCGAACGCTGAAGCAGAAGTGTTCCGGCGCAAGTTCGCGGATTTGGAATCGCGAATGGAAGCGTTGGGACTCGCGTCGGCGAGCAAGGATCGCGCAAAGCTCGAGCAACGATTGCTCGCAGCGGTGAGCGATTTGCGATTGGTGCAAAGGGATCGCGACGAATTGCGGGATCAGTTACTCGGTTTGAACGAAGCGCTGTTGCGATACTTGAAAACGACCGAGGCCGGCGACGCGCAAGCGCGAGCGGATGTCGAAACCCAATTGCGTAAAACCAACGAACTGGTGGGAAGATCGATCCCGCCGCGGTGGGACCAGAAGGAGCCGCAGGCGAGTTTGATGGACGCGAGCGTGCTCAGCGTGAAAGACGAATGGTCCTTTGTCGTGGCGAACATTGGGGAACAACACGGCGTGAAGATCGGAATGCCGTTGCGGGTGATGCGCGGCGAACAGAAAATCGCGACCTTGCGTGTGGTGGACGTGCGCCAACGGATTTGTGGCGCGGTGATTGAGGATTCTGGGAAAGAAAAAATTAGAGTGGGGGATCGGCTCCAGGTCGATGCCTCAAAAGTGAGTTTAAAGTAAATGGAAGTTAGATCGATACACAGGTATGCGCGGATTTCGCCGTTCAAGGCGCGCGAAGTCACGCGAGAGATCCAGGGTCTGCCGGTTTCGGCGGCGCTGGATATTCTTGCCTTCACGCCGAAGAAGGCGGCGCTCTTAGTCAATCAAACGCTCAAGAGCGCGATCGCGAACGCCGAGAACAACGCCAACCTGAAGGCCGATGGCTTGGTGGTAAAGGAAGCGGTCGTCGGGGAAGGTCCCACTTTCAAACGAATGCAGACCCGTGCGCGCGGTAGCGGCGCCCGGATTTTGAAACGGACGAGTCACATTCGGATCGTTTTGACAGACGAGAAGCTAGAGAAGACCGAACCGAAGACGGACGAGAAGCCAGTAATTACGGCTGAGAAAAAGCCAAAGAAAACGAAGAGGGCCGCGAAAGCGGCGACGAAGAAATAATTTTTATGGGACAAAAAGTTAATCCAATTGGATTTAGACTCGGCGTGACTCGCGACTGGCGTTCACGCTGGTACGCGTCACCGCAGGAGCTCCCCGAGTTTCTGCACAACGATCTGGAGATTCGCGACTACGTGAAGAAGAAACTCCAGTTCGCAGCGGTTGCCAAGATCGTGATCGAGCGCGCCTGGAATTCAATTCGAGTGACGATCCACACCGCGCGTCCCGGTATCGTGATCGGACGTAAAGGCGCTGAGATCGAGAAGATGACCGAGGAAATCTCGAAAATGGCACAGGGTAAACAAATTAAGATCGACATTCAGGAGATCAAAACGCCGGAGCTGGATGCACAACTGGTCGCGGAAAACGTGGCCTTGCAGATCGAGCGTCGAATCGCATATCGCCGGGCGATGAAGAAGGCGGTTCAGACGGCGATGGACTTCGGCGCGGAAGGAATTCGTCTGCGTTGCTCGGGTCGCCTGAATGGCGCAGAAATTTCGCGGTCGGAATGGTATCGAGAAGGCAAGGTGCCACTGCACACTTTGCGTACTGGAATCGATTACGGTTTTGCCGAAGCAAATACGGTTTATGGAAAAATCGGCGTAAAATGCTGGATCTGTAAGAAACAGGAAGAAGCGGTCGAACCGCAAACGGCGGCAGGGCCACCACCTCCTCCAGTAGCGACCGAACCGATTCAAGCCTAGGAGATTTCTATGCCGTTGATGCCTAAACGAGTGAAGTATCGGAAGTCCCAGCGGGGAAGCCGTAAGGGAACCGCTACCCGCAATCTCCGGATCAACTTCGGCGAGTTCGGTCTGCAAACCTTGGAGCGGGCATGGATTACGAATACGCAGATCGAAGCGGCTCGGGTGGCGTTGACTCGCAACATGAAGCGCAAGGGCAAACTGTGGATCCGGATTTTCCCGGACAAATCAGTTACGGCACGGCCACCGGAAACCCGAATGGGTAAGGGCAAAGGTCAGCCGGAATTTTGGGTCGCGACGGTGAAGCCGGGAAACATTTTGTTTGAACTGGACGGTCTGACTGAATCAGTCGCGCGCGAATCGTTGCGACTCGCAGCGGACAAGTTGCCGGTGCGGACGAAATTTGTCGGCCGGCACCACGTGGCTGCGGCGTAACGAACATGAAAATCAAAGAAATTGTGGAGATGAGCACGGACGAGTTACTGACAAAGCGACGCGATCTGCGTCAGGAGCGTTTGCATCTGCGGTTGCAACAGCAGAGCGGCCAGCTCGAGCAACCAAGCCGTCTGCGTTTGATTCGCCGCGATGTCGCGCGTATCGAGACCATTCTTACTCATCGGGCAAAGCAGCCGAAGACCGTCCCGGCCGAGGAGCCGAAAGCGAAGAAGAAAAAGTAATTTATGGCCGAGCAAGCGACCCAACCAGTAGCCCAACCACCGCCGCTTCCAGCGAAGTACACTCGCGCTGCGCGCAAGACGCGCGTCGGCGAAGTTATTTCCGACCGGATGAACAAGACGATCGTCGTGCAAACGACGACGCGTGTGCCGCACCCGAAGTTCGGCAAGATCGTGAAACAGATCCGTCGTTTCTACGCGCATGATGAGGAGAACAAGGCGAAGACTGGCGACCGGGTCCGAATTATGGAGACGCGCCCGCTGAGCAAATTGAAGCGGTGGCGATTGGTGGAGGTTTTGCAGAAGTAAGAAGATTGAGAGGGGAGGAAGATTTTTTAGATGGTACAGATTCGATCCAGACTTGAAGTAGCCGACAATACCGGCGCGCGGATGGCGACGATGATCGGCGTGATCGGTAAGGCAACGCTTTATGCCCGGATCGGGGACGTGATCACGGCGAACGTGAAAGAAGCGAGCGCGACCGGTGCGGTGAAAAAAGGTGAAGTTGTCCGCGCGGTCGTTGTTCGCACGCGGCAACCAATTCGTCGCGACGATGGTTCGTTCCTGCGTTTCGATAACAACGCGATCGTGATCATCGACAAAGATTTAAATCCGCGTGGCACGCGTATCTTCGGCCCGGTCGCACGCGAACTGCGCGAGCGCAATTTCATGAAAATTGTTTCCCTTGCCCCGGAGGTGTTATGAACAACCGGCCAAAGTTTCACGTTAAGAAAGGGGACGAAGTTGAAGTGATCTACGGAAACTTCAAAGGCTCCTCAGGTAAAATTTTGGAAGTGATTCCGAGTAAACAGCAGGTGCTGATTGAGGGAGTGCGAATCATCAAAAAACATCTGCGCAAATCGCAGGACAATCCGCAGGGGAAAATTGCTGAACGCGAAGGCCCGATCCATATCTCGAATGTGAAATTGATCGAGAAGAAAGCGGAGAGAAAAACCAAGGCAAAGTCGAAAGCCAAGGCTGAGCCTGAGAAGAAGGCGGCATAATGGAAAACGAATTTTACCGTTTTTACAAAGACCGCGTGGTGCCGGCGTTACGCCAGCAGCACAAGTACAAGAACGTGCATCAGATTCCGCGAGTCGAAAAAGTAGTGGTCAACACGTCGGTCGGTTCGCAGCCGGACCTGAAGCAGGCGCTTGACGAAGCGAAAGCGGAGCTGGCGCTGATCACGGGCCAGCAGCCGGCCGAGACGCGCTCCAAGAAGAGCATCGCCAATTTTAAATTGCGCAAGAATCAGATCATCGGCGCGAAGGTAACGTTGCGAGGCGACCGGATGTACGAATTTCTGGAGCGCTTGATCAAAGCGGCGCTGCCGCGGATCCGCGACTTTCGTGGAGTTTCGCCGCGCTGTTTCGACGGCCACGGCAATTACACACTTGGCGTTGCCGATCAGACAATTTTTCCGGAAGTCGAGCTCGACAAAATCAAGCGCAATATTGGTTTTGATGTTACAATTGTGACCACCGCGCGGACGGACCAAGAGGCCCGATCGCTTTTGAGCGAAATGGGAATGCCTTTTGCCGATCGCGCGAAAAAGCCCGCCCCGGCGAGTCCGTCTCCCGGCGCACCGGCTGAACAAGCCGCCTGAATTTCATGAGTACTGTTACAGATCCAATTGCAGATTTGCTTGCTCGCATGCGCAACGGCGCGCGGGCGCAGAAGATGGAGGTCTACGTACCGTATTCAAAGCTGAAAGCCGAAGTTGCTCGGATTTTGAAGAACGAGGGTTACATCGCCGACTACGAGGTCGATACAAAGGCGGCGCACCCCCGGATTAAGATCACCAATAAACTGGTCGACCACGCGTGTGCGATTACCGGTTTGAAACGTGTCAGTCGGCCGGGCCTTCGCCGCTACGTCGGCGCGGGCGAAATCCCGCGGGTGCTCGGCGGTATGGGAACCGCGATTTTATCGACATCGCGTGGTGTGATGTCAGGCCGGGAAGCGAAGAAACAAAAAGTGGGCGGCGAATTGCTCGCCTACGTCTGGTAAGTTTTATGTCGCGAATTGGAAACAAACCGGTCGACATTCCCGATAAAGTCAAAGTCAACATCGACAATGACGGCGGTGTTTCGGTCGAGGGCCCGAAAGGCAAACTGAGTTGGAAATTGCCGCGCCAGATCAAGGGGAGCGTGAAAGACAATCACGTCTCGCTCGCACGCGGCGCGGAGAGCCGCAGCGTCAAAGCGTTGCACGGACTCTCGCGCGCCCTCGTTCACAACATGGTTGTCGGCGTGAGCGAAGGATTCACCAAGAACCTCGAGATCGAAGGCGTCGGGTTCAAAGCCGCGGTTCAAGGTCAAAATCTGAACCTCAGTCTTGGCTTCTCGCACCCGATTCTCTTTCCGATTCCGAAGGACATCAAAATTACAGTGACCGACCAGACGAAGATCTCGATCGAGGGCGCTGACAAGAAGTTGGTCGGGCAAGTCGCGGCCGACATTCGGCGTTATTACCCGCCCGAGCCGTACAAGGGCAAGGGCGTGCGTTACGCCGGTGAACAAATCCGCCGCAAGGAAGGCAAGACCGTTCAATAATTTTATGGCGTTCAATCGAAAAGTAGCTCGGCAGCGTTTGCATCAGCGGATCCGGAAAAAAGTTTCGGGGACCGCGGCGCGCCCGCGATTGTCGATCTTTTTTTCCGGCAAGCACGTTTACGCGCAGGTGATCGATGATGACACGGGCAAGACATTGATCGCGGCGTCGACGGTGGAGAAGAGCGTGCTTGGCAAAAATAAACCGGGAGCCAATCGCGCGAGCGCAGAGGTTGTCGGCAAAACGATCGCAGACCGCGCTCGCGGTAAGAAAATCGAAAGCGTCGTCTTCGACCGCGGCGGTTTTCAATATCAGGGAAAAGTAAAAGCTCTCGCGGACGCCGCGCGCGAAGGCGGACTAAAGTTTTAATTTCATGGCAGCACCAGCAGGAGCACGAGGACGACAAGAATCACGCGGCGCGGACAAAGCGCCCCCGCAAAGAGGCGACACAACGGAGAAAGTCGTGTTCATCAATCGTTGCGCGAAAGTGGTGAAGGGCGGTCGACGCTTCAGTTTCAGTGCGCTGATCGTGGCCGGCGATCACGACGGCTCGGTCGGCGTGGGTTTCGGCAAAGCGAACGAAGTTTCTGAAGCGATCCGCAAGGCGTCCGAAGCCGCGAAGAAGTCGATGGAAAAAGTCTCGCTCTACGAAAACACGATCCCGCACGAAACAATCGGCGAGTTCGGGGGCGGTCGCGTTTTGCTACGACCCGCGTCGCCCGGAACCGGCGTCATCGCGGGTGGCGGCGTACGTGCGGTTGTTGAAGCGGCCGGAATTCGCGATGTGCTGGCGAAGTCGCTGGGTTCCA
>CAZFZG010000119.1:0-7236 GCA_964523205.1 uncultured Chthoniobacteraceae bacterium | reverse complement strand
GTTCAGATGGTCCCAGTTTTTTCCGCCGGCAAAACTTTGATAAAGTCCGCCGTCGGTCCCGAGCAGGATTCGCTGACAAACCGGCAACTTTGGCGGCTTATTTTTGTCTTCCGGTTTCGGCGGCTTCGGCACAGGAACGGTACCGGGCTGAATCGCCATCGCGTGGCAATCGGGATGTACCTTCTCAGAAAGATCTTCTCGGAAATTTTTGCCGCCATCATCCGAAACCAGCAGCGCGAATTGTAAAAGATAAACTCGCTGATCGTTTGCGGGATCTATTCGGATCTGGCTGAAATAGAATGGGCGCGGATCGATTGCGCTCGTCCGGGTCCAATGTTCACCACCGTCTTCCGACCGGAACACGCCACCGCTTTTGCTCCGCAAATCGCTGAGAGTTCCTGAGCCACCTTCGTAACTTTGCACCACGGCCATGACCACATTTGGCTTGCTCGCGGCAACGGCGAGACCAATTCGGCCGGTTTGCCCTGGAAGTCCGCCGCTGAGTTTCTTCCAAGTCGCGCCGCCGTTCGTGCTTTTAAAAATTCCCCCGACATCCTCGCCGTTGGTCGCGTTTGGCCCTGAGATGAAACTCCATGGTGTGCGCTGACGCGCATAAAGTGCGGCGTAAACGGTTTGCGCATTGTTGGGATCGAGAGTCACATCGCCGCAACCGGTGCGCGCGGTGTGCGGAGCATTCGCCCGCAACACCAATTTCCAGGTCTTACCGCCGTCGGTTGTTTTGTAGAGACCACGCTCGCCGCCGTCCGCCCACAAATGTCCCATCGCCGCGACATAAGCGGTCTCGGCGTTTTTTGGATCGACAACGATCCGCCCGATGCAGCGACTGTCTTTGAGTCCAACATTTGTCCAATGTTCGCCGCCATCAGTCGTGCGATAAACACCGTTTCCCCAATCGGAAGAATTTCGATCGTTCGCTTCGCCGCTTCCGACCCAGATCACATCCGAATCGGACGGCGCAATCGCGATCGCGCCAATTGAAAGCACCGGTTGCCTGTCGAAAATCGGATCGAACGAAACGCCGCCATCGCCGGATTTGAAGATCCCGCCATGACCAAGCGCGACATAAAACACGAACGGATTCCGCGGATCGATCGCGACGTCGGAAACGCGCCCGCCCATGACCGCCGGACCAATCGCGCGCGCTTTGAGACTTTTGAAAAGAACGTCGGCGAGTTGTGGCGCGCCAGAGCTTCGCCCAGGTGTGACCGAAGCTGACAATGCCGGTGTCGTGCTTTCGGGCGAGGTAGCTGGCGCACCCGCAGCCGCGGGAGGTGAAGCAGGGGGCGATTCCTCCTGCGCGAACGAGATCGAGATGAGTAGCAGACCGGATACTACAGCGAGTCGAGTGCTCATAAATTAGAGAAGAAATCATGGCGATTTGCCGCCGCACAGCAAGCAGATCACTGTTGTTGCGCGACGATAATCGCGGTTATTGTCGACCTGGTATGACGCAGCCAGTGTTGGAAGGGAAGGTTGGAGTTGTTTTTGGTGTGGCCAACAAACGTAGCATCGCCTGGGCAATTGCTCAGGCCTGGGCAAGTGCCGGCGCGCGTTTGATTTTCAACTATCAAGGCGACCGCCTGAAGGAGAACGTCGAGGAATTGACGGCCACCTTCGGAGAAAAAACGCCGCTGTTTCCATGTGACGTCTCAAACGATGCCGAGATCAAAACATTCTTCGAACAGGTCCGTGAGCAGACTGACCGCGTCGATCTACTGCTTCATTCGATCGCCTTCGCTCCGAAGGAAGCGCTGGAAGGCGATTTCGTGAGCACGACGCGGGAGGCGTTTCGGGTCGCGCACGACATCAGTGCCTATTCGTTGGTCGCGCTGGCGCGCGAAGCCTCGCCGTTGATGACCAACGGCGGAAGCATTATCGCGATGACTTATTACGGCTCGGAAAAAGTGGTGCCGCATTACAATGTGATGGGTGTGGCTAAAGCGAGCCTGGAGGCATCCACCCGCTATCTCGCTTATGACCTAGGTCCGAAGAGAATTCGAGTGAATTGCATTTCCGCCGGGGCCGTGCAAACGCTGGCCGCGCGCGGCATTAGTGGTTTCTCCCAGATGTTAAAACACTACCAGGAACGCGCACCCTTAAAGCGAAGCTGCGATCCGGCTGAGCTGGGCGCGACCGGGGTCTTTTTGGCCAGTGACGCCGCGGCGGCGATCACCGGCCAGGTGATTTATGTGGACGGTGGTTACCAAATCATGGGGATGTAAGTCATGATCGCGCGGATCTGGCACGGTTGGACCTCATGCGAAAACGCGGAGAAATACGAAAGACTCCTGCGCGAAGAAGTTCTGCTCGAAATCGCGAAACGATCCATCCCCGGTTACAAAGGCGCGGAAATTTTCATTCGCGAAGCGGGCGAGGGGGAAACGGAATTTATCACGCTGTTGCGTTTCGAAACGCTCGAGGGCGTGAAAATTTTCGCGGGCAAAAATTACGAGCAGCCGGTGATCCCGCCAGCCTGCCGGCCGCTGCTCAAACGCCACAGCGAAAAGTCGCGCCACTACCGAATCGTCCAGATTAATTAGATGTCATTGGGCGACCAGCTGCGGCAATTGCTCGGCAGCGACGCTGTTGCCGACGATCCGGAAACCCTCGCGGCCCACAGTGGCGACAAATGGTTTGCGTCGGAAGCGCCAGAAGCCGTCGTCTTCGCAAGATCGACCTCTGACGTCTCGAAACTGTTGAAGTTCACGTCTGCGAGAAAGATTCCGGTGACGGCGCGCGGGGCGGGCTTCGGCTACGTCGGCGGATGCGTTCCGGCGAGGCGAGGCATCGCCCTTTCGCTAATGCGGATGAAACGGATCAAGGACATCAGTTTTGCAGACGCGATCGCAGTTGTGGAACCGGGCGTCATCACCGCCGATCTGAAAGCGGCCGCGCGCGCGAAAAAACTTTTTTATCCGCCGGATCCGGCGAGCATGGCCGATTGCAGCATCGGCGGAAACATCGCGACTAACGCGGGAGGGCCGCGCTGTTTGAAGTACGGAGTCACTCGCAGTTACGTAACTGGTCTCGAGGTGGTGATCGCAAGTGGCGAGGTCTTGCGATTGGGCGGCCGTGTTCACAAAAACAAAACCGGTTTCGATTTGATCGGCCTATTCGTCGGGTCGGAAGGAATGCTAGGCATCGTCACCGAAATCACGCTCCGATTACTTCCGCTACCGCCTGCCCGCGCGACTATTTCCGTCGCGTTTGCCAGAATGTCCGAAGCGGCAACGGTAGTGCAGGACATCTTTGCCAATGGATTTTTGCCGGCATCACTTGAGATCGCCGACAGCTTTACCCTTGAGGCGGCGCGCAAAGATTTGGGCACGGCAATCGTGCCACCTGGTAACGCCCATTTGCTAATCGATCTCGACGGCCAGGAAGAAAGTGTTCGCAGCGAAGCGAAAGCGATCCGGAAATTGGTCGCCCAAAAAAAACCGAATGCACTGGAAATGGCGACGGGCGAAGAGGATTGCGAAAAGCTTTGGGCGTTGCGTCGTCAGTTCAGTAATTCGCTGCGCGCGACCGGTCTGACCAAACTAAATCAGGACGTCGTCGTGCCGCGCCGACACATTGTCGACCTTGTCGAGTTCGCGGAAAGACTTCAGACTCGGCACCAATTTCCGATCGCCTCTTTTGGTCACGCCGGAGACGGCAATATCCATGTGAACATCATGGCGGACCGTTACAATCGCGACCCTGCCGTGCGTGAAAGAGTCGAGCGCGCGCTGGACGAACTTTTTGCGCAGGTATTGGCCTGGGGTGGTGTGATCACTGGCGAACACGGCATCGGTCTCGCCAAGAAACGTTGGTGGCCGGACGCGGCCAGCGAGCCGGTGCGCGAACTTCACCAAAAGCTCAAACAAGTTCTCGATCCAACCGGTATTCTGAATCCCGGAAAATTTGTCGACTAAGGATTTCTCTTAGCCCGCGCCAGATTCGGTTGACGAGCGCGTCAAATTCGGTTGAGTCTTTCTCAAGCGGCGCGCGTCTAAATTTCTGTCGCGCGGCCGCTTGGGAGGCCATGAAACCGGGGAAGATCACACACACTCTAGCGGCTTTGTTGTCGTCGATTTCATCCTTGTTTGCCCATGGCGCAGCTGCCCAAGCCGAGCCGCCGAAAACGAAGCTGACGAAAGAGACGCAAAAGAAATTGGAGGGAGAGCCGATTGTCAGCATTAATTCCCTGGTCTTCGCACCAAACCACCTGAGATCAGCCCCGCCTCGACCGGGCGAAGGTTATCCCTGGAAACGCCAGATTGTGACCACCGTTTTCTGGATCGGCGAAAAGCCAGCCGGAAATAATCCGGTGCCGAACCGTCAGAGCTCGTGGGACAAACAATGGTCAAAGAGTTACGGCGGTTTTGATGATCCCGACCCTGCGCAACGAGAACATTTCATTCCCGTAAAATTCACTCCCCGCCAGAATCCATTTTACTGCGCACTTCCTTACAATGACAAAGCCGCGACCGGTCATCACCCGGAGGCGGCGCGTGTCGTCCCGTGGTTCAAGCAGGCTTATCAGGGGCCGGCGGTTTCAGTTTGCAAAGACCGCTGGGTCGCGATCAGCAAAGGAAACAAAATCGCTTACGCGCAGTGGGAGGATGCCGGACCGTTTCGCACTGACCACTGGCAATACGTTTTTGGCAACGATCGGCCGAAACCAAACCTGAATCGCGGCGCCGGCCTCGATGTTTCACCTGCCGTGCGCGATTACCTTGGTTTAAGCGAGACTGACGTGACCGATTGGCAGTTCGTGGACTTCAAGGACGTGCCACGCGGACCGTGGTCGAAACTGGGCGAGAACAACACGTTCGTCATTAACGATCGCAAGACCGGCACGCGATTGGCCGATGCAAAAAAAGCCCGAGACAGCGACGAGCCGGCAGGGCGAGGCAATCAATCAATGAATGGCGGCCGGCGCTGGTCGTTTCGGTCGCTGTTCACTAAGAGAACTAAAAACGAAGAAAAAGCCCACCAGACAAGCGGCGATAACCAGAAACAAGAATAGAAAACCTGCCGAACGAATCGACCGATTCCGTTGCCTTGCTTGTTTCCAGGAGGTGCGTTTTTGCATCAGTTCCAGCTCGAGCAGTCGCACTAATTGCTCCGCTTCCTCGAGCTTGGGACGAAACTGAACCTGGTCGGACATTACGGACAAGAAAACCGCAACTCTTGTGCCGAATTGGCTCCGGGCTTCTCGCCCCAAAGATCGGCCTCTTCCCGGGAAAGATTGGACGGTTCTGGCACCTTCACTGCTACGAAGACGTGGGTGCACTCCACGTTTTTCCAAAAAGTAATCATCTGCGCCGTGGCCGGTTTTTTAGCAGCTGCGCTAATCGAGTGGGCCAAAGTCTTTGTCGAAGGCGCTGACGACGCGCTAAATAAAGGCTACAAGCACCACGCGGTGTTGGATACGGGCAAATAAAGCGGATTGCCGCTGGCGTCCCGCGCATACTGTGCCTGGCAGCGCTGACGCGTCAGCGTCAACTTTACGGCGGGAAACTCCGAGCGCGAAGCAGCGAGTGAGTCCAGGGAGGCCGGGCACTGGATTAATAACTCCAACCAAAGTAGCTGACCATTTCGCGTAGGTGCACCGACACCTTGCGTTATGGCCTGAGTTAAACTGTATTAATCCAGCATGAAAGTCGGCTTCGCTCAGATCAACCCCACCGTTGGCGATTTGCAGGGCAACTTCGACCAGATCGTCAAATCGTATCAGCGATTGAATGGAGCGGGCGCTGATCTGGTCATTACTCCAGAGCTTGCCATCACCGGTTATCCGCCTCAGGACCTCGTTTTCAAATCGCGATTTGTTCCCGAGACATTAGAGATCGTAAGCCAAATTCACGATCGCCTGGGCCGCGCGGCCTTACTGGTGGGCTTTGTTGATCGAAACGAAGGCCGCGGCCGGCCGTTTCATAACGCGGCTGCCTTGCTCGAGCGCGGCAAGCCGATTCGCACTGCTCACAAGTCGCTTCTTCCCACCTATGATGTCTTCGATGAAGACCGCTACTTCCAACCGGCGGCCAAAGTTGAGCCGTTCGATTGCTGCGGCAAAAAAATCGGCGTCACAATTTGCGAAGATATCTGGACTGAGAATTACCTCCCCCGCCCGCTTTACGATTGCGAGCCCACGCGAAATTTAATCGAACAAGGCGCGGAAATCATTCTGAACCTCAGCGCGTCGCCGTTCGCCTTGCACAAGCCGGCCGTTCGCTACGAAATGGTCTCGACGCTTGCCCGCACTTACCGGCGACCGATTTTTTATTGCAACGCCGTCGGCGGAAACGACCAGCTGATTTTCGACGGGAACTCCATTGCCGTGAATTCATCCGGCGGCCTGATCGCCCAGTTACCCGCGTTCCGCGAGCATGAGCAAGTCGTCGATACAGACTCAACGAATGCCGTCGAATTCCGCGACGAATCGGCGTCGGAACAACTTTTCCCGGCACTGTCACTGGGTCTCAGGGATTATTTGCGGAAGTGCGGTTTCAAATCGGCCGTCCTCGGACTTAGCGGCGGAGTTGATTCCGCAGTGGTGGCGGTGATCGCGGTCGAGGCCCTCGGCGCGGAGAACGTGACCGGCGTTTCAATGCCGAGCCAGTACTCGTCGCGTGGGAGCATCGACGACGCGAAGAAGCTCGCCGACAATCTCGGGGTCAAGTTATTGCACATCCCAATCGCGGAGACGTTCGCCGTTTTCAAAAGTCAGTTTAAAGAAATCTTTTCCGGCCTGCCCGAGAACGAGACCGAGGAAAACATGCAGCCGCGTTTGCGCGCGATGACGCTGATGGCACTCTCCAACAAATTCGGACATCTCGTTCTCTCGACCGGTAACAAAAGCGAGCTCGCGGTCGGTTACTGCACGATCTACGGCGATATGGCCGGCGGCCTCGCAGTGATCAGCGACGTGCCGAAGACGATGATTTACGACCTCGCGCGCTGGATTAATCGAAAAAAGGAGATCATTCCAAGATCGACAATCGACAAACCGCCGAGCGCGGAATTGAAACCGAACCAGAAAGATCAGGACACGCTCCCGCCGTATGACATTCTCGACGAGATCTTGCGGTTCTACGTCGAGGAAAACTTGAGCGCGCGCGACATCGTCGATCGCGGATTCGACGAAAAAACGGTCCGCTGGGTCCAACGCCGGGTCGATTGGAATGAATATAAACGCGAGCAAGCCGCGCCCGGATTAAGAGTTACATC
>CAZFZG010000118.1:0-7285 GCA_964523205.1 uncultured Chthoniobacteraceae bacterium | reverse complement strand
TCAGGAACAAAATAATAAGCAAACAGCCACGACGCGACCGAGAAGAATGCGTAGAGGGCAAACGTTGAGCTAGCGCCGAGCTTTTCCAGCAGAGTGAGAAACGTTAGCGACACAATCAGGTTCGACGCCCAATTAAATGTTGCCGCCGTTCCCTCGGCCAGTCCGCGAATTTTCAGCGGATAAATTTCTGCAATCAGAAGCCAGAAAATCGGGCCGAGACTGATCGCGAACGACGCGACGTAAGCCATCAGACAAACCACCGCGACCCACGCCAGACTCTCTGATTGGATCCGAAAACTCAACCCAAGCACCAATAGCGTGACAATCATTCCGGCGATACCGACCAATAACAGCGGTCGTCGGCCGGCCCGATCGACCAGGGCCATCGCCACGATCGTCATCGCGAAATTCACCACGCCCACACCGGCGGTGGCGAGGATTGCGCTGGAAGCGGAGACGAATCCGGCGGACTGGAGAATCTTCGGCGCGTAATAAATCACTGTGTTGATGCCGGTGATTTGTTGGAACACGGCCAGACCGAGTCCGACGATCAAGGCCGGCCGGACATGCCGGTGAAGCAAATCCCGCCAAGTCCCGGCCTGAACTTGCTGCGCCAAACTTGTTTGAATTTCAGTGATCTCAAGATCGACGTCTGTGTTCTCGCGAATCCGAACGAGGACGCTCCGCGCGACTTCGTGCCGACCGGTTCGAATCAGCCAGCGCGGGGTCTCCGGCAGAAAAAACATTCCGGTTCCGAAGACGAGCGCAGGCACAACGGCCAGACCAAGCATCCAGCGCCATCCGCCGACCGCCGCAAAAGCGTAGTCGACGACATAGGCCGCGAGGATTCCTGCAGTCACGGCGAGTTGAAAAAGCGACACTATCCAACCGCGCGCGTGCGCGGGTGAAACCTCAGAGAGATAGACTGGAACATTTGTGGAAGAGAGACCAATCGCGACACCGAGCACAATGCGGCTCAAGATGAGGATGAACGGAGATGGCGCGAACGCACTCGCCAGCGCGCCACCACCGAAGATTGCCGCGGTCACCAGTAAGGTTCTTCGCCGTCCAAATCGGTCGGCCATTCGTCCACCGAGGATTGCACCAAACACGGCGCCTAGGAGAACGCCGCTGACCACGATTTCTTCGGCGGTAGTCGTTAGGTCGAAGTCCCGCTTGATGAAAAGTAATGCGCCGGAGATAACGCCAGTGTCGTAGCCAAAGAGCAGACCGCCGAGCGCCGCGAACAACCCGGCCACGTGCACAAAACGAGTTCCGCGCAGATGGTAATCGTGTTGCGCAGCGATTTCCTTCATTGCCGTCAGACCTGACCCAGTTGGCCGAGCGCCTGGCCAAGGCGTCGAACACCGGCGCTGAACGACTTCGGCTCGCAACACATGCCGATTCGAATGTGTTGCGGCGATTCGAAAAACCGGCCGGGGACCACCGCCGTCTCATATTTCTCGATCAGCAGTGCGCAAAGCTTATCCACATCGACGTTCGGCAACCGCGGGAACGAAGTTGTGCCGAACTTTGTCGGCATGATTTCGACATCGTCGCGGGCGTTAAGAAATTTCTGAAGAGTTTTACGGTTCGCATCTAACATCGACTTCGCTCGGGCTGCGATTTTTGGAAGCCGCTGGATTGCGAACATGCTAAGTTGCTCCATTACGCTCGGCGCGCTCGCGGCAAAGATGTCGTCGAGTCGGCGAATTTTTTCCGCCAGCTGTGGTTCGGCGAAAATCCAGCCGCAACGAAGCCCGCTCAATCCGTAGCCCTTGGTCAAACTGCTGGTAACAACGAACTCCGAGCCGAATGAAATTGAGGACGGCGGCGCACTCTTAAACATCGCCTCGAGATAAACTTCATCGACGAGCACGCGGGCGCCCGCTTCCCGCGCAAGCTCACCAATTTTTCGAAGTGTCGCATCGTCAATCAGCGCGCTGCTCGGGTTGTGCAAATTCGTCAGCACAATCAACCGCGTGCGGGACGTGATTTGCTTGTCGAGAGCGCCGAGGTCGATCTTAAACTCATCTTCGAATCTTCTCGGAAAACGTTTGATATCGGCGCCGAGATACTCAGCAACCGCGAGCAGGGGATCGTAGGTCGGATGTTCGATCAGCACTTCATCGCCATGTTCGAGCAGCGCGGCCATCGCCAGGTGGTTTGCCATCGAGGTGCCGCCCGCCACCGTGACCACGGTTTCGGGATCCACCTGACGATGTTTCGCCAGCGCTTCGACCAGTGGCCGGTAGCCGTAAGCATTGTCCCCGTGGAGCTCCAGGTCCTTTTGATCGAATTTCAATTCGACGATCGGAAGATTCAGAATCCCGCTCAAGGCCAGATCGTACTTTACTTTTGGGCGTGTCTTTGCCCAATGCATGAACGCTGACTGCGCTGTGCGCATCGTGATTCGTGAATCGAGAATGGAGATTCGTCAACCGTGGCCGATGTAACGATTCACGATTTAACGAATTTCGACTGCCGCATTTTCCAAAACAAATATACGGGAATTCCGGTCAGCATGATCCCCAGGCCGATCGCACTGTTGTGCGGGTAGCGGTAGATGGTACTGAACGCGACACCTGCACAAGCGGCAATGAAGAACAGCGTGGTATAAGGGTGACCTGGCGTCCGAGCCGGACCGGCATTTAACCGAGGCGTGTTTGTTTTGGTTCTCCTCCGAAAGACGAAAACAGTCGCCGCGGTCAATGCGAAGAAAATCACGTCCACGGAAATAACATAATTCAGAATTTGTTCGTACCGGCCGGACAATGTGATGATGATCGCCAGCGCGCCTTGGAGCGCGATTGCAAACGCCGGCACTTGGGCGCGATTGAGTTTCGCGAGCCTCGAAAAAAACAAGCCATCTTCAGCCATAGCAAAATAAACTCTCGGCGCCGTCAACGTGCATTGGCTCAGAAAGCCAATCGTCGAGACGGCGATCCCGATTGCAATGATCCGCGCGCCGGTTTCGCCGAGTGCCAGCCGCATCACTGCGGACGCAGGTGTTTGGGTTTGCGCGAGTCCGAGCGGCCCGAGCGCGTGCACGCAGACAAAGTTCACCGAAAGATAAACCGCGATGACGCCGAGCACGCCGAACAAAATTCCGCGCGGAAGATTCTTAATTGGATCTTTCACTTCGCCGCCGACGAAACAGGCCGTTTGCCAGCCGCCATAGGCAAATTGCACTGGGATAAGGGCCGCGCCGAAGGCGGTCAGCGAATTCCAAATGCCTGGGGATGAAGTTGTCGACCCTATGACTGCTGGGGGTGTCGCTCCGCCAACGGTTAATCCAAATCCAACCAGCGCTCCGATCGCCAACAGTTTCAAAATCATAAACAAATTCTGCGTGGTGCCGCCCGCGCGGACTCCGAGACAATTAATGATCGTCAGAAGTGTTAGCGCGATGGTTGCGAGTAAAGCTGCGACGTTGTCGTTCGCCTCGACGTTGCCGAGCGCGCAAACATATTTTGCAAACGTCACCGCGGCAGCAGCCATTCCGCCGGTTTGGGTGACGAGTAACATTGCCCAGCCGTAGACAAACGCGATTGCTGGATGAAAAGCGTCGCGAAGGTAAACATACTGTCCGCCGCTGGCTGAGATTCGCGACGAAAGTTCCGCGTAAATGAAAGCGCCGGCCAGCGCGATCAACCCGCCGAACGCCCAGGCAGCGAGGATCAACACAGTCGATGGCACCTGCTGGGCGACGACATAAGGGTTGATGAAAATCCCCGAGCCGATGATTCCGCCCATCACCAGCATGATGGTGTCGAACAAACCGAGCCGACGCGCGAGCTGCGCTTCCGAAGAAGTATTTTGCGTCACGCTCCTAGGGCGTTGAATTTTTGGGAGCGGCGTTGTTTCGGTGAGTGGCGGCGATCGAGACGGCGATGGTGCTGGTGAGCACGCCCACCACTACCGCCAGCGAAATCGGCGTCGGGATCGTGAACAAGTCACGCGTCACCATTTTGCCCCCGACAAAGGCCAGGACGATGGCGAGTCCGGTTTTGAGATAAATGAAACGGTCGACCATCTTTGCCAGGAGGAAGTAAAGCGACCGCAAACCGAGAATCGCACAGATGTTTGACGTGTAAACAATGAACGGGTCGCGGGTAATGGCGAAAACGGCTGGGATAGAATCGACTGCGAAGACAAGATCCATCACGTCGATGACGATCAGGGCCAGGGCCAGCGGGGTGAGCATCCAGCGGCCATCAAGTTTCGCTTTGAAATGCTCGCCGTGAAAATCGGGTGTGATCGGAAAGGTCCGTAGACAGCAGCGCATGACCCAGCTTTCTCCGAAATCCTTGGGCTCCTGTTTTACAAAGAACATTCGCCATGCGCTCACCAGCAGGAACGCGCCAAAAAAGTAGAGAATGAAATCGAACCGCTCCACCAGCGCGACGCCCAACCAGATCATGAGTCCGCGCATTACCAACGCGCCAACGATTCCCCACACCAATGCGCGGTGCTGCGCCATCGGCGGGACACGGAAATAGGCGAAGATGATGACGAAAACAAAAATGTTATCGACGCTGAGCGAGTACTCGATCACGTAACCGGTGAGAAACTCCAGAGCCTTGTCCGGTCCGCGAATTTTCCAGACCAGAAGGTTGAACAGCAACGAGAGAACGATCCAAATCGCGGTGCGCTGCGCCGCGGCCCGGATGCTCAGTTCGCGCCCGCGGTGCTTGAACTGAACAAGATCGAGAGCGAGGGCGATGAAGACGCCGGCATGAAAGGCAATCCAAAACCAAATACTTGTGGACGACACCGCGCGTAGACTTTCACGCGAGACGCTATCCGGCAATCGCAAAAGCTACAGCCGCGTCTCGGTGAGACGCCTTGCTTCGGCTTGCTACAACGGGCGGCCAACGTAGTTTGTCCGACCTAATGGACGCGGAGCTCGAGAAACTTGTGGAAGCCGGCAAGCTCACTTCGAAAGCCGCGGAGAAGCTGGACGCGCTTAAGCCCGGCACTTTTTGCCTTCATAAGAGCTGGGGATTCGGGCGCGTGGCCGAGTGGAATCTTCTTCTCAATCAGATCGTCATCGATTTTGCCGGGAAGAAAGGACACCCGATGCAGCTGCAGTACGCGGCTGAAAATCTCGAGGTAATTGCGCCGGAACACTTTCTGGCCCGCAAAGCCACCGACATCGCCGGGACAAGAAAGCTGGCCAAGGATGATCCGGTCGCGCTGGTCCGAAACATTCTTGAAAGCCGGGGCGGAAAAGCGACTGCGCAGGAGATCAGCGACTGGATGTTTCCCGACCTGTTTAACGAGGCCGAATGGAAGAAATGGTGGGAGTCGGCCCGCAAACATATGAAGACCAGCGGCGCGTTTTCAATTCCGGTAAGAAAAACCGAACCGATCCAGATGCGTGCGGAAGGCGTGTCCCAGGCGGACGAATTAATCGAAACATTCAACCGCGCGCGTCAACCGAAGCAACAAGTCGCCGCTCTCGAACAGGTCATCAAATCGCATCAGCAATTCAAAGACCCCGAGAAGCAACTGCAACCCGTAATTGCTGCCATCGAGAACGTTGCATCTCGAAACCAAAAATTGCATCCTGAACTGACGTTTGAGCTGGTGCTCGGACGAGATGATTTGCTTGAGCGTTTCGCGCAACTAAAAACAACTCACATCGGCTTGACGCTCACTAAGCTGATTCAGGATGAAGAGAAACGGTTGATGTCGATTTTGCCGAAGCTTCCGGCGGCGAAAGAGAAACGAATTTTGCAAGCGTTGCCGGCTGCCCTGGGGGATCGCTGGAGCGCACGCGCCTTGCAACTCATGCAATCCGTTCATGGCCGAATTGTCGCGCAAATTCCTCACGTGTTTCGCGACGCGGGTCAGCATACCGAGTTGGAAACAATGCTCGAGCGCAGTATTCGCGAACATTCAGCCACCAGCGAAATGCTGGTTTGGTTGTGCACCGAGCGCGCTGATTGGTCCGAGTTGATTAATCCCGAATTGTTGACCGCAATTCTTTCCGCTCTCGAACGCGAGCAGCATTCGGCCCCAGGCCGCGCCAGCAAACTGCAACGCCTCCTCGTCGATGACCGGCAACTCATCGCCGATATTTTCGCAAAAGCAGATATCGGTCTCGCTCGCGACGCGATGCGTCGCTTACAACTCACCGTGCTGTTTGAAGAGCTGACGAAACGCTCATTGCTGGCGCGCCTCGTGAAAGTTTTCCCCGAGCTTGAGGGCATGATTGCTGGAGCACAGCCCCAGGAGAAGGCTGCGCCGCTTGTGGTTTCCTGGAGCAGCATGGAAAAGCGCAAGGCGGAATATGAAGAACTGGTGAAGAAGAAAATTCCCGAGAACACCAAAGAGATTCAGATCGCGCGTTCTTATGGCGATCTCAGTGAAAATTTCGAATACAAGGCCGCGAAACAAATGCAGGCGGTGCTAGTTCGTCGTCGCTCTGAGTTAGAGCGCGATTTGGCGAAGGCGCGGGGCACATCATTCGAGAATCCAGACACAACACGGGTCTCGATTGGTACCGTTGTCACGGTTCGCGACAGCAGCTCCGACAAAACCGAGACCTATACGATTCTCGGCGCCTGGGATGGCGATCCGGATCGGCATGTTATTTCTTATCAGACCGCGATCGGTCAGGCATTGCTCGGTAGGAAAGCCGGAGAAGTCGCAACCTTACCGAACGGCGAATTCGAAATCGTTTCGATCGATCCTGCTCCGGTCGACAAACCGGCGCCCGAAGCCGTTAACGAAGCCGAACCGGCATCAGTCGGATGACGTTGTAGCGGCGCTTGTTCCCAAGCGCCGAACTAATAACTAGGCGTTTGTCACAAACGCCTCCACAACTAGATCCTGTCAATTCCGCCTGTTTCTGACTTCGAAGCTTCGTGTCCTTCGTGGTAAGAAAAAGGGTCTCGTAAAAATCGGGCGAATCCTGTCTAGTTCTTTCCGCTATGAACCTGCGAATCAATCATCTCGCGGTTTGGATTCTCATCGTCGTTTATTTCCTGATCGGCTGGGGCTGGTACGCCATCTGGGGCGACACCTGGCTGAACCTTCACGCCAAGACCACCACCGACATCGAGCGTACTCACAACATCGGCGCCTACGTGCTCGCCTTCGTTGCTGCGATCGTCGTCAACTACACCCTGGCAGTCTTAATTGCTCGGACCAATCCGGAAGGTCCCTGGTGCGGTATCAAAGTCGCGCTCGCCTGCTGGTTCGCCTTTGTCTTCATGGAATACGCGACGATTTCAGTGTTCTCAGCTTTCGAAACTAATCCCTGGCCCCTCATTTG
>CAZFZG010000117.1:6485-7593 GCA_964523205.1 uncultured Chthoniobacteraceae bacterium | reverse complement strand
ACGTTTGAGGGGCGTATGCCGAAAGGCATGCGGGTTCAAGTCCCGCCCCGAGCACTCTCTACTCAAGTAATTTGTAGCGTGCCGGGCTAGAAACCGCTTGTAACCAGGGCGTTGCGGGAAGCGTCGCTAAAGAGAGAAAATCAGGGCATCCTTTCGCCGGTTGGGCCGCGATTCTGTGTCGATGCCACCACGACGAAAAACCAGGGCGCACGTCGAAACGGCTCGCCTCGGCAAAAATGATTCAGGCAGGACAGTTTGCGCATTGTGCGGCCGGACCATCCGGGACGGCGCCGGCAAGGAACCGGTTATTTACAGTATCTGCGCCTCGTGCAAGCGCCTGCCGCACCGCAGCGCGGGCTCGACCACGTCACTTTGCTAGCTCAACCAGAACCGCTTTCTGCACGTGCAATCGGTTCTCCGCCTGATCAAAAATCGTTTGGGCGTGGCTTTCAAAAGTCTTCTCGTCGATTTCCTGGCCACGGTGCGCAGGCAAACAATGCATCACCAGCGCATCGGGCTTCGCCAGCTTCACCACCGAATCGTTGATCCAGTACGGGCCAAGCTCGGCTTCGCGGCGCGCTTCCTCGGCCTCCTTGCCCATCGAAACCCAAATGTCGGTGTAAAGCACGTCCGCGTCGCGGGCTGCTGCTGAAATGTCATCGGTGCACGAAACCCGACCGCCCGCGCGCGCCAGCAATTTTTTTTTCGGCTGATATTTCTTGTGCGAAGCAATCCGCAATTCAAACCCGAGCTTGCCTGCGGCGAATAACCACGACCGCGCGGTGTTTGAAACGCCGTCCCCGATGAATGCCACTGCGGTGTTCTCAATCTTCCCGCGCTTTTCGATGACCGTGAAAATGTCGCCGAGAATCTGGCACGGGTGCTCGTTGTCGGTCAGGGCGTTAATCGTCGGCACCCCGGAAAATTCAGCGAACTCTTCGATGTCGCTTTGGGCATAAGTTCTGATTACCGCTCCATGGATCATCCGCGCAAGCACCCGTGCCGTGTCCTTGATCAATTCGCCGCGGCCCAGCTGTGCGTCTGCTGCATTCAAGTAAATCGTTTCCCCGCCGAGCTCCCGAATTCCAACTTCGAAAGAAACTCGCGT
>CAZFZG010000117.1:0-6385 GCA_964523205.1 uncultured Chthoniobacteraceae bacterium | reverse complement strand
CGAGATAAATTCAATGCCGGCAACAATCGAATCACCGAATTCCCGGCAGGGACGGTAAGCAAGTTACGTTTGTGTAGTTCTCTCACGATATCGATTGCTTTGAACTCCGGCTGAAACTCAATCCCAATCATCAAGCCAATTCCACGGACCTCACCTACCGCACCGGGAAATCTTTTTGTCAACGTCGTCAGTTCGCCCAGCAGGAATTCGCCGATGCGCCGCGCATTGTCCGCCAACTTCTCCCGCTCAATCACGTCAAAAATCCTTAGGCCAACCGCGCAGGCAAGCGGCGTTCCGCCAAACGTGCTGGCGTGGGTGCCCGCAGAAAGAACATTCGCGAATTTTTCCCGCACCCAGAATGCGCCAATCGGAAATCCGCCGCCCAGCGACTTCGCCATCGAAACCGCGTCCGGCAGGTACGGGCGATTGCCCTCAATCACCTCTGCCTCCAAAATCCGCTGCCAGCTTTGGAATTTTCCGGTGCGGAAATGACCGGCCTGCACTTCATCGAACAACAAAAGCAGATTGTGCTCGTCGCAAAGCCGACGCAGCCCGATCAAATATTCCGCCTTGGCCATGGTGATTCCGCTTTCGCCCTGCACCGGTTCAACCAAAACGGCGGCCGTCGATTTCGTGATCGCGCGCCGCGTCGCCTCCAGATCGTTGAACGGTACGTGTTTGAAGCCCGCGACCGGCGGATCGAATCCCTTTTTTATTTTTTCCTGCCCGGTCGCTGCGATCCCGGCCAGGGTTCGACCGTGAAACGATTCGAGCGTGGTGATGATTTCGTAGCGGCCTTCCTCCTGCCCGAACTTCCGTGCCAATTTGAACAACCCTTCGTTTGCTTCCGCGCCGCTATTGCAGAAAAAGACGCGCCCGGGGGCGATTAGATCGACGATCCGTTTGGCCAGTTGGCCTTGCTGCTCATTGTAATAAAGGTTCGAAACGTGGATCAGCTTACGCGACTGCTCGGTTAGCGCTTTAGTGATCTCGGGATGGGCGTGGCCTAATGAGCAGACGGCGATTCCACCGGCGAGATCGAGATAGCGGTTTCCGTCGGCATCCCAAACATAGCTCCCCTCGCCGCGCTCCAAGACTAGATCGAAGCGCGAGTATGACGGAATGACGTTTTGCTCGAATAGTTCGCGAATTCCCTGAGTTCGAGATTCGGCGTTGGACGTTCGGCGTTGGACGTTTTCTGTTTTCGTCATAGCACCACTTCGGTCCCAACTCCCGCATCGGTAAAAATTTCGAGCAAGACCGAATGTGGAATGCGTCCGTCTACAAACTGGACTTTTTCCACGCCGCTCTCGATCGCGCCAGCCGCGCTACCTACTTTCGGAATCATTCCTTTGGCGATTACTCCTTTTTTTTGCAGCTTCGGTACTTCGTCTACGGACAAATGCCGGATAAGACTCGCCTCATTCTTTGGATCGCGGAGCAACCCGGGTACATCACTCATGAAAACCAAGCGGCGCGCTTTCAAGGCAATCGCGGTCTTCGCCGCCGCGATGTCGGCGTTGCAATTGTAAATGTTTCCGTCTTCGCCGAGTGCCGTTGGGCTAATCACTGGAGTGACGCTTCGGCGAATACATTCACGTAGCGGTTCGACATTCACATCGGTCAATTCGCCAACGAATCCAAGATCGACATCCTCATCTGGCACGGAAAATTTTTGGCAGCGAAAAATTTCGGGGCCAGCAAAGCCGCGCGCTTTGCCGCCAAAATCCTGGATCGCTTTTACAATCTCGGGATTGATTTCGCGCGATAACACACGATCGACAATTTCAGCGCTCCCGCGGTCGGTTACACGATAACCGTGAACAAAGCGCGACTTCATGCCCGCGCTTTCCAGCGCACGCGTGATCGCTTTGCCGCCGCCGTGAACCACCACTGGGTTAATCCCAACCGCCTCCAGGAAAACGACATCGCGCGCGACCCGGTGGCGTTCTTCGGGATCCGGCGAGTCCATGAAGCTTCCGCCGTACTTCACCACGAAGATCTGGCTCCGGAAACGCTGAATGTAAGGCAGCGCTTCGAGCAACGTCGCCGCTTTCGAAATGATTTCTTCCATCGTTAGCCGCCGAGTGTCGTTGGGTCGGTGATGTCGCCCTTGTTGAACGCGACGTAGTCTTCAGTGAGATCGGCCGCGTAAAGCGCGAATTCGCCGCGGCCGCGATGAAGATCGACATGCAAATCAAATTCAGGAGCTGAAGTAATTTTCGCCAGCGTTTTCAAGGCGACATTTGTCGGACGGCCGCGCCGAAATGCAAAAAGAATTTTGCGGCTGTAGGTCGGAGCATATCCGACATCGACAAGCGTCTCATCGATGTCTGCCCTGGAATAGCCGAGTGCGCAAAGGATCCGCCCCCAATTCGGATCACCGCCGCACCAGCTCGCGCGAACAAGGGAGCTGTGGGCAATTGAGCGCGCTGCCGTTTCCGCATCGCGATCGTTGCGCGCGCCACGAACATGCAGCGTGACAACGCGCGACGTTCCTTCGCCGTCGCGCACAATCATTTTCGCCAACTCGAGACAAACGAAATTCAGCGCTGTTTGGAAAATTCGAAATCGTTTCGGATTTCGAGTTTCGAGTTTCGGATTTCCAGCCAGGCCATTCGCCAGCGCGATGACGCTGTCATTCGTGCTCATGTCGCCGTCCACGGTGATCCGATTGAAACTTTGTTCGACTGCGATTTTCAACGCTCGCTTCAGCGCGGCGGATTCAATCGCGGCGTCGCTCGTGATGAACCCGAGCATGGTTGCCATTCCGGGTTGAATCATGCCCGCGCCTTTGCAAATCCCGCCGATTCGAACCGTCGATCCTCCGATTTTGAACTCGACGGCAATTTCTTTCCGGCGCGTGTCGGTGGTCATGATTGCCTCGGCGACCTGCCGCGCCTTCGATCTCGATCTCGCGAGCAAAGGGGCGCAACGGCGAATTCCGCTTTCAACATTTTTCATCGGCATCGGGACGCCAATTCGTCCAGTCGAGCAGACAACGACGTCACGGGCCGCGACCCCTCCCAAACTTGAATGCTTATAGCATTCAAGTTTTCGGAGGGATTCGGCTGCCACCACCGCCATTTTCTTGGCATCAATCAATCCCTGTGCGCCGGTAGCGGCGTTGGCATTTCCGGAATTCACGATGATCGCACACGCGAAATTTCTCGCCGCTACTTTCCGACTCAGTTTCACTGGCGCCGCACAAACCTGATTGGTGGTAAACATCCCCGCGACCGCAGCGGGAACGTCCGAAACAATCAGCGCGAGATCATCTTTGCGGCCTTTGTCGGAGCCTTTGCCGGTCCCGAGTTTTTTGATGTCGCAGAAAACCGCGGCGCATTTGAAACCGCGCGGCGCGCAAATCGAGCCGGAAATTTGTCGAAAGGAATTTTTCAAGTCAGCCCAGCAGTCTCGGGCAGGCCGAGCATCAGGTTCATGCATTGAACCGCCTGACCGCTTGCGCCTTTGACGATGTTGTCGAGCGCGCTCATGACCACCAGCCGATTGGTGCGCTTGTCGATCTTCCAGGCGACGTCGATGAAATTCGTGCCCACCACGTGCTTGGTGTCGGGCAGACGCGCGTCACCCAGCAAACGAACGAATGGTTCCTCGCCGTAGGCCCCGCTGAACACCACGGCCGGATCCAGATTCACCACGTTGCCGGCAATATCGGTGTAAATGGTTGTCACAATTCCGCGATTCACCGGCACAAGGTGCGGCGTGAATTGAACGAGGATTCGTTCTCCCGCCAGGTTCGCCAGCTCCTGCTCGATCTCGGCAAGATGTCGATGCTTGGGAACGCCGTACGGCCGAACGCTCTCGTTGCATTCGGAAAAAAGATAATCGGTCTCGACTTTGCGACCGGCGCCGGTCACCCCGCTCATGCTAGCGATCAAAATCCGTTGGCGATCGACCGCTTTCCGGCGAATGAGTGGCCGCAGCGGAATTAGAATGCTGGTGGGATAACAACCGGGACAAGCGATGAGTTTCGCATCTCTGATCTCGTTCCGATAAATTTCCGGCAATCCATAAACCGATCGACCTAACAACTCAGGCGCGGGATGTTGTTGTCCGTAAAATTCCCGGTAAACGTCGGCGTCTTTGATTCGGAAATCCGCGCTGAGATCGAGAACACGCGCGCCGGCGGCGAGAAGAGGCCCGGCGAACTCCGCAGCGAGACCGTGGGGCAACGCTAAAAAGACAATGCTTGCCTCGCGCCCGATTTGCTTCGGCTCGGCCGCTGAAAACTTCAGTGCGGTTGCTTTCTTGTCACTGGCCAAGCGCGGGAAGATTTCGGCCAGCGATTTACCGGCCAAATTTCTCGAAGTCGCCGCCACCAGATCGACCTGGGGATGGCCGAGCAGAAGGCGAACCAGCTCTTCGCCGGTGTAACCGGAAGCGCCCACGATAGCCGCGGTTATTCTCGTCGTTGCCACAACGCGCAATGCGTATTCCGTCTCGCGCCGATTGCAACGAACTTTCTCGTTACGATTAAAACTTTTCGCATAACGGAGTTTTAAGTAATTTCTAAAACCTATGGACGCCCTCTACCTCGTCGGAATCGCCGTGCTCGCAGTTTTTGGTTTCATCTTCGCCATCATCCTCTTCAACTTTTTTGGGATCTGGCTGCGCGCGAGAATCGCCAACGCGCCGGTCGGCATGGGTAAAATGATCGGGATGCGGCTGCGGCGCGTGCCGGTTGGATTGATTGTCGATAACCGGATCACTGCGGTCAAAGCGGGCATTGAAGTGCCAAGCGATCCACTGGAAGCGCACTTTCTCGCCGGCGGTGACGTCACGCAGGTAATTCTGGCGCTGATCGCAGCGGACAAGGCCGGCATCTCACTCGATTTCAATCGCGCCTGCGCGATCGACCTTGCCACGAAAGGCACTGGTAAAACGGTGCTGGAAGCGGTCCGCACCAGCATTAATCCAAAAGTGATCGACGCGCCGAATCCGGCAATGGGTCGCGTGACAATCGATGGCGTCGCCAAGGACGGAATCGGGGCGAAAGTGAAAGCGCGCGTGACCGTGCGTTCGCATTTGGATCGATTTGTTGGCGGCGCGACCGAGGAAACAATCATCGCCCGGGTGGGCGAGGGTATCGTGAGCGCGATTGGGTCGGCCGATTCCTACAAGGATGTTCTGGAAAATCCGGATCGCATTTCAAAAGCGGTGCTGGCGAAGGGACTCGACAGCAACACCGCGTTCGAAATTCTTTCGATCGACATCGCCGACGTCGACGTGGGCGATAATATCGGCGCTAAGTTGCAGAGCGAGCAGGCCGACGCGGACAAGCGAGTCGCGCAAGCAAAAGCCGAAGTGCGTCGGGCCGCGGCCGTGGCAGTGGAGCAGGAAATGAAGGCCAAAACGCAGGAGATGCGTGCGAAAGTTGTGGAAGCGGAAGCGCAGGTGCCGCTGGCCATGGCGGAAGCATTTCGCGCCGGTCATCTCGGGATCATGGATTATTACCGGATGAAAAATGTGCAGGCCGATACTTCGATGCGCGAATCGATTGCCGGCTCGGACAAACCGCGAGGCGAAGCAAGCTAGGGAAAGCAAGAAGGAGAAATTAGAAAGTAGAAGAAGATGTTAGGGCTTCACCTTGATAATATTCTTTTCCTGCTCTTCGTCGCCGTCGCGATCTTGTTTCAATTGTTGAGCCGAGCCGCGACCAAAACTGGACGGCGAACAAGCGGGGACCAAAAACGAAGATCGATATCTCCGCCGCAGCCGAGGGGTGAGCAGACGGAAGAAGATCGCATTCGGAAATTTTTGGAAGCATTGGGACAACCGACATCGTCCGCGCCGCCGCCGCCAGTTAAACCGCGGCCAACTTATCAGAAACCAATCGTGTTGCCGCAGCCTGAGCCAAAGCCGTTCACCCGATCAATTTTGTCGCCGCTACCGCCACTGACTACCCGTCCACCCGATTGGCCGACTCCAGAACGAGTTCCACCGCAAGCCGGGCCAACGCGTGAACGAAAAGCTTTCAAACCGGAAAGCGAACTGCCTGCGTTTGAGGTCCATCGCACGTCGGCACCATCGGAGGCAATTACCGAAGTCAAAGCCGCAGTCGAGCCGGCAACGCCACTGATTTCCAAGGAGACCGAGGCGAAGATCGACGTTGTGACCCTGCTCAGATCGGCGTCCGGTTTACGGCAGGCGATTCTTTTGCGCGAAATCTTCGGGCCGCCGCGCAGTTTGCAGCCGCTTGATCTGGTCGGAACCGTTTGACTCCGAAAGGCCGCCAGTCGGACGGACTCGTCCGGTGGCGAGCCTTCGCGAGTTGAGC
This sequence comes from uncultured Chthoniobacteraceae bacterium, assembly GCA_964523205.1. Classification (GTDB taxonomy): domain Bacteria; phylum Verrucomicrobiota; class Verrucomicrobiia; order Chthoniobacterales; family UBA10450; genus AV40. The sequence goes on along the minus strand of CAZFZG010000117.1, from coordinate 84 downwards.
TCCGGCGCGAAGCTCGTATTCTTCCGCTCCGCTTCCAACACGCCGGCGTGGCGGAATGGCAGACGCGCTGGACTCAAAATCCAG
>CAZFZG010000116.1:0-8001 GCA_964523205.1 uncultured Chthoniobacteraceae bacterium | reverse complement strand
GTCATTAAATGAACTTCTACTACTGGCTCGGTTATCATCTTAGCCGTTTGCTCGCAAAGCTGTTTTTCGGCTTTCGAATTCTCCATCGAGAACGGGTGATCCAAACCGGCCCGGTGATCTTGGCCATAAACCACCAAAGTTTTTTCGATCCGCCGCTGGCCGGTAACGCCGCAGATCGTGCGATTTTTTTCCTCGCCAAAAAATCGTTGATGGATGTGCCGATTCTCGGCTGGCTATTGCCAAAGGTTGACGTGATCCCGGTTAACCTCGAAGGCAGCGACCGCAGTGCGCTTAAAGCGTTGATCCGGGTTCTACGCGCGGGCGAGTGCGCACTGGTGTTTCCGGAAGGCACGCGCACCCCCGATGGCAACCTCCAGCCGGCCGAACCAGGACTCGGATTGGTGATCGCAAAAACACGCGCCCCGGTCGTTCCGATGCGGATATTCGGCGCGTTCGACGCCTGGCCGATCGGCGGGAAGATTCGTTTGGGACCGAAGATCACCATTGTCGTCGGCAACCCCATTTATTTCACTGGAAGCGATCTTGAAGGCGGCGGCAAAGATCTTTACGCCCGATTGAGCCAGCGAGTCATGGACGCAATCGCCGAGATAAGATTGCCCTGATCAAAATTTGCATGGGCAAGATCGACATCGAATAGTTTTTTGTGAGTCAGGATTCTAAAGTGCCGAAGAATGTCGGCCGGCTGATGGTTGGCATCGTGATCGGCTTCGCCTTGGTCGCGCTTTACGCCAGTATTCAAAAGTTGCGGCGCGCAGCGCTTGAGACGGTGATCTTCACCCCGGCTTCGGTTCAAAGTCCGACGCCGTCGCCCACACCGGCACTCTAGCGCGCTTGTTGGGCAGCGAGCCCGCGGGCGTAGGCGAGTGTGTCGATTGCGTCGACGTTTTTGTCGCGGCGAATTGCTTTGATTCGCGGAAAACGCAGCGCGAGTCCGCTCGCGTGACGCGTGCTTGGCTGAATTGAGTTAAACGCGATTTCGAGCACGATCTCCGGTTTCACTTCGCGATAACGCCCATGATCGACGATTGTGTTCTGTTTGAAATGCTCGGTCAGCTCCGCGATCTCGACGTCGGTGAGTCCGCTGTAGGCTTTGCCAATCGGCAATAGCTCGCCGGTGGTTTCGTCGCGGACTGCAAACGTGTAATCGCTCAACACCTTGTTGCGCTTGCCGCGACCGAACTCGGCGCCAACGACTACTACATCGAGCGTGGCGAACTCCTTCTTAAGCTTGAACCAAAACATTCCGCGCGCGCCAGGCGTGTAAAAACTTTTGGGATCTTTGATCATCAATCCTTCGTTCAAGCGCCGGCGCGCTTCTTGGAAGCGCTGTTCCATCTCGGCGGCAGAATTTGCTCGGAAGACTTCGGCGACTCGAAACTGTGGCGGCAATTTCAAATCGCGGAGCTGTGCCCGCCTTTCTTCGAGCGGAGTCTTCAAGAGTGAGCGGCCATTGAGCCAGAGAAGGTCGAAGGCGATGAAGACCACCGGAACATCGGCGGACGCCATGTCGAACAAATCAGCACGGTCGGATTTTCTGCCGAGCCGTTTTTGCAAATCAAAAAAAGTAAGCTTGCGTCCCGCGTCCGCGGGATCGAACGCCACAATCTCGCCATCGAGAATCAGGTCGACCTCGAACTTACGAGCCTGGTCGGCCAGCTCCGGAAATTGATCGGTGATCCGTCGCAAGTCGCGCGAGTAAATCTCCGCGCGTTCCGAATTGCGATGAAACTGCGCCCGAATCCCGTCGAATTTGTCTTCGACAAATACTGTGGTGGCAGCCGTCCCGGCTGCAGGCGAGGCGCCTGCCTCCACAGCGCTGAACCTTTCCCAGATTGCTTCGGCCGTCGGCTCGGGTGTTGCCAGCATGCTTTTAATCGGCCGAAAGATCGACAACTGGGCGCGATCCAATTGCTTTTGGGCAGCTAGCAAAGCGGTCGCGCCAATGTCGCCCAGTAGCATGTTGGCTTCTTTAACTTGCGCGAGCGGAACTTCGAATGCGCGCGCGATTGCTTCTTCGACCAAGCCTTCGCGCAGTCCGATCCGCAGATCGCCGGTCAAGATTTTCACGACGTATTGGCCTTCGCGTGCCGACAATTTCGCAAACCGCGTTTGCAACAGTTCCGCTTTTGCGATTGGACCGCGCGTGAGATGCAGTTCTTCGAAGAATTCGCGCGACTCCGAAACGCTGAAGGTTTTCGGTTTTGTCCGATCATTCAAAGCGTCGAGCGCAGTTTTGCCAAGGTCGCCGTGAGTCGCCGCGATCCGGTGAAATTCGTCATCGCTGATTTTCGTCGCGGCAAGTAGAGCTCGGCAGATTACCGACCAGCCAACTTGCAAAGTTCGAAGGTCGCTTTGGGCGAAGGCCCGGCCGGTCAGATATATCGCGACTGCCGGAAGCTGTTCCTGGTTCAGGGTTCGCAGGTAATCCGCGAGTAGTCGAATTTTCTCGAGCTTGGCGGCAGTTGCTCTGATCGTTTCGCCGACATTGGCGAATTGAAGGAATTCTGACGTTGTAGCTGCCGGTGTCCCCACCAGCAGTTTATCGGATCTGCCGGCCGTGACGGCGGCAGCTACAGCAGGTTTCGGCAATTTGAATTCCATTTGGTTTTGTTCGCTCAACGCCCAGGCTTCGATTCCGCGCTGGCGGAGATCGCGGGCGAACTCTGCCGCGAAACCGTGAAGCGTCAGTACGCGCTTCGGTTTTACAAGATCGACATATCGAATCAAATCGTTGTAGTCCGCGTGATCGGACAACGGAAACGCCGCATCGACTCGGTAGCGATAAATCGCGTTCGGCTCAACTGCCCAGCCGCTGATCATCGCCACGCGTTTGCGAGGAATGTTGTCGATCATCGGCGAATGGCTCGCGTTCGGCGGACAAATGAGCACTTTTCCGGCGACGTCGTTTTTGTTGTAACGGAGATATTTGCAAAACGACTGGCCAAATTGCTCGTAGATACGCGTCATCTGGAAAACCGAACCATGCAGCATCGGGGTGAGGCCGGCGCCATCGAGAGAGCACAAGATTTCCTGCGCTTTGCCGAGCGAGTAGCCAAGCAGCACCGGCACCGCCCCGTCCTCGATTGCGTCGCGGGCGAACGCCATGATTTGCTCGATCACTTGTTCAGTCGGCGGAAATTGGTAACGCGGCAGACCAAAAGTTGTTTCCATGATCAGCGTGTCCGCTTCCCGCCATTCCGCGCTTTCAGCCGATTTTCCGCGGCGCAATTTGAAATCGCCCGTGTAGAGCAATGTTTCGCTTTCGTTAGTGAGAAACAGTTGGGCCGAACCAAAAATGTGACCTGCCGGAAGCAATGTTAGGTCGACCTCGTGGACGCGGCGTCGCTCGCCGAATGGCAGCACGTGTTCGATCCGCCTGCCCGGCATCCGCGTCTGCATCAACCGAGCGGTGCGCTCCGACACAATCACTTCTTCGTGCGGCGCGATGTGATCGCTGTGGGCATGCGAAACGAAAGCTAAATGCTTCGGCTCCCACGGATCGAGCCACAGATCTTGCGCCGGAAGGTAAACTCCGTGGTCGTAGCGCGCTTCAATCATGAAAGAATCTAGAGTTGCAAGGCTCACAGTGCTATAGGTCGCTTGTGTCGTAGGCGACGAATCTCCATGACAAAACGCTTAGTGGCTGTGCTGGCAGTCTTGGCTGCGGCCGTGGAGGCACGTACCCAAGAGCAAGCGCGCGTGCTCGATCGCGTCGTCCCGTTGCCGGTCGCGTTGAATGAAGATTTTCAGTTTCGAAAGACGAAGCTTTATCTTTTGACCGAGTCGGTGTCCGGGGAGGACAAAACGAACCCCGATCAAAATGTTCAGAGTGGTAAGGGGAAAGGGGGCAAGCTTTCGAGCACCCAACCGTCCAGCAAATCGACCACGGCACAAGACGCATCGATCCGGTTCGAACGGCAGTACCGGCTTTTCGGCGCTGTTACGAAGCTCGATGAGCACGAGCGGATGGGGAATTACCTCGACTTTTTCTGGAAGGCGCGCCGGGTCGCGGATCTGATAGTGCGACTCGAGTACAAGCAGGAAAAATTACACGCCCACATTCAGGCCCAGGAGATTTTCTACCCACGGGCGCGCGGCAGCTACAAAACGGGATTTAAAGTGGTGGGTGATGATTACTTTGATGATGGCAGGGTGGTAGCGTGGCGCTGTTTGCTAATCGAAAACGGCCGAATCGTAGCGGAAACACACTCCTACCTGTGGGAATAAGCCCCGAGGCGTGCCGGGCGCAGTTTGACAGCGCGGATGTCGAGCCTGTATTCTTTATCACTCAGCTGTGCAGTCATCGATTTTAGTGGGCGTAAACGGCCCCGTGGTTTGGGTGCGGGTGGAAGGCAAGGGCAACTTCCTCAACAGCGGGAGCCTGAAAGAATTCGCGCAAGAGATGGTCAACCGCGGTTACCGCGAGTTTATGATTGATCTGGAACATTGCGCGATGATGGATTCCACCTTCATGGGAACCCTGGCGGCAGTGGCCTTGCGGTTGAAAGAACTCGGCCAGGGACACCTTCACGTGGTCCATTGTGGGCAGCGCAGCCGGGATCTCCTTTCTGGACTAGGGCTGGACCAGATCTTTGAAATCCGGTCTAATGGCGCCGAAGCGGTCCCGGAATGTAGAGAGGTAAAGGAGAACGCGGTCGACGGCGCCGAGGCTCGGAAAAAAGAGACGACCGAAACCATGCTCGAAGCACATCAAGCCTTATGCGACGCCGCGCCGGAAAACTTTTCCCGATTTAAAGACGTTCTCGAATATTTAAAGCAAGACCTCCATCAAACGACGGCGGGAAAGTAATTGGCCACGCTCTCGCCAACGATTCTCTTCTGGCTGCTGATTGCGTGCTTCGCTGTCTGGGTTTTCACCCTGCTGCGGCAACGACGAAGCATTCGGCGACTGGAGCGTTCGCAGGAGGAAATTCAAATCGAAGAGACGCTGGTCTTCGATTTTCTTCACGGACTCGGCGAAGCTTTCAGCGAAACGATCCGCCCGGCGGATTTGCACCGGTTGATTGTCGAAGGCGCGACCCGCGTGCTGGATGCGCAGGGGGGGGCCCTTTATCTGACCGATCGAACTGGAACAAAACTGGCCCCGGCGTTCGTTTCCAAAGGTTGCCCTCCGCTGGTTGACGTTCCGGTTCATATCTTGCAGCAGGCCGCGGCCTCACCGACTGCCTTGGAAAGTTTTCTGCGACTGCATATTCTGGGAAACGGCGAAGGCCTTCTCGGCCGCGTCTGGGAAACCGGCGCGCCGGTTTGCCTGAATGAATTTTCTCAAGCGCCCGAACTAGCCAAGCTCCGTGACAGTTCATTAGGCGCCAGCTCGGTGATGGTGGCGTCGCTTCTTTATGCCAAGCAAAACATGGGCGTGCTAGCGTTGGCCAACAGCCGCATGGGCGCGCCGTTTTCCCAGAATGACTTCGTGGTTTTCAAATCGATCGCCGAGCAATCAGCTTTCGCTCTTTACAACGCGATCATTTATTCGGAAGCGAACGAAAAGAAACGGCTCGATCACGACTTGGAGATCGCCCGCGATATTCAACGTATTCTGCTCCCGGCCGAGTCGCCGACGGTGAGCGGGTTTGAAATCGCCGGTCTCAACGTTCCCGCGCGCCAGGTCAGCGGCGACTATTTCGACTACATCAAAGTCGACGAGGAACGGCTCGGCGTGGCCATCGCGGATGTTTCCGGCAAAGGCGTGCCGGCGTCGCTCATCATGGCGATTTGCCGTAGCGTCTTGCGCAGCCAGGCCATTGGCAATCCTTCCCCGGCGGACGTTTTGCGAAAAGTGAACCGGCAACTCTATCCCGATATCAAAGAGGACATGTTCATCAGCATGGCTTATCTTGTTCTTGATCACGCCCGGAGCGCTGTCACGCTGGCGCGGGCCGGCCACGACGCCCCGCTGCTTTGCCGGGCCAAATCGAAGACCGTCGAGGCGTTGAAGACGCCCGGCATGGTCGTGGGCATTGACAGTGGAGACGTGTTCGACAGGTTAACTAAAGACGTCGCTGTGCCGCTCGAGCGCGATGATTGCATCCTTCTTTACACGGATGGAATCACCGAAGCTCTGGATAGCGAAGGGAACGAATTTGGGTTGGAGCGAACCATTGAGGCGGTTCGGGACAGCGCAAACCACGGAGCGCAGGCGATCGTTACACGGTTGATCGATGAGCTGCGAAATTACGTCGGTTCGACACCGCAGAATGACGACATCACTTTGATTGCTATTCGAAAAACATGAAAAAAGTCCGCGTGACCGAGTCCGGCCAAACTGTAGGGAAGGCTGCTAACGTCCCAGGGAAGCCAGCCTCCCCTGCAGAAACTGACGGGCAGGACGAGGTGGCCAGCCTGCAGGCGGATCTCGACCGGTTTCGCGATCTAGCGATGCGGAGCCAAGCCGATTTCGAAAATTACAAGAAACGCTGCGCCCGCGAGAAAGAGGAAGCGACTAAGTACGCGAACAAAAGCCTGCTCGAGAAACTCGTTTCGATTGTCGATCATTTCGAGCTCGGGCTGGAAGCTGCTCGTGGAGAAGGGGAGAAATCGCCGATTTATTCGGGAATGAACCTGGTCTTGAAGCAGCTTCAGGATTTTCTGGTGGAAAACGGATTGCAACCGATCGACGCCGTCGGCCAGAGATTCGATCCGAATCTTCACGAAGCGATCGCGCACCAACCGAGCGATGAAGTCCTGGAGGAACACGTGATCAGCCAGACCCGCCGTGGTTATCGATTCAAAGACCGTTTGTTGCGGCCATCCACGGTCGTCGTCTCAAGCGGACCGGCAAAGAAAGTGACGAGTGACAAGTGATGAGTGACGGATAATCCGGCAAGGGCAATGCTCTTGTCACTGGTCACAGATCACTGATCACTTTCTGCAAATGCCTACAAAGAAGCGCGATTACTATGAGGTTCTCGGAGTCGCTCGTGGAGCGTCAACCGAGGACGTGAAACGCGCTTATCGAAAGCTCGCGGTCCAGTTTCATCCGGACAAGAATCCGGACGACCCGCACGCCGAAGAAAAGTTCAAAGAGCTTGGCGAAGCCTACGACGTGTTGATGGACGCGGACAAACGCGCCGCGTACGACCGCTTCGGACATGCCGCGTTCGAACAAGCTGGTGGATTTCGTGGTGGCTTTCATGATCCATTCGACATTTTCCGCGAAGTGTTCGGTGGCAGCGGCGGAATCGGCGGCAGTATTTTCGAAACGTTCTTCGGCGGGATGGCCGGGCACGGCGAAGATCGACAACGCGGAGCGGACTTGCGTTACGACATGCAGATCACGCTCGAAGAAGCGGCTTTCGGTGCGGAAAAGGAAATTGAAGTTCGAAAGCTGGACATTTGCGATAAGTGCAATGGAAAAGGCGCCGAGCCGGGTTCGCGCACCATCAATTGTCCCGTGTGCGGTGGGCGCGGCCAGGTCATCAGCTCGCGCGGATTTTTTCAAGTGTCGCAAACTTGCCCTCGATGTCGCGGTGTTGGTCAAATTGTAGAAAAACCGTGCCGGCGATGCGACGGCGAAGGCCGTGCGGAAAAGACCAGCCGGATTAAATTAAAAATCCCTGCTGGGATCGCGGAGGGTTCTCGGTTGCGTTCTGCGCGCAACGGCGAAGCAGGCATTCGTGGCGGACCGCAGGGTGACCTGTATGTCGTCGTTCACATTCAGGAACATCCGATCTTTCAACGCGACGAAGACAATTTGTATTGCGAGGTGCCGATAGCTTTTACGCTAGCCACGCTTGGAGGCGAGGTGCCAGTGCCGACACTGGAAGGGAGAGCGAACCTGAAAGTTCTGGCCGGGACGCAAAGTGGGCAGATGTTCAAGCTTCGCGGCAAGGGAATCGTGCACGTGAATGGACGCGAGCGCGGCGATCTCCTCGTCCGCGTGATTGTGGAAGTGCCGACACGATTGAACGCCGAGCAACGCGCCAAGCTTCAGGAGTTCGCTGAATTGTGTGGGGAAGA
>CAZFZG010000115.1:5458-8013 GCA_964523205.1 uncultured Chthoniobacteraceae bacterium | reverse complement strand
CAACCGGCGGTGCAAGCGGTCAAAGGTAAGCCTGGCGATCAAGTTCATCTTGCAGTGGCAGAGAACGCACGTTTGATGGCGGAAGAAATTCGCACCAAGGCTAATTTCGGCGATCTCGCCAAAGACGTGAAAATTATTCCCGCCGTTTACGATCTCGACACCGGCAAGGTCAATTGGGAAATGATCAGTGACCAGTGATCAGTTTGTGCGCTCGCCAAGTTTTCGGCGCAATGCATTAAGCATCCGCCGAATTTCGTCGTTCAGCTCGTAAATCGGCAACGCATCCGCCTTGACGCAGAACTTTAGTTCGACTGCCAGGATAATTTGCGTCTCGAGTTCTGCCGCTGAACCTTCGGCATGCGAAACGAAGTTAATAAAATCAGGCGTAGTACGCCGAGCCTGACCTTCTGCGACGTTGGATGGAATTGAGACTGCCGCTCGTCGCAATTGAGATGTTAGCCCAAATTTTTCCTCATTCGAAAATCTTCGGGTTAGTGCATAAATGGCCTTCGCCAAATCGATTCCCTTTTGCCAAACAATTAGATCCTTATAGTTCTGGGTGGATTGATTCATGGAAGTAATCTCTACGGAATTCTGAAGCGCATGTCACTTATCAGTTATCGTTGGTTACACGCCGCTTCTTTGAATACTGGTCACTGGTCACTGATCACTGATCACTTCTGAAAGATGCGACTGGCGATTCTTTCGGTTGTTCTTTTTCTTTCGGGAATCAGCGCGCTGATCTTTGAGACGCTCTGGTTGCGGCTGAGCGGGCTCGCGTTCGGTAATTCGATCTGGGCGGCGGCGCTGATCCTTTCCAGTTTCATGGCAGGTCTCGCGCTCGGGACTGCGATTGCTGCGTCGGCGAAATTCCGAGCGCGCCCGCTGAAACTCTACGCCGGGCTAGAAATCGCGGTCGCGGTGTTCGGTTGCACGATCGTTTTTGCGCTTCCGATCATTGGCGAACTGTTCCGTCCGCTCTTCCAAGCGCTCTGGTCGCATCAAGCAATCCTGCTCGCGCTGCGGGTTGTTGTTTCGTTCGCGATCCTGTTGATCCCTACGACCGCCATGGGATTGACGCTACCGCTCATTCTGGAAGATCGAGAACTTGCCAGCGCCGATTTCGGCGGAGCGATGGGAGTGCTCTACGGTTTCAACACGCTTGGTGCAGTCACCGGCGCGCTCCTCGGTGAACTGTTTTTGGTTAAAGCGTTCGGTTTGTTCGGAGCGAGTTTGGTCGCCGGCGGGTTGAACGGTGTTGCCGCGATGATCGCGTTGGCATTAACGAGAGTCGATGCGCGGCCGACACGCCCGCCACTACAACCCCAAGCGCGGTGGTTCCACTTTGATTACCAACTGCCCTGGCGATTGTTGATCGTCAGTTTTGGCGCCGGCTGCGTTCTGCTCGCCCTCGAGGTGATCTGGTTTCGGTTTCTGCGCTTATATGTCGCGTCATCGGCAGCGGCATTCAGTATGATGCTCGCGATTGTTCTGGCGGGAATCGGACTCGGAGGAGTAGCAAGCGGCACAATCTCAAAATGGATCTCGCGACAGGCCCTGTCGCTTTCAATTCTTTTGCTGATTGCCGGAACGCTGACTGCGCTGTGCTACACCTTCTTTCCAGTTCCAAAACTCGCGGCCGACGAGAAGAATTTTTATCTGGAGTCGTTGCCGCAGATCGCGTTGATCTCGCTCGCGCTAATGTTCCCAGTCGCGTTCCTGTCGGGAATTTTGTTTCCGGCAATCGCGACGCGCGTTCAGGAGAACGTGGGGAGCCGGATGAACAGTGTCGGGATTACGACGTTGTTCAACACTGCCGGCGCGGCGATTGGTCCTCTGCTTGCGGGATTTGTTTTGCTTCCGCGATTCGGGTTTCAAACAAGCCTGATCGCATGCGCAGTTGTTTACTTTGTTGTCGGGCTGCTGATTAGTCGCGGAGCGGATTGGTCCAAAGCGGGTCGGCTGCTGATGATGATCGTTCTGATTCTCGTGTTCGGCACCAGCATAGCGCTCTTCCCACTCCATCGCGACGAAGTGCATTTTGCGAATGCGCGCAAGCTCTACGAATCGGAACAGCAGCATCTCGTAAAAAAAATCGAGGGCGAAACCGGAACATGGCAGTTGCTTCGGCGTGATCTGTTCGATCAGCCGTACTACTACCGTTTGATGACCGACGGATTCTCGATGTCGGCCACCAATCCGGTTAATCAGCGCTACATGCGCTTGTTCGCGTATTTGCCTCTGACCCTGCATCCGCAACCGCAGAACGCATTGCTCATTGCGTTCGGTTGTGGCGTGACCGCAAACGCGCTAACGCAGGATGTCGATCTTAAACACATCGAGGTGGTCGATATTTCGCCAGAAGTGTTTGCGCTGGCGGACGATTATCGCGATGCCGGTTATAGCAATTCGCTGCGAGACCCACGAGTGACCGCGATCTTGCAAGATGGGAGATTTTTCCTTCAAGCGAGCCCTCAGCATTACGACGTGATCACCGGCGAGCCGCCGCCACCGAAAGTTCTCGGCTCGGTCAATCTTTACACCGAACAGTTTTT
>CAZFZG010000115.1:3235-5358 GCA_964523205.1 uncultured Chthoniobacteraceae bacterium | reverse complement strand
AGCCGCCGCCACCGAAAGTTCTCGGCTCGGTCAATCTTTACACCGAACAGTTTTTTAAGTTGCTGGCTGACCGTCTGAACGACGGCGGCATCGCGACGTTCTGGTTGCCGATTTATCAATTGAACGTCGCCGAAGCGAAATCGATTTTGCGTGCGTTTCACAACGCATTCCCGAATACGCTTATCTGGTCCAGCTCGGACGAGGAATGGATCATGATGGGACTCAAGGGAGCGCTAACCAAGATGGACAACTTGCAGTTGCGAAAATTTTGGGATTACACGAACACGCGTGAAGATCTCGCGCGTGTCGGCGTGGAAGTTCCGGAACAATTGGCGGCGCTGTTCGTGATGGACGGCGACGAGATCGATCGGATCACGAACGACTCAAGACCGCTGACTGATTTTTACCCGAAGCGTCTTGGCGAAGCGACCGCTGTCGATCCGGCGATTCATCAATTCACCAGCGATTACATGAAGGCCGCCGACGCGGCGCGGCGTTTTCGATCATCGCGATTGATTCAGCAAACTTTTCCCGACGAAATCGTGAACGGGCAGCTCGAGCCGTTCTTTGCGATTCGCGAAATGCGTTATCGCAGCAGAAGCTCGGACATCAACTGGCTAGCTGAGTTGGATATTCATTTGCACGGTTCGAACCTGCGCGAGCCTGTGCTGGAATGTCTTGATTCAAATTCGTTTCGTATCCCGATCGCCAAAAAGGCTGCCGATGATCTTCAGCCGCCGCCCCTCGAGGTGTTATCCGACTTGATCGCGGATACGGTGGCGTCACGCGACTATCAAAAAGCAATTCAGCTGCTGGAAAGTAAGCGCGCGAGAACTGCACTTGCACCTGACGATATTTACTTGCTTGCTTACTTATATTGCTTGACCGGCGAAGTCGCGAGCGCTGAGAGAATCGCGAACTCTTGGCAAGATAAGGATCGTCCCTACGCGAAATGGTTGTGGGGAAAATTGCAAGCCGAGTACGGATTTCGTCCGCCCGATTGAAATTCTCATGCGCGCCCCTATCGTTGCGCGCGACATGAAATTTCTGAGCGCGGGAATACTGGGATTGGCGCTTTTTGCTCAGCCAGTTTTGGCCGGCAGCGGCGAAACGACAACCACTGACAGGCTGGACCCGCCGCGTTTTGAAGCCGCGTTCCAGTCCGGGTATCTACTTGGCGTGTTTGGAAACCCGGACAGTTACGAGATCGCGCCGCAATTTGTTACTGGTCGGATCCGTTGGGGCGTGAATGACCGCCCCAATTGGACCCGCGGTTACAACCAATTTTGTCTCACCCTCATGGCTGAACCGATCATTCGCGGCGTGGAAAATCATTATTTCGGCGTCAACTTCGGCGGCCGTTACAATTTTGTGCGGCCGAACTGGCGGCTGGCCCCCTACGTTTCGGGCGGCCTCGGTTTGGGCTGGATCGACAGTCACCCGGACCTGCGCGGATCGCAGGGCCAGGATTTCACTTTCAACATTTTGACTGGACTCGGATTCTCCTACCAGATCGACAGCCACTGGAGAGTGGATGCTGGTGTGCTGTATCAGCATCTGTCGAACGGCGGACAAACCGACCCGAACCCAAGCCTGAATTTGATCGGCCCGCAAGTTGGGGTCAGTTATTCGTTTTAACATTGCTGTCATGTTGAGCGGAGCGAAACATCTCTGACCGCCTTCTCGATCATGCGTGATCACGACTATTGGGTGGACATCATGACGAATAAACAACGCACGACATTGGACATCGGGATGACAAATGACTTGGAACTTCGGCTATGGGAACACAGATGGGGAGAAGAAAAAGGATTCACCAAGCGCTATCATTTAAACCGGCTCGACTGGTTTGAGCACTTTCGCGATGTGAACGATGCGATCGCGTGTGAAAAGAGGTTAAAGGGTTGGCTGCGGAGTCGAAAAATTGCGCTCATTGAAAAAACAAAGCGGCACTGGCTGGATCTAAGTGCTCAGTGGGAGGAACAGATCAAACCTGACAACTGGCCATGGGATACAGACGAACTGGCCAGAGATTCTTCGCTTCGCTCAGAATGACAAGATAAGAGCAATGAATCCACCGGAGGAGAACGTTCTCGTAATTAAGCGAGCGCTGTTCGACGAGC
>CAZFZG010000115.1:1488-3135 GCA_964523205.1 uncultured Chthoniobacteraceae bacterium | reverse complement strand
ATGAATCCACCGGAGGAGAACGTTCTCGTAATTAAGCGAGCGCTGTTCGACGAGCTCGGAAGTTTTCAAGGTTTGAAATTCGAGCCGCGGAAATATTTGGAAGCGATCCTGTCGCGCGGAAACAATTTCTTTTTGCCCCGAAACCGGGCGGAGAACGATCCCAGCCACAAGCAAATCATTCCGTACGTGCTGCTCGCGCACGGCGACAAAGCGCTTTTTTACGTGCGCGGGAAAAAGGGCGGGGAACAGCGCCTTGTCGCCAAGGGCTCAATCGGCATCGGCGGTCACATGAACGAAACCGACGAATCCCTCTTTGCCCTGGATGAAGCGGCTTATCGCGCGGGCGTTGAGCGGGAAGTCGGCGAGGAAATTTTGATCGACTCAAAGTTCGATGACCGGATCGTCGCGCTCTTGAATGACGACAGTAACGAAGTCGGCCAAGTCCATCTCGGGATCGTGCACGTATTCGAATTGGCCGAGCCGAAGGTTAAGAAAAACGAGCCAATGATTACCGAGCTGACGTTCCTTTCGCGCCCGGAATTGACGACGCGCCGCGACTCGCTCGAAACGTGGTCGCAGATCTGTCTTGATTCGCTTGAGCAGCTGTTGAGCAGGACCGATTAGTGAGGCACCGTCCCCGTCGAGATCGTGATATTCTCGATCAGCCATTTCGTCGCCCCTTGCGAGGTGGCAAGTTGCAAGGTCACTGGCTGCGCCGGGTAATTCAAATGCGCCGTGAAAATGCCGCGCGGGTTCGCGGAAATAAGACCCATAAAGGAGGAATCGAAGCTGACGTTGTCTTCGATCTGGATTGGTTGGGATGGCGCTCCGAACTGCGTGAATCGCTGCATGAGATAATCGCGTTGGGATGGTGGCATTTCCATCTTCGCCTGCGGCGCCAAATCGTTATCCAGAATTGAACGGTCGTGATTGATCACCAGCCGATTGATGACGTCGTGACCGTAATGGATCGCATCGCGTTCGGTAGACACTTTGGTCGAATGAAGGTACCACCCGATGCCGAGCAATATGACCAATACAATGATAATGAGAACGAGACCTTGGCCTGCCAATTTGGAACGAGAACTGAGTTTCATAACTTTTATCGATAACCTAATCCTAAACCTTTAATCACTTCGCCGTTCTTGATGAGTGCGCCGTGCTGTTGCATGCCGGTGTAAGTGCCAAATTGGTTCCGTGCATTTACTCTAAATTGCACCAGATAACCGTAAAGATGCTCTCCGTTTTTCCCGAGATCGGCCGGTTGTGGGTCGCTCTGCCATTCGATACGCGCGCTGGCCGCGTCAACCAACCGCTCGCCAAGCCATTTCATAATAATTTCCTTGTAATTGGTGGGATACGAACCGTATAGGGCCGCGTCTGTCGGCGAAGACTGTGGTCCCTGGCCGAGCAGACTGCCGACCAAAAACAATATCGCGCCACAAAACGCAAGCCCTTTCATCGGGCCGCGATTTTTTCATCTCACGATTTGCTAGTCCAGCCCAATCAATTTCACGACTGGCGCGGATGGTCCTGGAAAAATTTCACGATTAAGGGCGAGACCGCCGGCGGATAAAAATGCCCGAACGGATGGATAAAGGTTTCGAGAGGCGCGCCTTTCGAAGACGAATAGAGGGTGCAGTTTTC
>CAZFZG010000115.1:0-1388 GCA_964523205.1 uncultured Chthoniobacteraceae bacterium | reverse complement strand
CCGGTCGCGTAAATTCGATTTTCATCAATCGAATATTTTTCCCGCAAAGTCTTCAGAATTGCGTCTACGAATTTCAAATCGCGATCACCTTGCTGCCCGGCCTGATTTTGCCAGCCGGCTTTCTTCCCTTCAAAATCCATTATGATTCCTGGCGTCGGCAGGCCCTGCGGATAAACCACAATCGCTTCCGGCCAGGAACTTTGGAATGCCATACCGCGGTCGGCGAAACGCATGTTTCCTCCGTGACCGTGAAAGGCAAGAATCACCGGGGGGTTCGCTTTGAAAGATGTCGATGGAAGATAAACCAGCGCCTCGCGTTCAACGCCATCGACCGTCCACCTGGTCGGCGTCGGGTCAGCGGCCAGCCCGCTGGAAGCAAAAACCGCCGCGCTGAGCCAACAAATCAAAGTTCTCATACAGCGATGAGACGGGCGAGACCCGGCGCCGGTTACGACCTTTTCTTCGATCATAAGATTTGTTATGGATGAAAGGGTGACGTTGAGATCGGCCCTAATTGCATTCACGGCCTGTTTGGTTCTGCTAAAACCAGTTCAAGCGCAACTTGCTGATCCAACTCCGACAAACACTCCGGCATTGACCGAGATAAAATCTTTCGATCCAGTCTCGGCAACCAATGCCTGGCTCGACTCAGTTCCGGCCGATAAGCGCGCAAAGTCCGACGCTTATTTTGAAGGGGGCTACTGGCTGCTCCTTTGGAATTTCGTAGTCGGCGCAGGCATCTCGATTTTTCTGCTCGCTTCCACATTCTCGGCGCAACTGCGCGATTTCACTGAGAGGGTGACCGCTTCGAAAACCCTTCAAGTGGCGATCTGCGCCATCGTTTACATTCTCGTCTTTGCGGTTCTGAGTTTTCCGCTCACGTTCTACCAATTTTTCATCCGAGAACATCAATACGGCTTCGCGACCCAAACCTTCGGGCCATGGTTCCTCGAACAACTGATTGGCCTCGCCGTCGGATTAATTGCCGGCGTTATCGCATTGTCGATCCTTTACGCCGTGTTTCGACGTGCGCAAAAAAGTTGGTGGATCTGGGGAACACTGGTCGCAGTCGTGCTTTCGTTCTTTGGAAACTTTATCGCGCCCATTTTTGTCGAGCCACTCTTCAACACTTACAAACCGCTGACTGATCCGAGCATTCGCGATCCGATTCTGGCCATGGCGCGCGCGAACCAAATTCCGGTCAGGCAAGTCTTTGAAGTCGATGCTTCACGTCAGACGACGCGAGTCAGCGCGAACGTTGCGGGTGTTCTCGGCACAACGCGGATCGCGCTGAACGACAACCTCCTCAAGCAATGCACGATCCCGGAAATTCGCGCGGTGATGGCGCACGAAATGGGTCATTACGTCCTCAACCACGGGGCCAAGCT
>CAZFZG010000114.1:0-8053 GCA_964523205.1 uncultured Chthoniobacteraceae bacterium | reverse complement strand
CAACCGCTTCTTTATCAGGTCGCAACGGCCGCGCTTTCGCCGGCCGACATCGCCGCGCCAATACGCGCCGTTCTGAGTAAATGCGAGAATGTGGAAGTGATTTTGGCCGAAGTGCAGTCGATCGATGTGACCGCAAAAAAAGTGAAGATGGTCGATGGTGAGCTCGATTATGATTATCTCATCGTCGCTACCGGTGCTCGGCATTCCTACTTTGGACATCCGGAATGGGAACGCTTCGCACCCGGCCTGAAAAGTTTAGAGGATGCCGTCGAAATCCGGCGGCGGATCTTGATGGCGTTCGAGTACGCGGAAAAGATTTCTGATGAAGCTGCGCGTAAAGCAGCGATGACCTTTGTGATCATTGGAGGCGGTCCGACCGGTGTCGAAATGGCGGGGGCGATCGCCGAGATCGCGCGCTACACTTTAGCCAAGGATTTTCGGCACATCGACCCTTCACAGGCGCGAGTCATTCTGGTTGAAGGCGAGCCGAAGGTGCTGGCCGCGTTTCCGGAGGATCTGCGGGATAAGGCGACGAAACAACTGGTCGATCTTGGTATCGAAGTGCGTACGGGAATTCACGCCACCAATCTCTCCGAGGAGGGTCTCCAGGTCGGAGACGAATTCATTCCTTGTCGCGTAAAAATCTGGGCGGCCGGCAACAATGCCTCCTTTGTCGGCAATTCGATTGGCGCGCCGATCGACCGGGTCGGCCGCGTGATTGTTAACAACGACCTGACGATTCCGAATCATCCCGAAGTGCAAGTCATCGGCGACCTCGCCAATTTTCCACATCAAACGGGCGAGCCGTTACCCGGAGTTTCGCCGGTAGCAATGCAACAGGGGCGACATGCCGCGCACAATATTCTGCTGATGATCGACGGCGAAAAGCCGCAGCGGTTTTGGTATTTCGACAAGGGCAGCCTGGCCACGATCGGTCGGCACAAAGCCGTCGCCGATCTGAAGCTCGTGCACTTGAGCGGACGTCCGGCCTGGCTGGCGTGGTTGTTTGTCCACATCGTTTTTTTGGTTGGCTTCCGGAACCGGCTCGCGGTGCTCTTTCAATGGACGTGGGCTTACTTCACCTTCAACAAGGGAGCGCGACTGATCACGCGGAACTTTCAATCGGAACAGCGGCCGCCGGTGTAAAGAACAATTCAACGAATTAGCGAATTAGTGATTTAACGAATGGCATGAATACCCTCGAGCATGCCAAGCAATTACAGGACAGAACGCGAACAGCTGTTAAAGATTTGCTCAGCGTCACTCGCCACCGCGAGGCGCAATCGCTAACTCTCTAAATCAATAAATCGCTAAATGGGTTTGAAGATCGGGATAATCGGTTCTGGCTCGGTTGGCTCCTACTATGGCGCCAAGCTCGCCTACGCGGGAAGTGACGTGCATTTTCTGATGCGTGGCGATCTAACTCAAGTCCGGCGCGACGGAATCTTCGTCCGCGGACCCGGAGAAAATTTCCGGGTCTCCAAAGTGAATTGCTACAACTCGACCAACGAGATTGGACCATGCGACCTGGTCATTGTCGCAGTCAAAGCGACCTCAAACGATGATCTTGCGGATCTTGTTCCCCCACTCCTTCGCGACCAAACGATGGTCCTGACCTTGCAGAACGGTCTCGGTAACGAAGAATTCTTGGCAGAACATTTCGGCGCTGACCGCGTGCTCGGGGGACTTTGTTTTATTGCCGTGGATCGACATTCCAAAACGGAAGTCGAGCGCTACGCTTATGGCCAAGTGATTCTTGGCGAACTTGGTCGCCCGGCACAACCGCGCACACACGCAGTGGGCGCAGAATTTACGCGCGCTAATGTCCGGTGCACCGTGATAGACGACCTCGCAGTCGAGCGCTGGCGGAAATTGATTTGGAACATTCCCTTCAACGGATTGTCGATCGTCGCCGGACGAATCGACACCGCCACGATCGTTGGCGACAAGAATTTACGAGAGCTCACCCTTGCTTTGATGGAGGAAGTGATTGCCGCGGCAAATAAATGCGGCCACCCACTGCCAGAAGATGCGTGGCGCAAACACATGGAGCGTTCTAAGAGGATGAGCGGCTACAAGCCCTCAACTCTGCAGGATTGGGAAGCTGGGAAGCAATTGGAGATCGAAGCGATTTGGGGTGAGCCCGTCCGCCGGGCGCTGGCTGCGGGCGGGCAAATGCCACGAACGGAAATGATCTACGAATTGCTCAAGAAGCTCGCTCAAGGGCGGCGACCACGATGAAGCCGAACGCTCCGCAAATTTCTGTTCGCAATTTGCAACGCAAGATTCGAGTCAATGTCGTCGATCTCAAGAAGTTCGGTCAAAAGGCGCTCGAGCTTTGTCTGGGTTTATCGAGCACAGAAAAGAGTCATCTCGAAATGCTGAGCGAGGTGTCAGTTTTAATCGTTTCGAACCGGCGAATGGCGTCTTTGCATCATCGATTTATGAACGAACCGGGCCCGACCGACGTGATAACGTTTCAGCATGGCGAAATTTTCATCAGCGCCGAGATGGCTCAACGCAACGCGCGTCGGTTCGAAAACCCTTTCGAAGGAGAGCTTCGCTTGTACATCGTCCATGGATTGCTCCACTTGCATGGGTATGACGATCGAGCGGAAGCCGGGGCCCGAAAGATGCGGACACTCCAAGAGAAAATCCTGGCCAAGGCGGCGGTTTGAACTGGGACTGCGCTGTGATAGCATTTTTTCATGAGGGCGCAGCCATTTCGGAACGGGCTGATCGCAAGGAAGGAATTGCCGCGGTGAGCGAGATGGAGATCGAACGAGGATCCACTTCCACTGTCGAAGCGCCAGGGAAGGAAAAAGAGACGCGCGACCAGGACGAGCTCGATATCCCATGGCAGGTGATCGTGCACAACGATCCGGTGAATCTGATGACCTACGTAACAATGGTTTTTCAGCGGGTCTTTGGTTACCCTCGAGAAAAAGCCGAACATCACATGCTGGAAGTTCATCACAAGGGCCGGTCGATCCTGTGGTGTGGCGTGCGGGAGCCCGCGGAGTTTTATGTGCAGCAACTCCACAGTTATCTGCTCCTCGCGACGTTGGAGAAGGTCGTTTGATATGGAGATCTGCCGGAAGGGTGACGCGTTACAAGTTTCCGATCTTGATCCGTTTCTGGCCGAGCTGCTCCGGCAAATCCCGACCAGCACCAATCCCGAAGGTGAAACGGAAGCCGAGGCTCGGTTGTTCAGCCGGCCCTCGGCCGAAAA
The DNA here is from genome assembly GCA_964523205.1 of uncultured Chthoniobacteraceae bacterium. Classification (GTDB taxonomy): domain Bacteria; phylum Verrucomicrobiota; class Verrucomicrobiia; order Chthoniobacterales; family UBA10450; genus AV40. The sequence goes on along the minus strand of CAZFZG010000114.1, from coordinate 4,821 downwards.
GGAACTTTGCGCGGAGTGGAAAAGTTACGTCGAACCGGAATTACGACGGCTCTTCCGTAGCGCGACCCAAACGGTGGCAGAGGATCTCGCCCAACTGAATGGCAACGAAAAGTCGTTGCGCAATCGCACTCTGAGCATTCCGTTCCAGCACGCCGACGCCTGGCTCAACGCCCTCAACCAGGCCCGCTTGGTTATCGCCGCCAGATACAAATTTTCGGACAACGAATTGAACGATCACGATCGGTCACCGATTGGTTCGCGCCGCGACCTCGGCCTGTTTCAGGTCAACTTTTACGGCTTCCTGCAGGAATTTATTCTGCGCGAGATGGAGTACGGCTAGGGATTCGACTATTTGGAAGGGGAGCCCGATGGATCTCTACCGCGTTCGCGCACCATGGCCATCAAACGCTCCTTGATCGCGCTCGAAGCCCTGGCTGGTTTCAGGCTGAGAGCGAAAGCTTCGTGCAGGCTGTAGCATTGATTGATGAAGTCCTCAGCTGCGGCGCCGAACAGGTTGCGTGCAGCCTCAAATTCCTGCAGCTCTTCCGGTTCGAGCGCACCGATAACGTAGAGCCGCGCGCAATTTTGAAATTCTTCAAAGCTCATCTTTCAGCTCCTTCAAACTATCATATATCTTCTTCAAGCCTAATTCGAGCCGGGTCTTCACCGTGCCCAATGGTATATTCGTATTAGCGGCGATTTCGCGCTGGCTCATCCCTTGAAAAAATGCCAACTCGATGACCTGCTGCTGGGCTTCTGGCAAGGAATTGATCACTTTGGCCATCAAAGCGCGGGTGTCGCCGAACCTAATATCCTCAGCCGTTGCGTTTTGCACCCAAGCTAGCGGTTGCTGCTCCGGCTCGGCTTGGAGACGCTGTTCCGCTCGGGCATAAGCCTGCTTTTTTCGCAAAGCGTCAATGGCCCGCCGGCGGGTCAGGGTAACCATCCACCCGAGCGGCTTGCCTTTGTGGGCGGAAAAATTCTTGGCCTGGTTCCAAATTTCCATGAAAACCTCCTGGAGGAGATCATCGGATTCAGACTCATTATGAACGATCCGCAAAATCAGTGCTTTTATGATTCCATTGTAACGATCATAAAGCTGAGAAAGCGCGTCCGGGTCGCCCGCTTGGATCCCTATCATAAGATCGACATCGCTCGGCGACCCGGGCTCCGCCTCGACCGGGCGCACGAAAGATTTTTCCGGCGGCGCAACCTCGACATCCGAAGGCAGGCCTTGCAAGTCGGAGTCGGAGGCTGAAGACATCCTCAAGCTTTAATTCTTTCGCCTACGGGCGTCCATCAATTTCAGCCCGGCTCACCGCTCGGCCGTGATAAGCCTTGACCGACGCATGGCCCTCTGAATACGATCTCGCCCGCAACGCACCTTTGTAGAACGCTGCGTTAATCCAACTCAAAATCACATGAAAATCATTACCTCCTTATTCGCATCCGCATTTCTCGCGACCTTGGCCATCGCGCAGGAAGAATCCGCCACGCCGGCCGAAACGACCGCACCGGCGACGGAGGAAAAAGCGTCGGCGACCGTCGAGTCAACGCCGGCGGCAGAAACTGCGCCTGCGGCAGCTCAAAAGAAGGAAGAACCAACAGTTACAGCCCCGGTCAAAGCGACCGTCCCGGAGAAGAAAGAAGCACCAACGACGGTGAAGCCTGCCGCCGCTGCTGCACCTGCGGCCGCGACCAAGATGACCGGAAAGAACATGAGCGTCCGGGATATGGAGAATGTCTGGGAAGCTGCAGTCGCGAAACATGACGTTGCCTCAATCGAGGGATTCATTGCCGCTGACTTCGTCGGCGTCTCCTCGAAGAACAAATTCACAGACCGGTCAGATGTGATTGGTGAACTCAAAAAGGACAAGGACACCTATAAGTCCGCCAAGAACGAAAGACTGAACGTCAAGATGTTTGGAACAAACGTCGCAGTTGTGACTGGCCGGGCCCGCGAGACCGGAACTGGCAAAGATGGCAAAGCGTTCGACCGCACGTTCCTATTCACCGACACTTGGATGATGCGCGGGGGGAAATGGCAATGCATTGCGTCGCATATCAGCAAGATTAAGGGCTAATTCTCAGTTTCCTTCCTAACGGGGCGGCCGCGGCAACGTGGCCGCTTTCGTTTTATGAAAGGTCCAGGTCGATCTTAGCCGGGTAAAGCCGACGATTGCGCGGCGCGTTTTGTGCGGCAAAGGTTAGCTGCATGACGGCAAGCGCTAAAGAATCGGTAACTGACCCGCTTTGGTACAAGGACGCGGTCATCTACGAGCTGCACGTCAAAACGTTCGCGGACAGCGATGGCGACGGCATGGGCGATTTCCGCGGCCTGATCGAGAAACTGGATTACCTGCATGAACTCGGCATTACTGCGATCTGGCTGTTGCCGTTTTACCCGTCGCCGCTCAAGGACGACGGCTACGACATCGCCGATTACTTCGATGTTAACCCGAACTACGGAACGCTGGATGATTTCCGCACGTTTCTGGCCGAAGCGCACAAACGCGGGCTTCGGGTCATCACGGAGTTGGTCATCAATCACACCTCTGATCAGAATCCGTGGTTCCAAAAATCCCGGCGCGCGCCGGCCGGTTCGCCTGAGCGCGAGTTTTATGTCTGGAGTGAGACGCCGGAAAAATACAACGAAGCCCGGATCATTTTTAAAGACTTCGAAAGCTCGAACTGGTCCTGGGATCCGGTCGCCAAGGCGTATTACTGGCACCGCTTTTATTCGCATCAGCCGGATCTGAACTTCGAAAACCCCTCCGTCCACGACGCGGTCGAGAAGGTTTGTGATTTCTGGCTCGCCATGGGGGTAGATGGGCTCCGCTTGGACGCCGTCCCCTATCTCTACGAACGCGAAGGAACCAACTGCGAAAATTTGCCCGAGACGCATGTCTATCTCAAGAGACTGCGCGCGCACGTCGATCAGAAATTCCCGGGCCGGATGTTGCTTGCCGAAGCCAATCAATGGCCCGAAGACGCCGTCGCCTATTTCGGCAGCGGCGACGAATCGCACATGAGTTTCCATTTCCCGCTCATGCCGCGCATGTTCATGGCGCTGCAGATGGAGGATCGGTTCCCGATTATCGACATCCTAGATCAAACACCGTCGATCCCGGAAAATTGCCAATGGGCGATGTTCCTGCGCAATCACGACGAGCTCACCCTCGAAATGGTGACCGACGAGGAACGCGATTACATGTGGCGGGTTTACGCCAACGATCCGCACGCGCGCATCAACCTTGGCATCCGACGCCGGCTCGCGCCGCTGCTCGCTAACAACCGCCGCAAAATCGAGTTGTTGAACGCGTTGCTTTTTTCGATGCCCGGTACCCCCATCATTTATTATGGCGACGAGATCGGCATGGGCGACAACATCTACCTCGGCGACCGCAATGGCTGCCGCACGCCGATGCAATGGAGCCCCGACCGCAATGCCGGTTTTTCCAAAGCGAACCCGCAGCAGCTCCATCTCCCAGTAATCATCGATCCCGAATATCACTACGAAGCGGTCAACGTTGAAAATCATCAGAAGAATCTTTCGTCGCTGCTTTGGTGGATGCGCCGGGTCATCGCGATGCGAAAGAATTTCAAAGCGTTCTCGCGCGGATCGATCGAGTTTCTTTATCCCGACAATGCGAAGGTCCTCGCGTTTTTGCGCCGCTACGAAGATGAGATCGTCCTCGGCGTCGTAAATCTTTCCCGCTTTTCGCAATTCGCCGAACTAGACCTTTCCAAGTTTGCCGGCTCGGTGCCGCTGGAAATTATCGGCCGCAGCCATTTCCCACCAATCAAGAAAACGCCTTACTTCCTAACGCTCAACGGACACTCTTCTTACTGGTTCACACTTCAGCCTCAAACCGGACGAAAAAGATCGGAGAAGAAGCACGTCGTCCCGACGCTGAGCGCGCGCCCTCACCTGCAGTCATTGCTCGATGATGGCGAGCGAGCGCGACTCGAAACCGAGGTTTTGCCCGAATACATGGCCGGCTGTCGCTGGTTTGGCGCCAAGGCGCGAACGCTTCGACAGATGCGCGTCCTGGAGCGTTCGAGCATCTCTTCAGAACCCGATGCCGCGCAATTCTGGTTCGTCGAAGTGAGCTATCTCGACGGGCCAACTGAAAATTACGCTCTGCCTGTGAAGATCGCATCCGAGGACAAGGCGAAAAACATCTTGCAGTCCGCGCCGCACGCCGTCATCGCACGCTTCGATGACGGTTCGATTCTGTTCGACGCGGTTTGGGACAGCGATTTCCGAGAAAAACTTTTCCGGCTGATGTTGGATCGACAGCATGCTACCGGCCGAAACGGAAAGCTTGTCGGCGCGGTCAGTTCGCGGATGGGCCAAGTCACGACTGTTCCGCCCTCTAACATGGTCAGCGGTGAACAAAGCAACTCCTCGATGCTGTTCGCCGACAAATTTTTTCTCAAGCTTTACCGCAAATTGGAAGATGGCGTAAATCCGGACGTTGAGGTTACCCGTTTTCTGACGGAGAGCGCGCAGTTCGACAATGTCCCGGCGTTTGGCGGCGCAATTGAATATCGGCGCGGGAAATCAGAGCCCATGGTTGTGTGCCTCCTTCAGGACGCGGTCACAAGCGAAGCCGACGCCTGGACCATGACGCTCGACCATGTCGGTCGTTTTTATGAGCGCGTCTTGGGTCGAAAAGCCGAATTGCAGAATGAAACCACACCCGCAGGTGCGCTGGTCGAAGAACTGATCGGTGGAATTTATCCTGAGAAAGCGAAGTTGCTCGCCCGACGCACTGCCGAACTTCATCTCGCGCTCGCCTCCGTCCGCGATGATCC
>CAZFZG010000113.1:4972-8123 GCA_964523205.1 uncultured Chthoniobacteraceae bacterium | reverse complement strand
TCACCGACTTTGTCGATCTGGACGAGGTCGATCCGAAATTTTTCTACAAGCCGTATTTCCTCGAAGCGCAAAAGGGCGGCGAGAAAGCCTACGCGCTTTTGCACAAGGCGCTCAGCGGCACGGGCAAGATCGGTATCGCCAAAGTCGTGATCGCGAACCGCGAATATCTGGCGGCGGTGAAGCCGGACGGGTTGTTCCTGGTGCTCGAGCTGATGCATTTCGCCAGCGAAGTGTTGAAGCCGGAAGAATTGAACCGGCCCAAGACCGATTTAAACGACAAAGAGCTCAAGATGGCGAATACGCTGATCGAGAGCATGTCGTCGGATTGGAAGCCGGAAAAATATCGCGACGAATATCGCGACGCGGTGATGGAGATCATCGAGACCAAAGCGAAGAACAAACAACTTCCGCCCGCCCCGGCGCCGACGCCGCGGAGCACGAACGTGGTCGATCTGGTGAAAGTTTTGCAGGAGAGCATCAATCGGTCGCAATCGGCCGGGGCGAGACGGGGCGGCAACGGCGCCCGGCGAAGATCGACATCCGCGTTGGTCAAACAAAAACGCCGCGTGGCGTAACTGTAGTGGCGGGTGTGTCACCCGCATGCAGCCGACACGGCTGCCTCTACAGAAGAACGTTGTAGTGGCGGGTGTGTCGCCCGCATGCAGCCGGCACGGCTGCCTCTACAGAAGAACTCCTTTTGCAGCCGGCACAGCTGCCTCTACAATAAACTGAGTGATCAAAAACCGCCCCCCGCGACTGGACTTCGTTTACGCCAATCATCCCGTTTACTTCGTCACATTTTGCACCCGCGATCGAAAGAAAATTCCTTCGTTAGATTGCGCAAAAGCTACACTGGAAAAATATGGTCATGACGCGATCGAAAAGTTCGATGTTGCGTTGGGGCGCTATGTAATCATGCCGGACCATGTCCATCTCTTCGTTTCTGGACATGTCGAGTTCGTCTTGTCGCCGTGGGTGGGCGGGTTGAAGAGAGCTATCTCGGCAGCTCTTCGTGCTCCGCGATTATGGCAACCTGGCTTCTTCGATCACGTTTTGCGAAGTAATGAAAGTTGTGACGCGAAATGGAATTACGTGCGTGAGAATCCGGTCCGAGCGGGCTTGGTTAAGGACGCGGACGACTGGAGGTATCAAGGCGAAATCGTTGTGATCGATCGCGCGTGACTGTAGTGTCCCCGCTAAGCGGGGTGTCGCCTGCAGAAATAAGAAATTCGCAGCTGGCACAGCTGCCTCTACAGAGGAACGTTGTAGCGGCGGGGTGTCGCCCGCATCTGACTCGTCACAGGTCACTTGTCACTTGTCACTTCAACTTGCGCCTGGACGCGCTGGACCATGGTCACTGCGGCCATGAGCACGACGGCCGCGACGATTTGATGGGGCCGAAGCCCGGCGTGGAAGAATCCCCAGGTGATCACGACGGCCGCCAAGGTTTGCATCATTTCGAAATAACCGGCGATGGAAGCCCGGGTCAGCCGCAAGCCTTCAAAATAGATCAGGAGCGGGATTCCGCCCGAGATCGAGGCGAGCAAGAGCAGTAAGACGATGGCTTTAGTGGGATGAGCCTGGGCGGCGACGGGCCAGAGCGCCTCGCCATGAAGTTTTCCGTGCGCAAAGACGATTAACGTCATACAGGCCAGTCCCACCACAATGCGCATGCTGGCGGCAAGCCGAAGCGGCATTCCGATCATCACGCCGCGACCGGCGACGGTCGAGCCGGCCCAAAAAAATGCGCAGATCAGCGCGTAGCCGGTGCCAATCGTGAGCCCGGCTTGCTGGAAGGAATCCCCAATCAGATCCGGTCGTTCGACAGAAAGGAACACGCCGGCCAGAATTGCGATCGTGGCGTAGACAAAAAACCGCGGCGCCAGCCGGTCGCCAAACAGCAGAAACGCGCCTGCGGTTGAGATTACCGGCTGAATGTTGAGGATCACATTGACCACGGTCGGATTTCCATATTTGAGGGCGAGCGTGAAAAAAATTGTGCCGACTGCCGAACCCGCGAATCCGGAAAAGAGCAAGTAACCCCAGGTGCGACTATCGATCCTTCGGCTATGCTCAGGACAGGCCTTGCGCAACCGGCCGAGGCTCGGCAGCAAGATCGGCAGAAACATCAACAGAATGAGCAGGTGTTCCCAAAAAACGATGACCTCTGCGGCGAACAATTGATTGAGCGGAATTCGCCACGCGCTTTCGGTTCCCCAAAGCGCGGCGCCCAGACCGACCAGCCACGGTCCGTAACTCTTGGCGCGGCCTGGACCGTTTGAACTCATTCAACCACGATCCGGAACTGCCGAGGCCGAGGCTGATTCTCGATCTTTGATCGGCCGGAAAATCATCCAAACCCCAATGAGGACAACCGCGGCGCCGAGAAGCGACCAGAGCGGGAATTTTTCGCCACCGAGGGCCCAACCAAGCATGACCGCGCCAGGCGGCGTGATCAGCGAGATGGTTTGCAGATTGGTGACCGTCATGCGCGGGAGCAGCCAATACAGCAATAAGAACGTGAAAGACGAGCCGACAATTGCGAGGTAGAGCAAACAGAAAAGCGACATCGGCGTCCAATGAAAGCGCGCCGGGCTTCCATCGATGATCGCGCCGAAAATGAGTAACGGAATTATTCCGAAAAACATCTGCCAGGCGGCGAGCATGGCCGGGGCGAGTGTGATCGCGCTTTTCTTGAGGAGCACGTTGGAAAAAGCAGCGGCCGCGCCGCCGAGCGCAATGCCTACTCCACCCCAAAACGCCCAGACGCCGCCGAAATCGAGCAATCGACCGCAAATCAGCGCGACGCCACTGATGGCGAGCAACGCGCCGGCGACCTTTTGCAAACGAAGCGGTTCCTCCGGCAGCATCCAGTGCGCGAACAACATTCCGAAAATTGGAATGGTGGTCTGCAAAACCGCAGCGAGGCCGGACGAGACGTAGAGTTCGCCCCAGAAAACCGTCACGTAATTGAACCCAAACATGAGCACGCCGGTGACCGCGAGGACCCAGTAATCCCCGGCCCGAAGTGGAACGAGTCGCACCCGCCCGAGCGAGACCGCAACCAGCACGGCGGCAGCGATCACGAAGCGAATCGCGACAAAGGAAATGGGCGGCAGATCGCGCAGGCCGACTTTGATCGCGATCCAGG
>CAZFZG010000113.1:0-4872 GCA_964523205.1 uncultured Chthoniobacteraceae bacterium | reverse complement strand
AGTTTTTTTCTTAGCATCCTTTTGACTTTGCTCGGCTGGATTCCGGGAGTGATTCATGCCGCCCTGGTCGTGAATGATTACCATGAAGAACAACGCGCCCGCGCCATCGCTCGTTAGATCCAGATGAAATTCGCGGTCATCCAGTTCCCCGGTTCGAATTGCGACCAGGATTGCGTCGCCGGCATCAACAGCATCCCGGGGCTACAGGCCGATTACGTTTGGCACAAGGAAACATCCCTGCGCGATTACGACGCGATCGTTTTGCCGGGCGGTTTTGCCTACGGTGATTATCTGCGTTGCGGCGCGATCGCGCGTTTCTCGCCGATCATGAAAGCGGTGATCAGCGATGCCCGCGCGGGCAAGCTCGTGCTCGGAACATGCAACGGCTTCCAGGTTTTGTGTGAGGCTGGTTTGTTGCCGGGCGCACTGGTGCGCAACCGGTCGCTTCGCTTCGTTTGCGATTTGGTGACACTGCGGGTCGAAGTGCCAGATTCGGCTTTCACCCATGGCTGCCCAGAAGGAACACTGCTTCGAATGCCGGTTGCGCACGGTGAAGGTTGCTACTTCGCGAATGACAAGACGCTGCGCGAGCTCAACGAAAATCGCCGCGTGATCATGCGATACGCCGACAACCGCGGCCAAGTCGTGCCCGAGGCGAATCCAAACGGTTCGATCGAAAACATTGCCGGCATCTGCAATCGCGAAGGAAATGTTTTCGGATTGATGCCTCATCCCGACCGTGCTTGTGACGAACGTCTCGGCAGCGCGGATGGCGCAAAGATTTTTCAATCGATGATGCAAACGATTGAAGCGGCGCACGCCCGCGCGGCTTAATCGTTGACCCAGAACAGGCCCAAACTGCCGTCAAAATGGGCTCAAGCCCTGGGACTTAACTGCGCCCGGTTCTGTAATCCGGCAAACACAAGTGTAAATAAAATTGACACAATTTCGAGGTTATTGGCGGCTCTCCCTAGGTAAATCGGGTTGGCACCTGCGTTGCTAAAGTCCCTACCAACAACCAACCCTACAATATGCTCCTTGAAAAAACGTTTCACATGAGTCAACCGCTGGACGAGGCCAAGGCCCGCCTCACCAGCATTCAATCTTACAAGCGCCAATTCGTCATGGTCACAAAAGCGGCCGTGACTTCTTCAAAGACGGTGGATTTCAGTTTCCGCGGTCCACTCGGCTTTGAAGCACGCACCGTCCTTCTGGACGTGGAAAACGATTCGGTCGACCAGTTCGCATTCGAATCGGTGGGCGGCAATATCGATGTGCTGGGACTGATCGATTTCACCGAAATTCGCCCAACCTGCACCGAAATCACTCTGGCGATCCATTACCAGATCAAGAATCGCTTGTTTGCATGGCTCGATCGCCGATTTGGTTTTGTGGACGCTTTTGTAAACGCGGAGCTACGCAGCATTCGCGCGCACTTCGAAGGCATCGCGACGCACTACGTGGAGCGAACCCCGATCCTGCCTTTGTACGAAACCGCGGTGGCAGCCTAAACTTTCAAACGGAACTCCTTGAAAAAGCACGGCGCTTCGGCTCCGTGCTTTTTTATTTGATTCGAACCGCGCGGGTCTTATCGAGGCGCAAGATCTGACCTGAACGTAACGTGATTTTAGCTTTTGGATCTGCCACCTTCTCTCCGTCGATCTGAACACTACCCTGTTTGATCAATCGGCTGGCTTCGGCGCGCGATTTCGTGATCCCGAATGCTTGCGAATAAGCAGTAACGACCAGCCCCACGGCTTCATCGGCCATTGGTGAAAACGCTGGAAGGTCGGCCTCTTCCAATCGCTTCTCACTAAATCGCGCTTTCCATTCCTCCAGCGTCTTCTGCGCGACTTCGCGGGAGTGGTAAGTCTGCACGATTTCGAAGGCCAGCTGTTTTTTGGATTCAAACGGATCGGCGTTCTTGGGCAGTTCGCGATTACGAAGAACTTCGTAATAGCGAGCCATCAGCTGGTCCGAAATGCTCATTAGCTTGCCGAACATATCGCCCGCCGGCTCGTTGACGCCGACGAAATTGCCCAGGCTCTTGCTCATTTTCTTCGACCCATCCAAACCTTCAAGGATGGGCAATAGAAAAACGACTTGCGCCGGTATTCCCTGTTCCTTCTGAAAATCCCGGCCAACCAGAATGTTAAAAAGCTGGTCGGTCCCGCCCAACTCAACATCGGCTTTCACCATCACCGAATCCCAGCCCTGCATAATTGGATATTGAATCTCATGGGCGTGGATTGCCTGCTCGTGGTCGATCCGCGCCCGAAAGTCTTCGCGTTGGAGCATCTGTTGGAGGGTGACTCGGCTGTTCAGACGAATCACGTCCTCGTAAGACATTGTCCGGAACCAATCGCCATTGCAGACGGTCTCGGTCCGGGCAGGGTCGAGAATCTTGAACGCTTGCTCCCGATAGGTTTCCGCGTTGGTGAGCACTTCCTTGTGGGTCAAATGCGGTCGGGTGACAGATCGTCCGCTCGGATCGCCTATCATCCCGGTGAAGTCGCCAATGATCAGGACCGCCTGATGCCCGAGATCCTGAAATTGCCGGAGTTTCCGCAGCACAACGGTGTGGCCAAGATGAATGTCGGCTGTAGTCGGATCTACGCCCAGCTTGACTCGCAACGGACGGCCGAGCGCGAGTTTTTCGCGCAGCTCCGCTTCGCTAATAATCTGGGCCGCTCCCTTTTTTAGAGCGGACAAAGCTTCATCGGCTTGCATCATCCGCAACTGTAGTGGGCGCTCTCGTGGACGGCAAAACTTTCCGAGAATATCGGTCAGGTCAGGCCGCTTACTTGTTTTTGTTCAGCAGCTCGCGCACTTGATCAATGGTGAGCGGCGGACTTTGCCGATCTGGCGATTTTTGACTCTTGCCCTGCTCAGGAAACGCGCGCTCGCCCGGAAAGCTTCGGCCGACGACTTCCAGATTGGCATCATATGCGCCGTGAACATCGCGCGAGGATGAGGTTGCTACCTGTCCCGGCAAGTTCGCGGACCGATTTTGATTGGAGGAATGCACTGACGAATCGCTCTGGAGCGAGCGGACCCGGTATTCCCTCGTATTCGCGGTGCGAGTCTCGATGACCGGCTTCTGTTTGCGGGTCTGCTCGAAAAAGAACGTACCAACCCTACCCCGATTTTCGACAACGGCAGCATTGGCGGCGAATTTTTTGCTTTGAGCGTTGTTTTGCAGGTTCATATCCGGGCGAAGGAGGCGATCGATCAGCCTGCGCTCCTGCTGCTGGGCTAAACCTGTCGAAACCAGCAGAAAACTAAGGCAAGCAAGGGGGGCCCAGCGCACGATCCGAAGCTGGCGAACAATCAGCTTGGTTGTAAAGCAAATTGTCCGGGCAAACCGACCGGACTCGCGGGTTGGTTGTCCAGCCTGCGGACCCGAGGGCCGCCCAAAGCGGCTCGGTCGCATTGGTAGTTGCAGCTCCCAGCAATGGAGAAAACATTATGAGGCTCAACAAAAGCTTTTTCATGGTACAAGTACTTCGAAACCTGAAGCCCGCCCGGATAAGGCAGAAGTTAATCTTGGCAACTCGTTAGGTCGGACGAAAATGGAATTAGACGAAACTTTTATGCAGGAGGCATTGCGACTGGCATCGAAAGCGCGAGCGGCGGACGAAGTGCCCGTCGGCGCGGTGGTCGTTCGAGACGGGAAAATTATTTCGCGCGGATACAATCAAGTCGAGCTGCTTAAAGATGCGACCGCCCATGCCGAAATGCTTGCTTTGACCGCGGCGGAGGCGGCAGTCGGTGACTGGCGGCTTACCGATTGCGATCTCTACGTTACTAAGGAACCCTGCCCGATGTGCGCTGGCGCCATCGTGCATACTCGAATACGACGATTGATATATGGATGCTCCGACCTTCGGGCCGGGGCCGCCGGCACGGTCATCAACCTGCTGCAACATGACGCTCTTAATCATCAGAGCCAGATTACCGGCGGCGTTCTGGAGAACGAATGCACCGCAATCCTTCAGGATTTCTTTCGAAAAAAGCGCGCCAAAGCTGACTCCGCTCCGGGAGCTTGATTATGTCGGCGGTTGGTTTCCGTAACATGATCAAGATCTTGGTGCGCTCCCGGTCGTTGCGTTTCACCGCTGACATGGTCCGCCAACCTCCGACGACGTCCCTGGCCCGGTTGCGTTGGTCTGGCCAGGACGTCTTTTATCGATCAGGCACCGCCGATCCATTTGTTCTGTATCAGGTTCTGCTCAAAACCGGCAGGAAAGCAGAGTATTATGTGCCTCAGGCAGTCAGGCCGAAAATCATCCTCGACATCGGTAGCAACATCGGTGCTTCCATAATTTATTTTCACGAAAAATTTCCCGGCGCCAATATTTTCGGGTTTGAGCCTCATCCCGACACCTTTCGCATCTTGCAACAAAATGCCGGCGACCTGCACGGAGTCACGGTTTTCAACTATGGGCTCGGAGCGAGGAATCAACGGATCGCGGTTCCCGCTGATCAGGTAAATTTTGGCGCCTTTAACACTCGCGGTAGTTTCAAGGATCGCGGCTACCCCGCTGCCCCTGTAGAGTGTGAGATCAGGCGATTAGATGAGGTTTTGCGCGAACTCGGGATCGCACAGGTCGATCTCATCAAGATCGACTGCGAGGGCGCCGAAGCCGATGTTTTTTCAGCCTTGCCCGATGAAACTTTGCACCGCTGCCAATGGATTGTCGGCGAATTTCACGATCACACTGGCTTCGAAGTACTCGGCCGTTTAGCACCACACTTTCATTTGGATCTGAAAAAGAAGATGTTTCGCCCGCGGTTTCGTTTTCACGCGTGCAACATCAGCAAATTGCCCGAGCTGTCCCGCTCCGAGCTTGACGCGTTGCAGCGTTGACC
>CAZFZG010000112.1:0-8305 GCA_964523205.1 uncultured Chthoniobacteraceae bacterium | reverse complement strand
TTCGATTCCCGTTGCCCGCTGGTTTGTGTCAATTCTGTAAAATCTGCGACCGGGGGTACCGTTGCCGGGATTTCTGTTGACCGTCGCTGCGCGCTGATAGGATACTTGGTCTTCACCAACCAAAGGGTTTTTATGAAGAAATCGCGCGGGCTGATCGCAACGTTAGTTCCTCTTTTCATGGTGGTAGTTGGTCTGTGGTTTTGGCCGGGAAGCGCAGCGTTTGCCGACGACAAACGCTCAGATACGCACCATGATTCGCCATCCCCCTCTGGCCACGAGGGGGACCATCACGACGAGCATGACGGCGATCATCACGACGAGGGCGATAAATGCACTGTCTGTCACAATCCGCATAACTTTCATGAGATCAGTATCCCGTGCGACCAAGTGGATAAATTTTTGCGGGACCACCCCGGCGACTTTCGCGGTCATTGTCACGTCACGCCGCATGAAGATGACTAGCCCGGGGGACCCATTCCGTAGGCGTGACCGTTGACGAAAACTGAATCCCAAGCGGCTCAATTGCGCTTGGCGACGCTAAAGCGCATTACGGTCTAAGCGTTTCAGTGAAGGTCACGACTCTGCAGAATCGCTTCGCTGAAGGATGCGCGGCATATCTGATCGCGACGGCATTGATAGTAACTCAACTTCTGGTCGGTGGAACGCGATTGCTCTACAGTTTGCCAGCGTACTGCCTGGTGGCAGTCGGAGGGTTGCTCGTTTTCCTAGCGCTGTGTCGTGCCAAACCAGAGCCAGGTCAGATTTGTCTCGCTAGCGCGGCGCTTTTTTTCGGCTACATCGTGGTCCGGGCACTGATATCGCCGGTTGTTTATTTGGCGCGCGTGGATGCTTATTCGGTATTAGGCGGCCTCCTGGTTTATTTTTTTGTGGCCTGTTTCTTCACCGAATCAAAACAGCGAACGGCATTCCTGCTTTTCCTGCTAATCGTCGGGATCGCGCAGGTGTGGGTTGGGACCATCCAATTTCGAAATGGTGACAACTTCATGCCGATTCCATTCCTTCATCGGGCCGATTACGGACGGAGGGCCAGTGGCTTCTACGTCTGTCCGAATCATCTGGCAGGCCTGCTCGAAGTCCTGGGCATTTTCGGCCTGAGCATCACTTGCTGGAGCCGGTTCCCGGCGTGGGCAAAGTTGCTGAGCGCTTACGCGACGGCCGTCTGCTATTTCGGTTTGGTCCTGACTGGAAGCCGCGGCGGATACTTGAGTGCGCTGGGCAGTTTGTTCGCTTTCATGGCACTAAGTGCCCTCGTGTTGTGGCAGCTTTCCGCGCGTTTCTTTTGGCGAATAGGCGGACCCGCCCTTATCGTCGCCGGCCTGATTGGGGTCGCTGCCTCTTCTTTCGTTCACAAAAATGCCTATCTGAGCGATCGGGCTGACCACATGTTCGAAAGCAACGTGCGCCTGGAAATGTGGAACGCAGCGATTCAACAGTGGAAGTTGGAGCCGTTGTTTGGAACCGGAAGCGGAACCTACAAGTACTTTGGTCGCCAGTTCCGTTCGCCTCAGCTAATCGCTGACCCGATTTATGTTCATAATGATTACTTGCAACTCTTAGCCGAATATGGATTGGCCGGCGGCGCGCTTTTCCTGATCTTTCTCGGTAGCCATCTATGGAATGGCTGGCAGAATTTTCGGCGCCTGGCACTGAAACGCGTTGCAGTTTCTTCCCGCCTTCTTAGCAATGCTATGGCCCTCCAACTGGGCGCGATCCCGGCCGTCGTCGCGTACATGATTCACTCGTTTTTCGATTTCAACCTGCATATCCCGGCAAATGTTCTTCTGGTTGCCTTTGTTTTCGGCCTTCTGGCAAATGCCGGAGCGCAGCATCAAGCTGAGTTACCTGAACCACGGCGTTCGATTCTCGGTTGGCGTCTCGTTTTGCCCTCAATAGCGTTATTCGTAGCGATCGAATCGGTACGGTTGCTGCCGGGCGAATACTTTGCCGAACGGGCGCGGGCCGCGATACGGGACGATCAACTTGAACCGGGCGCAGGTTTTGCGTTGCGCGGCCTGGCCTGGGAGCGGAACAATCCGAACCTATATCAGTATTTGGGAAGCGCGCGCTTCGATCAGGCTGACAGAACCCCCAATAGCACCGCGTGCAGACGATTCTATCAGGAGGCACTTGCAGCCTTCGCCAGCGGAAGCGCGCTGGCGCCGCGGGAAGAGGCCTTCGCGATCGGGATGGCTGATTCCTACGACGCGCTCGGGCGTTTTAACGAGGGAGAATGGATGTACCGGGAAGCGCTGGCCCTGGATCCAAAATCGAAATCGTTGAGCTCATTATATCAAGCTCACCTGAAGAAGTGGAGCGAGTCAGGAACAAGAGGCTCGAACCCGAACACGCCGACTGAAAATTCAACCGAACCACAATGACAATGCGGTTGCTTGTTTCTTGCTCTAGCCTAGGCTCGAACCGCGCTGCCGGAACGATGAGACGATTACCGATTTCGTTGCTAACCGTGATCGTACTTGCCGCCTGGGCAGGACCAGCCCCTGCCCAGGAAGCGGTCTCGGCCACAACCAGCGCTGGAACGGGCAGTTCATCGACTAGCGCGTCGTCGTCTGCAGGATCGACAACCGAAGTTTCCACGGGCGCTTCCTCGGAAGGAATCTCGAACGCGCCCAGTGTGGAAAGCTCGATGCAAGGTGGGCCTGGAGGCAGCGGAGTCTTCGCTCCTACACCGGTGAAAATTCATCTGAGCCTTTCCGGGGGCTACGACGATAACGTCAACACGAACGTTGGATCGAAACAGGGATCAGAGTTCACCAGCGGAAATGTGATTTTGGATTACACGTTCGGTAATCCGCGACTCCAATTGATCCTGAATGCGGGCGCTGGCGGCGTGTACTATTTCGACCATGTAAACGGCCAGAGCTATGACATCGACCTCAAAGGCGCGATCGGCATCAATTTCAAGGCCTCGCCGCGGCTAACCCTCGGCTCAACTCTGCTGCTCGAGTACTTAACCGAACCTAGTTTCGACAATCCTGGCGGACTCAATTCCCGCAATGGCAATTATTTCTACACTGACGACAACTTTTTCGTCACCTACGAGTGGTCGCACCGTTTCAGCACCAAAACATCGTACACGCTTGAGGCTTACCATTACGACACTAACGCTGTTGCCATCTTTTCTAACCGCGTCAGCAATACGTTTGGCAACGAGTTCCGTTTTCAAATGGTGCCGACCACGCTGTTGGTCGCCGAATATCGCTACGACATCGTCACGTATGAGCACGAGGGTGAAGTTATCATTCCGGCAGTGTTTGACCCGTTCGGGTTCGGGATCTTGCTCGCCCCGGCCGTGCGATTGCAAAATAATTCGACGACGCATTTCGCGCTCGGCGGCATCGATCATACGTTTAATCCGCGGTTCACGGTATCGCTCCGGGGCGGCGCCCAATTTCGTTCCTATGATTCGGGCGGCGACCAAACCGGTCCATATTTCGAGGGCACGGTAAATTACACCGCCGGGAGACGGACTTCGGTCAGTTGGAACACCCGCTACGGACTCGAAGAACCGGAACTTCCGGGAGAGCAAAGCCGAACTACTTTTCGAACCGGCCTTCGCACAAAATTCGATTTCACCTCCCGCGTAAGCTCGACCCTCGATGCTTACTATGTGCACGATAACTATCACTCTCTGACTACCGCAGCCTTACCTATCGGAACCTTACCGGCGACGCCGTTCAGTGAAGATTCCTTCGATATAGGGGTCTCAGTGCGCTATGCGATCAGCCCGCTGATCGCTGTTCAAGTCGCCTATCATTATACCGACATCACCTCGGACCAAGCCTTCCGGGAATACACGAGAAATCGCATATCCGGCGGATTCAGCTTCACGTTTTGAGAGATACGCAGTGTTTTACTTTTGGCCCCCTCTTTGCTAGAATGCGGGGCTCTCGCCAAAAAGGGTCCCTATTGGTATGGCACACGACGAAGAAGTTAAGCTTCATTTTCTAGACTACTGGCGCGTGGTGCGCATTCGCTGGCCGCTTGTCCTTCTGGCTTTCCTCCTCGTCTTGCTGACGGCAGCAGTCGTCACCTATTTTCAACCGCGCGAATACCAATCGATGGTCTTCATCGAAGTCCGATCGACGGCGGAAAATCCGCGCATTTTCGGTCAGGGTGATCCGAATCTGCCGGTGCACGACCCCCAACTCGCGCCCACGGTTTTCCAGGTTATTCAGCGTACCGGCATCCTTTACCCGGTCATCGAACAATTGAAGCTGCAGGATCGATGGGGTCGGGACGGTCACCGGCCCTCGCGTGAAGGCGCCTATCAGATGTTGCGCAGCAAGCTCAACGTCGACGAGGTCCGAAATACCGATCTTCTCCAGATCAGCGTTTTCGATTCAAATCCTCAGCTGGCCGCCGACATCGCCAACAAAATCGTCAGCGTTTATCAGGATCGCCGGGTCGAGGAGGAAAAGGAAATTCTCAACCGTGCTGTGACCGTCATGAACGAAGAGGTCACCAAACAACAAAAGAGAGTCGAAGACGCGGCTGCGGAAATGGCGCGAATCCGCGACGAAGAACACATTGTCGATCTAAACCCCGAAGGGACCGAAGACACCCAGGCGCCGGTCAACACCATCGTTGTTAAACAGGAACAGGAAGTAAACGACGCCGAAGCAAAGATCGCCAGCCTTTCCAGCAAGCTCCGCCAGATCGAAAACCTGAAGGGCGACGACCTGATGCGGATGTTACCAACACTGGACGTGCAGGATCCCACAATCCTAAAAATCCTGCCCAACTATCAGGACGCCGTCGCCCAGGAAGCGCTGCTGTTGAATTCTGGGCTCGGAGAAAATCATCCGAAGGTGAAATCACTTCGTGCCGCCAGAACAGTTTACACTCGGCAGCTTGAGCAACAGGTCGGCATTATTCGCGAAGGAATAAAGCGCAACCTCAAAACCGCCGAGACGACGCGCGACGAACTGAAAAAGCGACTCGAACAAATTAATTCAAAGCAGCTTCAAACCAAGACTCTCGGCGCCAATTATACCCGGGCCAAGAATGCCTACATCAAGGAGAGAATGCTCCTTGATGGAGTGCGCACTCGCGCTCAAAGCCAGACCATGGAGCTGGCGATGCCGCGCTTCGCGGTCAGTGTGAAGCAGGTGGCCGAGCCGCCGAGTTTTGCCGCCCGCCCACGAGTCGGATTGAACCTCACGCTCGGCGCGCTGGTCGGTCTCGTGATCGGCATCGGTCTCGCCTTTTTCATTGAGTATCTCGATACCAGCGTCAAAACGATGGATGACGTCGAAAGCCTTCTCGGCGTGCCGGTGCTAGCCATTATTCCGAAGAACATCAACCTGATCCACAAGGCCGAGGGCGACACGCCCGATGCGGAAGCGTATCGAATTTTACGCACTAACATCGAGTTCAATCGCCCGAATCCCGAGGCCAACACCATCTCGTTCGTCAGCGGCGGACCGGGGGAAGGCAAATCGACAACCATCGCCAACCTGGCTTTCATTTGTGCGCAGGGCGGATACTCCACTCTTATTGTCGACGCCGACCTCCGTCGCCCGGTGCAGCATTTGTTATTCGATCTTAGCAACGAAGTCGGCCTGACGAATTATCTCACCACTGAGATGGCACTCGAACAGGTGATCATGCCGACCGCGGTCGAGAATTTGTTCGTCATACCGAGCGGTATGCTGCCCTCTGACGCCGTTGGTATTCTCAATTCCCAGCGCATGTCGGACACCATTGCCGAGCTGAAAAAGCGCTATGACATCTTGTTTTTCGATTCGCCACCTATTTTGGGGGTAAGCGATGCGTCTGTTATCGCCAGCGAAGTCGATCAAACCGTCATTGTCGTGCAGCACCGCCGATTTCCCCGTGCGATGCTTACCCGCGTGAAACAGGCAATTCTTGGAGTCGGCGGAACTCTCCTCGGTGTCGTGCTCAATAATGTCGATCTCAAGCACGACCAAAACTACTACTACTACACAAATTACTACGGCTATTATCGACCGCACGGTCAGGAAAACCAGGGCCGTCGCCGCGGTGAAAAGTCTCGTATTGCCAGCAACGGCGCAGAAAACGGTCACTTCGAATCCGACGAGTATTGATGCGGCGCTCGCTCTCGGTCTTGCTTTTTGTTCTTGCGTCTGCCAGCGGCGCCTACGCCCAGGCCAGTCTGCGAATCGGGGACCCGGTTGAACTAAAGATCGGCGGCGTCCCGGCTGAAGACCAAAATCAGGTCAACAATATTTACAGCGTCGACGCCGACGGAGCGATCAACCTTCCTTACATCGGCAAGGTTCACGCCGAAGGAATGACGCCCGCCCAACTGGCCCGATCGATTGAACAAAGCTATCGCTCCAACAAAGTCTACACCAGCCCCAACATCACCATCTTCATGGCGCCGTCAGCGCGGTTTGTTAACGTGGGCGGATCCGTTCGCGCCCCTTCCCGCGTGCCATTCACTGAAGACATGACCCTGCTCACGGCCATCAATGCCGCCGGCGGCTTCAACGATTTTGCGGATCAACGCCACGTCCGGCTTCTGCGCGGCAGCGAGGTAACGGTTTACGACGTCCGGAAATTTCGAAGGGATCCTTCCCGGGACGTGCGGCTCCAGCCCGGCGACAAAATCGAAGTTCCGCAGAGCTTTTTCTGATTGGATTTTGTGAACGCAGGTCCGAGCCGGACGGGCATTGTCCCCGCCTGCAGGCGAGACGCCCGCAACCACAGTTTCCCTACTCGTTAGGCGCAATCAAATCGCGATGCCGCCAGGCATAAAGCAATCCTGAATAAATCGTCAGGGCCACCGTGACCCAAACCAGGATCGGCCCAGCCTGGTTCCAGGCGCGATGCCACCAGGTCGATCCTTCGTTCGCATAGCGCAGCTCGTGCAGGGAGAGCAACGCCAGAAAGAAAATTACCGTGACCACCTGCCAGGAAGTTTTTTGTTTGCCCAATCTATCCGCTGGCAAAATTTTTCCTTTAGCGCCAGCTATCATTCGCAGGCCGGTGATCAGAAAATCGCGCGCTACCACCGCGGTCGCCGCCCAGGCCGGCACAGCCTTCAACGGCACCAACGAAATGAATGCGGCGGCCACCATGATTTTGTCCACCAGCGGGTCCATCAGTTTGCCAAAATTGGTCACGAATCCGTAGCGGCGCGCGATCTCTCCGTCGATGAAGTCGCTAATCCCTGCAATGAGGAAAACCACAAGAGACAGCGTGCGGCCGTATTGCCAGGACGAGTTTAACGCGGCAACGAAAATAATTGTGAGAAACAGCCGGCTTAACGTTAACCGATTCGCCCAGTTCATTTTACTGTACCCGCTTGGCTACGCAAAGCGTGACGCCGACTACCAATCTTGAATCTCGGCCGCTTCCAGATCGGCACTTTTTTCTTCAGTTCATCCACGATCCACGTGCTCGCTTCAAACGCGGCCCCTCGGTGTTGCGAGCTCACTCGCAAGAACAACGACGCTTCCCCAGCGTGCACGAACCCGATTCGATGATGGAGCAGGACATGCTGCAATTGAAATTTCTCCGCCGCCGCGGTCGCGATTAATCGCATTTGATGTTCCGCCATTTCCACATGTGCTTCGTAGTCAATTCCTTCGATCTCGCGACCGTCTTCCAGTTTTCGAACAATTCCCTGAAAATCGACAACCGCTCCGGCCGCCACATCAGTGTCTTGTTCCGGCGCTTGTAATGTCGATTCCGTCACCAAAACGTCACAAACGGAGTTTGCCATGTGTTTGAATCGCTCGTTAGATTGTAATCCCGCGCTATTGGAAGAAACACAAAATGAACGCAAATCAATGTGATATTGGCCTCATCGGGCTGGCCGTAATGGGCGAGAACCTCGTCCTGAACATGGAATCGAAGGGGTTTTCGGTTGCCGTTTTCAATCGCACTACCGAAGTCACCGACAAGTTCGCCGCGGGCCGGGCCAAGGGAAAAAATATTCAGCCGGCGCGCACACTGGAGGAATTCGTCAGCGCGCTCAAGAAACCGCGTATTGCCCACATCATGGTCAAGGCCGGCGCGCCGGTCGACGCCGTGATTAACCAACTGGTGCCGTTGCTCGAAAAGGGCGACGTCATTATCGACGGCGGCAATTCCCTTTTCACCGACACCCAGCGTCGTTGCAAAGAGCTTGAGGCAAAAGGAATTCACTTCGTCGGCATGGGCGTTTCCGGTGGAGAAGAAGGCGCGCTCAAAGGTCCGTCGCTGATGCCCGGGGGTCCCCGCGCATCCTGGGACATCATCGCGCCGATTTATCGCAAGATCGCCGCCCTGGTGG
>CAZFZG010000111.1:5936-8315 GCA_964523205.1 uncultured Chthoniobacteraceae bacterium | reverse complement strand
AAACAGGACTTCAAAGTTAAAGACGTCGGCCTCGCCGACTTTGGGCGAAAGGAAATTTCCATCGCGGAAAAGGAAATGCCGGGTTTGATGGCGATCCGCGAAAGGTATGCGCCGCAAAAGCCTCTCGCCGGGGTGCGCATCACCGGTTCGTTGCACATGACGATTCAAACCGCGGTGCTGATCGAGACGCTTGTCGATCTTGGCGCGTCAGTTCGCTGGGCGTCGTGCAATATTTTTTCAACCCAGGATCACGCGGCAGCTGCGGTCGCGAAGGCCGGCATTTCCGTCTTCGCCTGGAAAGGCGAATCACTAGAAGATTATTGGCGGTGCACCTATCGTGCGCTCTCCCACCCGGACGGCAAAGGTCCGCAACTGGTAGTCGATGACGGCGGCGATGCGACGTTGCTGATTCACAAAGGTTACGAGCTCGAGGAAGGCAGCGATTGGGCCAAATCCAAATCGGCCAATAAAGAGGAGCAGGTCATCAAAGATCTGTTGCTCGAGGTTCAGCGCGACAATCCCTATCGCTGGCATGAGATCGCCAAAGAGTGGCGGGGTGTTTCGGAGGAGACGACCACCGGCGTGCATCGGCTCTACAAGATGCAGCAGGAGGGCCGGCTCCTGGTTCCGGCGATCAACGTTAACGATTCAGTCACCAAATCGAAGTTCGACAATCTCTACGGCTGCAGGCATTCGCTGGTCGACGGGTTGAATCGCGCACTCGACGTGATGATCGGCGGCAAAGTCGCGGTCGTGTGCGGTTATGGCGATGTCGGTAAAGGTTGCGCCCAATCACTCCGCGGCCAGGGCGCGCGCGTCGTCATCACCGAGATCGATCCGATCAACGCGCTCCAGGCGGCGATGGAGGGTTACGAAATCACCACTCTCGAAGACACGCTCAGCCGCGGCGACATTTACATCAGCGCGACTGGCAACACCGATGTGATCACGCTAGAGCACATGCAGAAAATGAAGGATCAGGCAGTGGTCGGTAACATAGGTCATTTCGATAACGAGATTCAGGTCGACGCCCTGAACAACGCCCAAGGCGTGAAGCGCACCAACATCAAACCGCAGCTCGATAAGTACACGTTTCCTGACGGACACGAGATTTTCCTGCTTTCCGAAGGCCGGTTGCTAAACCTTGGAAACGCCACTGGTCATCCGAGCTTCGTGATGTCGAACTCATTTTCCAATCAAGTCCTTGCCCAACTCGATCTCTGGAAGAACCGCGATACCTATAAAGTCGGCGTTTACGTTTTGCCCAAGAGACTCGACGAAGAAGTGGCCCGTCTGCATTTGAAAAAAATCGGTGTCAAGCTGACCAAGCTCACCGAGAAACAAGCCGATTATCTCGGCGTCCCGATTGATGGCCCGTTCAAGTCAGAGCATTACCGTTACTGATTGCGACGTTTAATCGCGCGGGCAATCGACAGAACTGGCACGAAAGTCACCAAGAGAAGAGCAGTTGCTGGCTCGGGGACTTGAATCGTGATGCTGTCGAAAAAGGCCGTGTTGTCCCCGGTTGCTCCGGGTGAGACCTCGAAAGTCAACGTATGACTCCCCACGTCTGCGGTAAACTGAAACAATCGAGTGCTGAAGGGTTGCCCAGTCGTAGTCGCGTCGGTCGCGATGACCGTTGAATCAAGCCGGATCTCATAACTCAGATTACCGGCAGCGCCTTGTCCGTTATCCGGCCGTGCGGCAACTAAATAAGAGAGCAGAAAGGTTCCTGATAAACTGAAGTCGATGGTTTGTGAAAAGGAACCCGAGTCATTGGCCGATTGTAAGAAGGCGTACTGACTGCCGTCCGGCGCCGGCGGCCCGGAGAACCCATCGCCTGGCGCATTAATGATTCCGGCGTGAGCGCTGAAGAGCCAAGTCGCGCCGCTCGGATCGTAGGAAAACGAGTTGGGCGGAATACTCGGCGTTTCGAAGCTCCCATTGGTGATTACCTGAGCGCTCGATTGCGAGAGCGCACACAGCCAAGTCAGCAACACCAAACCAAGCGATCCCGATCGTTGCATAAAAAGAGGCTTCGTCGAGACAAGGTGCAATGTCAATAGAGCTGCGATTTTCTGCAAGTCAGAGCAAATCCATACGATTACCAAAACGATTTCTGGAATTCGACTTGCGTCGCTTCGACGTAAGAACAGCCCGGCGCTTTGCCGCGCCGCCATTTTCCCGAAACGTGAACTGTTTTGTGATCGTGGGCAGCGTCCGTTAAAATTTTCGAGACGCGAAACGGCGCGGCCATGGAGACGGTTGTCGATCTTGCGCCTTGAAAGACGAACATGATTTGCGACGCACACGATTCGCCTTGGAAGAAACTGACCTTGCCGACTTCGTTGAAATCGCCGCCGAACCGAAACGGCTGAG
>CAZFZG010000111.1:0-5836 GCA_964523205.1 uncultured Chthoniobacteraceae bacterium | reverse complement strand
GCATCGCCAATCGGAAAAATCTTTCGAGACACTTCCTGCATTTTGCCGTTTGAACCGAGCTCAAAGAAACTTAGACCGACGCGATCGTCGCCCTCCAATTCCCCTTGGCAAATTGCAAGAAGCGGCCGGCCATCGCGGTAACGAAACAGTGCGACTTCAAAGTTCGGCTGTGCGCCGTCGCCGGTGACATTCATGTATCCGTTTCGCCTGTCGATCACCATTGCGTTCTGCAGCCACGACCGCGGCGGCGCTTCGAACGTCTTTTCCGGCGGCAACAAATAATAATCGACCACCGTCATTTTCCCTTCGTTCGCAGCGCGAAGCGAGAACGAAAGAGCGGCTGCAACCAAAACGAAAACCGGTAAGCGTTTCATTCCCCGCGATTGCCGAGATTCTACGCGATTGAGAGGCGGAATGTACAGGAAAAAAGAAGTGACGAGTGACCAGTCACCGGTGAGAAGTTAAGAACGCTAATGACTTGTCACACGTCACTCATCACTTGTCAGTGCTTATGAAGAACCGCCAGGCCGCCATCATTTTTATTTTGGTCACGGTGACGCTCGACATTCTGGCGATGGGTTTGATCATCCCGGTTTTGCCAAAACTCATTCTCGATTTTCTCGGGGGAAAAATGACCGACGCCTCGGACTGGAACGGCTGGTTTGCCCTCGTTTTCGCGCTGGGACAGTTTGTCTTTTCGCCGATCCTCGGCGTCTTGTCCGATCGTTTCGGGCGGCGACCTGTCATCTTATTGTCGAACCTCGGGTTGGGACTCGATTACTTCGTGATGGCACTCGCGCCAACGATCGGCTGGCTTTTTCTCGGTCGAATCATTTCGGGAATCACAACCTCAAGCATCCCCACCGCAATGGCATACATCGCCGACATTACTCCGAAAGAAAAACGGGCCGCGGCCTTCGGGACAATCGGAATCGCGTTCGGGCTGGGGTTCGCTTTTGGACCGGCCATCGGCGGTTTGCTCAGTAATTCCAATCCTCGTTTGGCGTTTTGGGTCGCCGCGGTGTTGAGCCTGACGAATTGGCTCTGGGGCTATTTCTTTGTTCCGGAATCATTGCCGCAAGATCGCCGAAAAGAGTTCGCGTTACGTCGCGCCAATCCGGTCGGTTCGCTGATCTTGTTGCGGTCGCATCCGGAACTTTGGCGCCTGACGGTAATCCAGTTTTTGGCTTACCTCTCGCACAACGTTTTGACCACTGTCTGGTCGCTCTATGCCATTTACCGTTTCAATTGGAATCAGATAACGATCGGCATTTCGCTGATGATCGTCGGCATTTGCACCGCGGTCATCTCCGGCGGTTTGACCGGTCGGCTGGTCAAACGCTTCGGGGAAAAGATCACGCTTTGCATCGGCCAGTTTTGCGGCGCGACGGGAATGTGCATCGCCGGCGCGGCTCGTAATGGAGCAACATTTCTTGCGTCGGTGCCGGTGATTTCAATGTGGAACCTTTCGTTTCCCGCGGCTCAGGGATTGATGACTCATCGCGTGAGCGAACGCGAACAAGGCGAACTTCAAGGCGCGCTCCAGAGCTTGCGCTCGATCACATTCATCATCGGACCGGTTTTATTTTCGCAGGTGTTCAGTTGGTTCATCGATCCGAAACATTCGCTCCACGTCCCCGGTGCACCCTATTATCTGGCGGCCACGATGTTGTTCACGGCCATGTTGATGGCTACCCGAATCAAGCAGCCTGATTTTGCGCCGAGATCGACCTCTACACCGGAGCCGTCCGAAGTCGCGCCGCCTGAAACCATCAGTTCCGGCCCGGTCGCGCCAGTTCTCGAACCAGAAGAAAATATTTGAGCAATTGCCCTGGCTGGGCGATTCAATCGCCGTGACAGGAATGGCCCGTTGCCTGATCGTCGCGATTACGATCGCCTCGTGGATCGCGATCTCCAATCACTGCGCATTAGGTGTGACTGCAACAAAGGCACCAGCACCGACGCAAAGCCAGTGTCCGTTCCATTCCAAACCTGCCAAGCCGAACTCGCAACCAAGCGGAATTGAATGTTGCAAGATTCTTCGCGCACTCTGCAAAACGCCGGCACACGTTCTCACGCCTGCCGTCGTCGATCTTGTTCATGTCGACCTTGGCTTTGGAAGCCGTGCTGTCTTATCGCCACCTGAGATTTCTTTCATCTCAGCAACCCTCGATACCGGACCACCGGGCACGACGTCGTTTGTTGAATTGATCGGCAGCCTGCGCGCGCACGCCCCGCCGGTTCTGGTCTAAACCGAAATCCGCGATCGCGGATTTTCCGCTGTGGTGGCAGGCGTCTCGCCTGCGTTATCAAAGATCGCCGCCGGGGCGGCTGCCGCTACAGATTCATGAAAAGACCAATTCTACTCACGAGCCTGATGACGCTCATTGCCATAGCGCAGGCAGGGGCGATTGACCCCAATCGCCCGCTTTCCGAGCACGAGCATGAACAGGACACGGCGAAACGCCTCTACACCTGCCCAATGCATCCCGAAATCGTGCGCACCGAACCAGGCCAATGTCCGAAATGCGGAATGACGCTCGTGCCATTGAAAGAGGTAGGGGCGGTTCACCGAACCGCCCGCGGGCGATTGGGTCAATCGCTCCTACCAAATTCGGGACATGCGACACACAACGCCGATGGAATGGCAATGCCAACGCACGAGCACGGTGAACATGACGAGCATCAGCATGAAATGGAAATGCATTCGTCGATCAACATCGTGGATCCGATGAGTCGTCAAAGTTCGGGAACCAGCTGGATTCCGGACTCGTCGCCGATGTACGGACGCATGTTCATGTTCGGCGACGACATGCTGATGCTGCATGGCGGGATCTTTCCACGCTATACGAACGTAACCACGCGCCGTGGCGACGATCGGATCGATTCGCCGAACTGGATCATGGCGATGTATTCTTCCCGCTTAACGGGATTGAGCGACACAACGCAGCTCGGTCTCCGCGCGATGATGAGTCTCGATCTGCTGACCGAGCAGGGCCGGGGTTATCCCTTATTGTTCCAAAGCGGCGAATCGTGGCATGACCAGCCGTTGCACGATCGACAACATCCGCACGACCTGTTCGACGAGCTTTCCTTTTCGCTTTCGCAGAAATTCATCGATGATCTTAGCAGCTACATTTATTTCGGATACCCTGGCGAACCGGCGCTTGGCCCGCCGACGTTTATGCATCGACCGTCCGCCATGGACGATCCGGATGCGCCGATCGGTCACCATTGGCAGGATTCAACCCACATCACGTTCGGAGTTGCGACCGCCGGTTTGCAATGGAGGACCGTGAAGATCGAAGGCAGCATCTTCACCGGACGCGAGCCGGACGAACAACGTTACGATTTCGATCGGCCACGGTTCGATTCATACAGCGGACGAATTTCCTGGAACCCGACGCCAGACATCGCGCTCCAGGTCTCGCACGGCTACCTCAAAGGTCCGGAAGCGCTCGAGCCGGATGTCAAGCAACACCGGACAACGGCATCGCTCATATATAATAAGAGGCTCGGTCCGGATTCGAACTGGGCGACTTCGCTGGTCTGGGGACAGACCGACAACACTCACGAGGGAAAGACGGAGTCCATTCTGGTGGAGACAAATTACCAGCATGAGCGCGACACCGTTTACGGGCGCTGGGAACTGGTGGAGAAATCAGGGCACGAACTGGTTCTTGCTCAGCGCGAGCTAGACGAAATTTTCACCCTCAACGCGATAAGCATCGGCTACCTGCGCGATATTTCGCACGGCAGCAACATCGACATCGGACTCGGCGGGCAAGTCACAATCAACCTCTGGCCGGGCGAGCTTGATCGTTACTACGGTAGTGGCCCGGGTTACGGATTCGAAATTTTCGCGCGCGTGCGGCCCTCGTTACACCAACACTAACCAATCACCGGGCCAGCTTTGCGATCAGTAGATCGACAATTCTGGCCAGCGCGACCAACGCGACCGAACAAAAAATTCCTTTGGCCAAAATGTACCAGGTGATGGCTTCGTTCTCGAACTTCCCGTTAAGAACCTTGTTTCCGAGAAGAAACGAGTAAACGCACATGATCAGAACCACGATGGCGGCAGCCGAGGCGAGCGGACGTATTGGTTTCATAGGCTAAGATTCGCAGGTCGGAATCCAACCTTTCAAGAAATCCCGGTCTTAGAGTTGTGGTGGCAGGCGTCTCGCCTCCAAATTCTGGGATAGCAGCCGGGGACGGCTGCCTCCACAGAAGAGATAACACGGTTGTCATTGGACGCGACTGTGGGAAAATTAGCGCTCCGCGATGCACCGGCTTCCGAAAGTTAATTATCACGATATCGAGCGAATCATTGAGTTCGATTTCGTGCGCGCGACCGAAGCCGCTGCGCTAAACTCCCTGCGCTGGCTCGGACGCGGCGACAAGGAAGCGGCCGATGCCGCCGCCTGCGACGCCATGCGCGGCATGTTCGATCTCATGAACATCTGCGGCGAAGTGGTGATCGGCGAAGGGATCAAGGACAACGCGCCCGGAATTTTTAAGGGAGAACAACTCGGCACCTGGGTGCCTGGCGCGCCACCGTTTCATATCGCGATCGATCCGATCGACGGCACGACCAACATCTCCAAAGGCGCGCCGAACTCGATCAGTTGTATCGCGGCGGCGAGTCCAGAAGAAGGTGTGACCGTTGCGCTTCGCGACATCCCGTCGTTTTACATGTCGAAGCTGGCTTATGGGCCGCGGGTGGTTGATTACATGAAAAAGCGTGGCGATTCGCTCCACATCGACATGCCAATTCCTGAAATGCTCGCGATTGTCGCACGTGCCACGGACAAACGCGTCCAGGACGTGTCGGTGATGATGCTGGATCGCCCGCGCCACAAGGAAATCGTCGAACAAATTCGCGGATGCGGGGCGTCGTTGCGGATGATCGGAGATGGCGACATTGCCGCGGCCATGGCGCCTTCGTTACCCGAGTCGGATGTCGATCTTTACATGGGAATCGGCGGATCGCCCGAAGCCGTGCTGGCGTCGGCGGGAATCAAGTGCCTGGGCGGCGAGATGCAGGCCAAAATGTGGCCGCGCGATGAGAAAGAAAGGAAACAACTGGTCGCCGACGGTTGGGAAAAAGAGCTGGAGCGAGTTTTCACTGCCGATGATCTCGCCCAGGGCGAGAACATTATTTTCTGCGCGACCGGGATCAGCGATAGCGCCTTGCTTCGCGGGGTGAAATCGAAGGGCACTACCGCGATTACGAATTCAATTTTGATGCGGGCCAAAAGTAAGACCGTCCGGCTGATTCGCGCGCTACACAATTTACAGAACAAAACGATCCGGCTTCGATCAGATAACCGCGAGCATTTGATTTAAGATCCGAACCTCGAATCTCGAAACTCGAAACAAACCCCAAATTCGAATTTCCAAAACAGCCCGTTCAAACCCTTTCCCTATTTTCAGCATTCGAATTTGTTTCGGATTTCGAGCTTCGGGTTTCGAATTTGAGCCCAATTTCACGACTCGACACATCACTGGGGATTGTTAAGATCGACATCGAACCTTTGCCGCTTATGAGACAAGTACCGAAAACTGAATTGTCGCCGGATAACGGCTGTATCATCGACATGAAATGGAAACTCGGACCGCTGGGTTACCATGCCAGCGGCGCCGGCAAAGTGAATGTAGACCCCTCCAAGGATATTGTGCGGTTGCCGGAGCTCGTGCTCTACGATCACATCGGCTTCAAAGGCGCTTACGCCCGGACCAATCTCAGCTTTCATTATATCGGCGATTATTGGAATGACCGGATGAGCTGCATCATAGTCGTGAGCGGCGTCTGGCGCTTTTATCGGGACGAGTA
>CAZFZG010000110.1:6718-8343 GCA_964523205.1 uncultured Chthoniobacteraceae bacterium | reverse complement strand
CATGAATCGGCTGGAAGAAATTCTCGCGGCCAAACGGAAGAATTGCGCTGGCCGTGGCAGCGCAAACTAAGCGGCGGAATGGTGAAGAGGAATTCCGAGGGCGCAGCGTAGCTGATGAAAATCGACCGGCTTGGTGAGGTAAAAATCGCATCCCGCCCGCGTTATGGACAAACCTTTCGGCGTTGAGGAACTGCGTTCCGTCGTGAATCCGCTACCTGAGTAAATCCGGATCACGTCGGCGCAAACGCATCCGCGGCTTCGCTCATGAGTTGCGATTGCGTGGCAAGATCCAGCTTGCGTTGCAGGTCGAACTCGCCCAGGGCGACATCATTCAAGACGCGTTGCTCTTTAACCAATGTGGCGTACTGCGCACCAGTAAGATGCGTCCCCCATTCCATTGCCTGCTCCGTGCTGTTGAACGTTGGGATGCAAAATTTCTTTACTGACGAGTTCATTGCCCGTTATCTCGAAAGTAAAGTCGCGGCGCAACGTATGAGTCGCCGAACGTCAGTTGCCTCACGTCAGGTGCCTCCTTCCTGGCTGCGATGCGAAACTGCCGGAAAAGGGCTGCACGACGTTTTGAGAGTTTATGTTGCGCGAAGTAAAGCGCGCTGTTCTGGGTAAGGGTTGGTTGCATATTCATTTCCGCTTTCGAGTTGGTGCAGAGGGAAGGGGCCGCACCTGCGCGGTCGATTGACGCTGCGATTGTTAACGCCAACATACGACCCGAATGGCGTATTACCAATTATATTTGGGGGTGAAACCGGCCCAATCCATTCTTTTGTGCGCTTAGTTGAGCGTAACTGACCTTCCAAGCGTTCGGGGCGGCAAAGATTACATTCGTTGCATCGGACTCAAGCGGCTTAGGTTCGTGTTGGCGATTGAGGTCAATCGCCGCTACCTCGATAAATGAATCGGCTGGAAGAAATTCTGCTCTCGAAGCGCGAAGAAATTGAGCGGTTGAGACCGCGACTGGCGGAGTTGGATCGACAAGCGCGAGCGCGAACCGATTTCCGCGGTTTCCGCGCGGCCATTGAAGCGAACGACGAGAAAATCGCCGTGATCGCCGAAATCAAGAAAGCGTCGCCCTCAGCCGGCGTGATCACGGCTTCGTTCGAGCCAATCGAGATTGCAAAGAAATACGAACAAGCCGGCGCCAACGCGATTTCGGTTTTGACCGACACGAAATTCTTTCAGGGTAAGCTGGAAGACTTAAGAAATGTTCGTGGCGCGGTTTCTCTCCCATTGTTGCGGAAAGATTTCATTTGGGATCGGGTGCAAATTGCCGAGTCCGCAGCCAATGGCGCGGACGCGATTCTCCTAATCGTGGCGGCGCTAACCCAGGATCAACTGGTTCGAATGCTCAAGGCCGCGACCGAGTATCGCCTCGACGCTCTCGTCGAGGTCCACAGTGTCGACGAATTGCAACGCGCCCTGGAAGCCGGCGCAGAAATAATTGGAATCAACAATCGCGACCTCACCACGTTCGATGTCGATCTTACGACGACTGAAAAACTCTGCCGCCAAGTGCCGGACGAAATGGTTCTGGTGAGCGAAAGCGGAATCAAGACACCGGCCGATGTTGCTCGCATGAAAGCGTGCGGCGTGGACGCGATTTTGGTCGG
>CAZFZG010000110.1:1241-6618 GCA_964523205.1 uncultured Chthoniobacteraceae bacterium | reverse complement strand
GAGCTCCGCCGGCGCGGGCGACCAGGACCGGACAATTGGAGTGATTGAGAATGCTCCGGGTCAGGTCGCCCATGATGTAGTGCCGCAACATGCCGCGCGACTGCGACGAGCCAGTCACGATCAAATCGTAACCTTGCTCGCGCGCTTCGGCGAAAACCTGATCGACCACGATTCCATGGCGAACCCGGACCTTCGCCGGGACACCGAGTTTTTCCAGATCCGCTCTTTGCTCGCGCAAGTTGATCCCAAGCTCGGAATCCGATTCGAGCAATCGTTCGACATCCTCTTCCAACCGCATCAGGTCGGCGTAAATCGCCGGCGGCTCAGCCATGACGTGAAGCAGGGTGACGGAGGCGCCAACGGCTTTGGCAAGTTTACCGGTCAATTGGACCGCTTCTTCGATGAATTCTTTGCCGCCGGTGCAAACCAGGAAGCGTTTTAGCTGGGCCCATTCACCCATCGCTACCAAGACCGGTGGCGAGATGGATTTGATCAGTTCGTACATCTTTTCCGAGCGCGAATACAACCCGGTTGAGCCGGTTTCACGCGCGCCGACGATGACAAGATCGTATTTTGTTTTGGCCGTCTCCTCGGCAATCCGCCGAACCGGATCGCCCGCGCTGACCACAATTTGCGGCGAAACATTTTTGTCGCGCAGCCATTGAGCTTGTTTTTCCAAAGCCGCGCGCAAGGCGGGTTCATCGGTCGATTTTTCAGCGATTCCCAGAAGCGTGGTCTCCGCTTGCAGCGGCGCGGCGAGCATTGCGCCGAGCTTGGTCGCGCTGTCGGCGGCCGGCATTCCATCACTGCAAATCAAAATTCTCATCGCAATTATAATTTGTGGCCGGTGAGCAGGGTGTAAATGACAATGGCCGCACCAATCAGCGGCAGCGGCACGAAGGCGAGCCGGATCTTCGGGCCGGTAAAATATTGGGTCATGATGGCGCCGATCTGGGCACCGATCGCCGCGCCGGTGTGCATCACCAGCGCAATCAGAATGTCGACGTTGCCTTTGACCGCATGGCTCAAGGTTCCATAACTCGCCGAGATGATGATCTCAAACAAATCAGTCCCAACCGCGAGATGGGTTGGAATTCCAAGCACGTAAACCATCGACGGCATTCGAATGTAACCGGCGCCACCGCCGAGGAAACCGCTGAACAAACCACCGACGAAGGCAACAGCCATGATGAACCAGAGCGAAATGGTCACACCCGAAGTGGGCAACTCAATCATCGGCGGAATTTTGAGCCGCTGAATCGCGTGGGTAACGTGCCAGAACGCGGAGTGATCCTGTTTGACGCCTTTGGCTGAAGCCGGCGAGAGCGTTTTTTTAGCGGCGAGCGCTTTCCTGCTTTCCCAAACCATGAAGCTGGAAATGCTGACGTAGACTACGATTGAGACGACGCTCACCACCAGGTTCACGTTGCCGGCGCGCTTCAAAATCTGGATCAACTGGGCGCCGATTTCCGCACCTCCAATCGTCCCGACCGCCATGATCAGTCCCAACTTCAGATCGACATTGCCGAAAGCGCGATGTTGACGCACCGCCACCACCGACTTGCCGACGATGTGGGCCAGATCCGTCCCGACGGCATAATTCCAATCCAGACCAACCATGCGCAACGCCGGACCGGCGATGAAGCTGCCGCCGACACCGAAAAATCCACCCAGAATTCCGATCACGAATCCGACGACGACGAGATAAAGCGGGCTGATGTGGGCGCCGGAGATTGGGAAAAACATATTATTCTGAGCGGCCACGAATCGCTCGCAGCAGGAACGTAGTGACGTATTGCAGCAGCACCGCTTGCCCGATCATGAGCAGGATTGCGACGCCGGCATAAGTGTATCGGTGGCGCACCTCAAGTTGTTGCAGCCCGTCTCCGAGAAAATGCAGGACCAAGAAGAAATAGCCGACCACGAGGACGGCGTAGACCGCCAGCTCGATCAAAAATGCGCGCAGGGTGCTGATCGCCTCTTTTTTCATACGTTCCAGGTGCTTGGCTTCGAACCGAAGTTACGGTCGCGTGGAAATTCAACAAAGGTCAAATTCCGTTGCGCCGGCTGCCTTTGTCCTTAGGTTTTTCTTCTCACTTCAGCCAGGGAAAATATGGCCGACGCTGCAAACAAGTATCCGGAGAACGCTCCCGGGAAATTTTACGTCGACGAGCAGTGTATCGACTGCGATCTGTGTCGCGAAACGGCGCCGGCAAATTTTAAACGGAATGACGACGGCGGCCATTCCTATGTCTACAAACAACCGGAGAACCCGGAGGAAGAAGCCCTTTGTAAGGAAGCCATGGAAGGCTGCCCGGTTGAAGCCATCGGCAACGACGGAGCGTGATGCCCGTTGAATCGTTGAAGTCCGAGCCGGACTGGCATTGTTAAGTCGTTGAAGCGGCCGAAGTGGCGAGCGAAGTTCGATCAACTATCAACGATCAACGATCAACTTCTCGGCCCGTCGCCTTGTCGATTGCCGGTTCAGACAGCAGCGCCGGCGCCGGCATTCAAGCGGATATCAAAACGTTCAGCGCGCTCAAGGTTTATGGATTGAGCGCGATCACCTGCGTAGTGGCGGAAATCCCCGGTAAGGTTTCGCGGATTGAGCCGATTAGCCCGGAAATGGTTCGCGAGCAGATCGAGGTTCTCGCGAAAAACTTTCCGATCGGCGCGATGAAGACCGGGTTGCTTTGCTCCGCCGCGATCATCTCCGCCGTTACTCGAACGATTGTAGATCTCAGGCTTCGAGTTCCGCTGGTGGTCGACCCGGTGATCACTGCCACCGGTGGCGACCGGCTCCTTGATCCCGATGCAATCGACGCCTACCAGAAAGAGCTATTTCCGATCGCTTCGTTGATTACACCGAATCTGGATGAAGGACCTCGACTGGGGTCCGGCAAAATTCGAGATCGCACGTCGATGGAGCGCGCCGGCCAGGAGTTAGCGCACAAATTCAAAACCGCAATCTTGCTCAAGGGCGGACATCTGACGGGCGACAACGCTGTCGATCTTTTGTTCGTGGACGGAAAAGTCACAGAATTTTCGGCTCCCTTCGTTCGCAATGTCGCTACCCACGGAAGCGGCTGCACTTATTCTGCGGCCGTTACCGCTGGCCTGGCCAAGGGGTTGTCGATGACGGACGCAATTGGCGACGCGAAGAAATTTGTGACCCGCGCGATCCGGAATCATCTCCGATGGGATGACGTGCACGCGCTGAAACATTAGCCGCGCCGTTTTTTCTTCAGTTTTTTCCAGCGCTTGAGCTCCATCGCTTGTTCCGCGGCCGCCGTTTCCGCTTGTTTCTTGCTTCGACCGCGTCCTTTGCCGAGAACGATTCCCTCCCAGACCGCTTGCACGATGAATCGCTTGTCGTGTTCCGGACCGCTCTGAGAAAGAACTTCGTAAACCGGGCTGCGCGGCGAAATACTTTGCAACAATTCCTGTAGGTGTCCCTTGGGATTGATGTCGACCGGCTCCTCCGCGAGCTGGGCCAAACCTCCCTTTGCCTGGGCCAAAATAAATTTCTTCGCCTCCTCCAAACCGCCGTCGAGATAAATCGCGCCAATCAGCGCTTCGAAAGCGTCGGCCAGGGTCGATGTTCGAGCTCGTCCGCCGCTGGCTTCCTCGCCGCGCCCCAATAGGAGGAACTGGCCGAGATCGAGCGCGGCGGCGTGGGCTTTCAGCGCGTCGCGCGAAACCAGACGCGAACGCAATTTTGTCAACTGACCTTCCGGTTGATCCTTGAAATGCCCGAAAAGGTGTTCGGTGATGATGAGCTGAAGAATCGCGTCGCCCAAAAATTCGAGACGCTGGTTATCGAAATGCCGTTGCTGAGTCTCGTGCCCGAGGCTCGGGTGGGTCAGCGCTTCGGCCAGTAACAATGGATTGCGAAACTTGTAACCGATACGGTCTTCCAGCGGATGCACGGTTTCAATTCTGAGCGAAGTCGAAGAATCTCTCAATTTTTCTGTTGACGCCCTCGCCGCGATCTGTTCGACTGCACGTAACGTCAGGTTTCCCCCTACTTAGAACTTCGCCCCCATATGACACAACATGCCAATTCTCTGCGCCGGCTTCTTGTACCAATTTCACTTTGTTACGCCAATATCTGTCTCGCTCAACAGGTCGCGACGCCGACCTTCACGCCAAATGGCGGCACTTATAATTTAGAGCAATCAGTCCGCGTCGACTGTGCAACCGCTGGAGCGACCATCAACTACACGACCAATGGCATTGATCCCACATCCTCTGATCGCGTGGTCACTTCGGGGAGCACGGTGCTCGTCGATCACGCGATCACGTTAAAAGCTCGCGCTACAAAGACCGGACTCTCTCCAAGCGCAGTAAAGAGCGCTGCGTTCAGCATTACTGGCCAGTTCGCTGCCGGACAAAATCATTCCTTGATCGTGAAGACAGACCGCACGGTCTGGGCATGGGGCGCGAATGCCAATGGACAGTTGGGTCGCGGATCAACTAGCACGTCGCCGTTGGCGTATCCAGGACAAGTAAAGACAAACTCAACGACGTTTCTAACAAATGCACTCACCGTCGCAGGCGGCGCATCGCACTCCGTCGCCGCGAAAACTGATGGAACGCTTTGGGCTTGGGGCAGCAATGCCTCCGGGCAGATTGGCGACGGAACAACAACGCAACGTCTATACGCCACTCAGGCGAAGCTTATCGGCGGCGCGGCCTTTACTGGAGCCACCGACGTCGTGGCTGGTTCCGATCATTGCGTCGCTCTTAAATCGGATGGGACGGTTTGGGCCTGGGGATTGAATGCATCAGGACAGGTCGGCAATGGAACAACGACTTCGCCGCAGAAGAACCCAGTTCAGGTAAAAGTGAATTCAAGCACGTTTCTAACTGGAGTGGTCGCTATCGCGGCCGGTAACACCCATTCACTCGCGCTCAAGTCCGACGGCACAGTTTGGGCCTGGGGTCTGAACTCTTCCGGACAACTCGGAAACACAAATACCACAAACCAGAATTACGCGGTTCAAGTGAAGATCGCGGGAGGCACCGTGTTTACGGGCGCGGCCGCTATTGCCGCTGGCGCAAATCACAGTTTGTCGCGCAAGAATAACGGGACGTTGTGGGCCTGGGGCAGCAATGCGAACGGGCAGCTCGCGGATGGAACAACCAATCCAAATTCGAGCAGCAAACAAACAAACGCCGTGCAGGTGAAAGCGAGCGCGACGAGTTTTTTCAGTGACGTCAGCGGCATCGCGGGCGGCGGCAGCCACTCGATGGCGGTAAAAACCGACGGAACGCTTTGGTCGTGGGGACTCAACAGTTCCAACCAGCTCGGCGACGGAACTTCCACTCAACGCGTTTTTCCAGTGCAGGTAAAAGACACATCCGGATTGTTCAT
>CAZFZG010000110.1:0-1141 GCA_964523205.1 uncultured Chthoniobacteraceae bacterium | reverse complement strand
AGGAATACGCCGCCGGAACGAACCCTCAAAATCGCGACACGGATGGGGATGGTGCGCTCGATGGTGAAGATATTTATCCGCTCGATCCCTATTTCTCGTTGAAGAAGCAACCCGTTAATACATACGCCGTTGTTGAAGCCTACAGCGGCGGCACTGGGGTTGAGGTGAAAATGAATAACCTGAATACGATCATATTTAATGGCTCCTACCATTTGGGATATGTGTGGAAAGGCGGCGCTCCCCTCGCGCTGGGATTCACAGCGTATGGAATCAACGATAGTGATCAGATAGTTGGCTATAAAATCTACACGTATCCTCCTGATTATCCTGGCTCTCCCCCAGCTGGTTTTTCCGAGCTGCATCATGCCGTGGTGAACGGCACTGATGTTGGAGACGGCACCGTCGACAATGGCGTTAACGATGCTACCGGTGTTCCAACCATTGACGGCACAAATAAAGCGTGCAGCGAAGCCAATGCGATCAATAACGCCGGAACTGTAGTGGGTACTTCGTACTTCTACGTTGACGTGACTCCACCACAGACTCCCGGAGACAACTCTATTTTAACTTTTGGAGACCCCTCTTCAGCGCAATTTGGCTCCGGCACACCAGCTGCCGTGAAGCTTGGTGCGCCACTTAACCCTTCCGTAATTAACGACTCAGGCGACATCGCGGGTGCCGGCGGTCTTTGGAGCGGCGGCGTATTTACAAGCCTCCCTCAATTTAGTCGCACCTATGCGATCAATAACGACAAGTATATGGTCGGTGTGCAGTGGGCGACCAATCTCGGTCAAGATGATTGGCGGCCTCTTATCGCCCATAATGGTGAAGTCCTGATCTTCCCTGCGCCGAATCGAATGCGTGCCGAACCCTTTGGTATGAACAAGGACGGCGTGGCAGTCGGTTACTGCTATACCTTGAGCGGCGACTATCTGTCGATGCTCTGGCAGAACGGGACCTACTACAATCTGAACAATCTTCTCAATTCCGACGCCTACGCAGCAGGTTGGACTATTGGCTTCGCCTACGCCATCAATGACCATGGCGTGATCGCCGCCGGTGGTTATCGACCAGGATGGGGTGGTGTGGTTCTTCTCATCCCCGAGCCGGCAGTTCAGCTCGTCACTCCAAGTGGTGATCC
>CAZFZG010000109.1:0-8438 GCA_964523205.1 uncultured Chthoniobacteraceae bacterium | reverse complement strand
TCGGACGCGGCACGTGCAGCACCATCGGATTGCGCACGTGCGGAACGGCAATTCCTTCGCCGACGCCGGTTGATTGCAGGGATTCTCGCGCGAGAAGCATTTGCCATAAGAGATGTCGATCCACCATTTCGGGCAACGGCATCACATCTACGACCGCGCACAACACCGACGCCTTGTCGGTTCCTTTAATCCGATGAAAAATTCCGCCGGCCTCCAACGTCTCTACTAGTGAAGGAAGCGCCGCGACCTTGTTGTCGGTTCCTTGGAAAAGTT
Organism: uncultured Chthoniobacteraceae bacterium; assembly: GCA_964523205.1. Lineage (GTDB taxonomy): Bacteria > Verrucomicrobiota > Verrucomicrobiia > Chthoniobacterales > UBA10450 > AV40. The sequence goes on along the minus strand of CAZFZG010000109.1, from coordinate 8,165 downwards.
CGTCGGGGACAGAAATGTGACGCGTCGTTGCCCACTCAACTAACTCGCCGCGGTTGAACCCGTAATGCCCATCGATAAGGGACGCTGGCAAGTCGTCCTGCTCAATCCACCGATAAACGGTCTTCTCCGAAACGTTAAAAAGTCTCGATACAGCGCGAACGGTTAATTGCATGGGATTTCTCCGCCATTCGGTGGTTTTCGAAAGGAACGCTCTGTCAAAACCGATCTTGATCAAGCGTGCGGAGCACGCCAACCCATTTGAAAACCACCGAATGACGGGGCAAGAATAATGGAGCACATACGAGCTTCTGCCAGTGAAAAGCGAAAATTACTCGCAATTCCAAAAGATAAAAACGGCTGATTCAAAAAGATGCAACCCCGGAGCCTACGGGGCTCGAACCTCCACCACCGACTGATCCGAAGTCATCCTGGAGCCTAGGGGATTCGAACCCCTGACCTCCTCAATGCCATTGAGGCGCTCTACCAACTGAGCTAAGACCCCGTAAAAGAACTGTAGAGTTTAGGTTTCCAATCGTAGATTGCAACCGATGGAGCAGTTCAAATTTCGCGATGGCAAGATCATGCTCAGCGAGGAGCCACTTGTTCTCGAGACGCCGATTGAAGAGCTCGAAGGCTTCATCACGCCAACAAGGGCGTTTTACATCCGGACACATTTCCCGATTCCGAAGATCGATAAACGGAAATGGCGGCTGCGAATCGAAGGCGAAGTCGAGAAGTCATTTGAAATAGGTTTCGAAGAGCTGGTGAAACTAGGAACACGAAAAGTTCCAGTCACGCTGGAGTGCGCCGGCAACGGCCGCAGTTTTCTCGAACCAAAAGTCAAAGGCGTGCAATGGAGACTCGGCGGAATTGGCAATGCCGAATGGACCGGCGTTCCGCTGACGCTTTTGCTCGACCGCGCTGGAGTCAAATCGAGCGCGGTCGAAATAATTTTGGAAGGAGCAGACCACGGGACACTCGAAGATCCGAAAAGTCCGCGCGGCGAAATCAACTTCGCCCGCAGCATTCCACTCGAAAAAGCGCGCGACGTCCTGCTCGCTTACAAAATGAACGATGTCGATCTTCCGCCGGAACACGGATTTCCGGTGCGAGCGATCGTGCCGGGTTGGTACGCGGTCGCGTCGATCAAGTGGTTGCAACGAATCATAGTCACAGACCAACCATTTAACGGTTATTATCAAACGCTGGATTACTCGTTTTGGAAAAGGCGAGGGGACCTGTCCGAGTTAACGGCGCTTTCCGAGATCCGAACCAAGGCTGCGATCATGAAGCCGGCCGAAGGCGAAACTGTTCGGGCAAATTCACAGGTGCACGTTCTCGGTGCGGCTTGGACTGGAAACGGCGAGATTGCAAAAGTGGAGCTCAGCAGCGACGGCGGAGCGACTTGGAAGGAGGCAAAGTTGCTCGGCGAATCGAAAGCAAACGCCTGGCGGTTTTGGGAATTTGATTGGAAAACACCGGCGAAACCGGGGAAGGCAACGCTGATCGCGCGCGCGACCGATTCACATCGACAGACTCAGCCGAACGAGCACGATCCGGACCGCGGCACCTACATGATCAATCATCTGCTGCCGGTTGAGGTCGAAGTGAAGTGATGCTGTGGTGGCAGGCGTCTCGCCTACATTGATTATCTGTTTGCAGCCGAGGACGGCTGCCGCCACAGCTTAACCGAGTTGAACTCGGATGCTCCTTCGCGTTAAATCTTGGCATGTCACTCGTTTTCAAAACGGTTCAAACGCCGGGCATCGCTGAGCTCTCCTATTTGGTCGGCGATGACGACGAAGGGGTGGCCGGTGTGTTCGACCCGCGTCCGGATTGCGACGTCTATGTCGAGATGGCCCGGGAAGCGGGCGTCGCGATTACGCATATTTTCGAAACCCACATTCACGCCGATCTGGTGAGTGGTTCGCGGGAGCTGTGCGCGCGATTGGAATCAGCGAAGATCTTTACGAGTCATGAAGGCGGCGCGAAATACGAATTTCCCGTCGAAAAATTAAAAGACGGCGATCGTTTTGAATTCGGGGAAGTGCTGATCACAGCGCGGCACACACCGGGTCACACGCCCGAACACATTTCGTATTTGCTGACCGATATCGATCTTCCAGATGAGCCTTGGGGGATACTCACCGGCGACTCGCTTTTTGTTTCGTCGGCCGGTCGGCCGGATTTGCTCGGCGACAAACACACCAAGCAACTGGCCGAGCAGCAATTCCACACCCTGCACGATTTTTATCTCAAGCTTCCGGATCACGTGATGATTTATCCAAATCACGGCGCGGGCTCGCCGTGCGGCGCAGACATCGGCGCGCGTTTGACCAGCACGATCGGCTATGAGCGAAGACACAACAAATTTCTCCAGTTCGACGACGTGCAAGAGTTCACCGAGTACGCCCTGAGAACCGCGCCGCCCGTTCCGACTTACTATCCGCGAATGAAAAAGGTGAACGCGGAAGGTCCGGAAGTTTTGGGAAGTTTGCCGCGAGTGCGAGGATTGCCTCCGAAGCAATTCAAAGAAGCCATCGGACAGAATGGAAATCAGCTCGTTGATGTTCGGACGATTCTGGCGTTTGGCGGAGGCCACATCGCCGGCGCGCTGAATATTGGCGGTTCGCCAATTCTCTCGATCTGGGCTGGCTGGATGCTCGATCCGGAAAAACCGATCCTCCTCGTGCTCGAAAGCGACGACGATCTGGAAAAAATCCTGCGCCTGTTCGTCCGAACCGGTTACACAAGATTCGCCGGGTATTTGATCGACGGCATGAAATCGTGGGACGCGGCCGGATTTCCGATCGAGCGAATTCCGCAAATGAGCGTCCACGAATTGAATGAAAAGAAGTCGTCGTTGCAGATTGTCGATGTTCGCGGCCCGGGCGAATGGAAAAGAGGCCACGTTCCCGGTGCGCGTCACATTTTTGTTCCCGAGTTGCGAAAGCGAATGGGCGAGCTCGATCGAAGCAAACCCACCGTCATTTATTGCAACAGCGGTTATCGCTCGAGCATCGCGGCGAGTATTCTGAAGCCGGCGGGATTCAAGGAGCTTTGGAACGTGCCGGGAAGCTGGGAAGCCTGGAGAAAAGCAAAGCTTCCAATTGAAGGAGCTGACGGCGAGTGAATGGATCGACAACCGCGACTTTGCCGCGTCGATCGTTCGGTCAAACGATGCGCCCCGACATTTGGTGGTTGCAGCCGCTGCTCGTTTTTCTCGGCCTATCCGCTTTCATCGTTTACTCGACTTGGGCGGCGTGTCAGGGTCGCAATTATTTCTTCGGCAATTACATCTCGCCATTTTATTCGCCTGAAGTTTTTGGTGATTCGCCGCACAGCTGGTTTGGACCGAAACCGAATTGGTGGCCAGGGCGGCTGATCTTTTCGCCAGCGCTTTTGATTCTTTGGGCGCCAGGCGGATTTCGGCTGACCTGCTATTACTATCGCGGGGCGTACTATAAAGCGTTCTGGGCCGATCCGCCAGCGTGCACGGTCGGCGAGCCGCGCAAGATTTATCTCGGCGAGCGCTCATTCCCGCTCATCATGCAAAATGTTCATCGTTACTTTTTGTATCTCGCGCTCGTTTTCATTTTGATTCTTGCCTACGACGTTTGGAAAGCTCTCTGGTTCGACAATCGGTTCGGCATCGGCGTCGGCACGATTGTCCTGGCGATCAATGTGGTATTGCTCAGTGGCTACACATTTGGCTGCCACTCGTTGCGCCATTTGATTGGCGGGTTCTGCGATCAACTGGCAAGATCGACATCCACGTTTCAGGCATATCGTTGCGTCACTTGTCTGAATCAACGCCATATGCTTTGGGCCTGGCTGAGCTTATTCTGGGTCGGCTTCACCGACCTTTACGTGCGGCTCTGCGCGACCGGGATCTGGCACGACTTCAGGATCATTTAAGCGATGAAGCGAGATGCGCTAAAGCGGAGTGAAATTCTCACGAGCGGCGCTTGAACGCTTCAACGCTTTAACGAACCCATGACCGATTACGAAACGCACGAACATGATGTGCTGGTGATCGGCGCGGGAGGCGCGGGATTGCGCGCAGCGATTGAAGCGTCGGCGGCCGGAGTGCGAGTCGGACTCGTCTGTAAATCGCTGCTCGGCAAGGCGCACACGGTTATGGCCGAAGGCGGCATCGCAGCGGCGCTCGCCAACGTGGACGAGCGTGACAATTGGAAAGTGCACTTTGCCGATACGATGCGCGGCGGCCAATACGTGAATCAATGGCGAATGGCCGAATTGCACGCGAAAGAAGCGCCGGATCGCGTTCGCGAGTTGGAAGCGTGGGGTGCAGTTTTCGATCGCACAAAAGACGGACGGATTCTGCAACGGAATTTTGGGGGTCATAAGTACCCCCGACTTGCTCACGTGGGCGATCGCACTGGTCTGGAAATGATTCGGACCCTGCAAGATCACGGGGTGCATCACGGAATCGACGTGCACATGGAGCACACGATCCTGTCGATCTTGAAGGACGGTGATCGTTCCGTCGGCGCTTTTGGTTATGAACGCGAACGCGGTCGCTTCAAAATTTTCCGCGCCAAAGCGATCATTCTCGCCACTGGCGGAATCGGGCGCGCTTACAAGATTACCAGCAACAGTTGGGAATACACCGGTGATGGGCACTCGCTCGCCTACGACGCCGGCGCAGAGTTGATCGACATGGAGTTCATCCAATTTCATCCGACGGGAATGGTTTGGCCGCCGAGTGTGATGGGCATCCTCGTGACCGAAGGCGTCCGCGGTGAAGGCGGAATTCTGACAAACAATGCCGGCCGGCGATTCATGTTCGATGACATCCCGGAAAGTTATCGGGCGCAAACCGCAGACGACGCCGAGGAAGGATGGCGTTACTGCCAGGGCGACAAAAATGCGCGGCGGCCGCCGGAATTATTGACGCGCGACCACATCGCGCGTTGCATCGTGCGCGAGATCAAAGAGGGTAGGGGAAGTCCGCACGGCGGCGTTTATCTCGATATCGCATGGATCAAGGAGCGACTGCCGAACGCCCGCGATTACATCAAACGCAAGTTGCCGAGCATGTATCACCAGTTCAAGCAACTCGCCGACATCGACATCACTGAACAGCCAATGGAAGTCGGACCGACCACGCACTACATCATGGGCGGTGTGCACGTAGATCCCGACAACCAAATGTCGCGCGTGCCGGGATTATTCGCCGCCGGCGAGTGCGCGGCTGGAATCAACGGCGCGAACCGGCTTGGCGGCAATTCACTCTCCGATCTTTTGGTGTTCGGCAAACGCGCGGGCGAATTCGCGGCCCGATTCGCGCGCGACAATAAACTCGGCAAGATCGACAATGATAAGGTCGACATCACCGCGCGGCAGGCGCTCGCTCCGTTCGAGTCCCGCCATGGCGAGAGCGAAAATCCCTACGACATCCAGAAGGATTTGCAGGAATTGATGCAGCACAATGTCGGCATCGTGCGCACGGAATCAGAAATGCAGCACGCCCTCGAGCAGTTGGCGAAATTGAATCACCGGGCCACTCGTGTCGGAGTTGTCGGTCATCGCGAGTTTAATCCCGGCTGGCACACCGCGCTCGATTTAAGAAATCTGCTCGCGGTTTCTGAGGCGACCACGCGAGCGGCGATCGAGCGCAAAGAAAGTCGCGGCGCGCAATTTCGAGAGGATTATCCGAACAAAGTGGAACGGTTCGCCAAAGTGAACACGATGATTTCCAAAGCAGGAGACGGCAGCATGCAGGTGCGGCTCGATCCGCTCCCTGAAATGCCGGATTATTTGAAGCAAGTGATCGAAGAAATGAAATGAGCGACTCGCAAAAGATCACGTTCAAAATTTGGCGCGGTGACGCGAACGGCGGCGCGTTTCAAGATTACACGGCGGAATGTTCCGAAGGGATGGTTGTGCTTGATGCCGTCCACGAAATTCAACGAACCCAGGCGAACGACTTGGCCTGTCGCTGGAACTGTAAAGCTGGAAAGTGCGGCTCGTGCTCAGCGGAGGTCAACGGAATGCCAAAACTAATGTGCATGGCGCGGTTGAGCGATTTGCCGCTTGATCGCCCGGTCACAATCGAGCCCTTGAAGGCATTTCCGATCGTCAAAGATTTGATCACCGACGTTTCCTGGAACTTTCAGGTGAAGAAACGGATCAAACCGTTCAAACCGCGAGCGCCTGACGCGCCGGACGGTACCTGGCGTATGCAGCAGGCCGACATCGACCGCGTCCAGGAATTTCGAAAATGCATCGAATGTTTTCTTTGTCAGGACGTTTGCCATGTGCTGCGTGATCATCGGCTGCACAACAAATTCATTGGCCCGAGATTTCTAATTCACGTGGCCGCACTGGAAATGCATCCACTCGACACCGAAGACCGTATCGAGGAGCTGCGAAACACTCAGGGCATCGGGTTTTGCAACATCACCAAATGTTGCACCAAGGTTTGCCCTGAAAGTATTGAGATCACCGACAACGGAATCATTCCATTGAAAGAGCGCGTGGTGGACAAGTTCTATGATCCGTTTGGCTGGTTTTGGCGGTGGTTGAAGCGAAAGCGTGATTCGTGAAGCGAGAATCGTGAATCGGTTTGTCTTTTCCGATCTAACGATTTAACGATGTAACGAATCACGGATTCCATGTCCGAGCTAAAAGCACTTTCCAAGGAGGCGATTCCGGCAGCGCTGGAAAAGGCGGAGCGGTATCGGTTGTTGAACGAGCCGGGCGAAGCCGAGAGCATCTGCTTGGACATTCTTAAGACAGATCCCGAAAACCAACAGGCGATCATTACCTTGCTCCTCGCGTTAACCGATCGATTCGAAAAAGGTTACGCGGTCAGCGACACGCAAACCAAGGAGCTGCTGTCGCGAATGAAATCGGAATACGATCGCGTGTATTACACGGGGATCGTGGCGGAGAGACGCGGCAAAGCGAAGCTTCGCCAGAACGCGCCGGACTGCCGGTTCCAGGCCTACGATCTTTTTCGCGAAGCGATGGATTGGTTCGAAAAGGCAGAGAAGATCCGGCCGTTGGGTCACGATGACGCGCTGCTACGCTGGAACACTTGCGCCCGGATCATCGCGCGCAATAATCTGATCGCGCGCGAACCGGAAGAGCGAATCGAGTTTCCGCTCGAATAGCGCGATTTGCTAGGCAACAATCGCGCCGCCGCAGGTCGAACCCGCGCCGGCGGTGCAACCGAAACAGTGATTGCCGGTCATGATTTCGTGATTGTCGATCTTGTCCGGGTTGATGTCCCATAGAAAAAGGCGCCGCCCATTTTCCCACTGCATGCCGAGCTGCTGATTGAAATCGCAATCGTAAACTTCGCCGCGCCAGCCCACGCTAATGGTGTTGCGGCACATCAAGCCGTCGATGGTCGCTGGATTAAACGCGTCCATCAGCAGCTGCATGTATTCGTCGAGCTTATTGTTGTGGCGCAGATAAGCGGCGAAACGCGCGATCGGCAGGTTCGTGATGGTGTAGAGTTTGTTGAACACGATCCCGAAATGTTTTTTCAATTCACGTTTGTAGTCGGCTTCCAATTCCGCCTGTGGACCAGGCAGAAACGCGCCGACCGGGTTGTAAACGAGATGCAACGGAAGATCGACATCAACACCGTAGCCTAGCGAGTTCAAGAGCCGGAGCGCGCCAATACTTCCTTCGAAAACGCCTTCGCCACGTTGCGCGTTTACATTTTCTGGCGTGTAACACGGCATTGAAGCGATGATCTCAACTTTTCGGTTCGCGAGAAATTCCGTGAGATCTTCGTAGCCGGGCTCAAGGAGGATCGTCAGATTGCAGCGATCGATCACGTGCCGCTTCGGTTCGATTGCGCAGATTCTTTCGATGAAATAACGAAAGTCCGGAATCATTTCTGGCGCGCCGCCAGTAAGATCGACAATTGGAATATCAGTCTTCGCCAGCCAATCGATCACGCGGTCGATCGTGTCGCGGCTCATGATCTCTTTCCGTTTCGGTCCGGCATTCACGTGACAATGGGTGCAAACGAGATTGCACAGCTTGCCCACATTGACTTGAAGAGTCTCGGGGCGTCCGCGGCGCAGCGAGATTGAGTGCGTCGCGAGTCTCTGTGCAAACCGATTCATCAGCAGCAGCTCCCGCCGTCGCAGCATTTGCTGTTTGCTTCGGTGGTGGCGTTG
>CAZFZG010000108.1:0-8450 GCA_964523205.1 uncultured Chthoniobacteraceae bacterium | reverse complement strand
GGTCAATTTTTCCTGCAGTTTGGGCAGGTCAAAGAAACCTCCGCAGCTCGCGCACCCGCGATTTCAAATCTTCGGCGTCAACGGTGGTTTCGGCAGGCATCAGGCAAGATAGTGTGAAGCAAGTCAGATGCAAAGGTAGGGGCGATTGCCCTCAATCGCCCGCAATGCCAATCCGGCTCGGATCCGTTAGGGGCAACGGCCCCTACCTCAAATCCGAAATCCGAATGTCGAATGTCGAAACAAATCCGAATGACCAAAGCTCGAAATTCTAAACGAAATCAGTAGCTCGGCTGCTTGAGCCACACGTCGCGTCCTTCGCCCGTCCGGACATGCAAAGTTTCATGCACGACGCGATCGATAGCGACGATCTCTCGCTTAATCACCTTTTTGTCGATGATATAAGTCAGCTCGAGCTGTTTCTGATTACGCAATTTCCACGTGCCGGCGTCGATCATATCCCATGCATGCACTTCCCAAGTGCCATCAGCATGAAAATAGCATTTGTATCCTTGTTCCGAACGCCAAGATCCAACGAGCAGGTTCGATGTCAGAACATCCGACCCCTGAACCGACGTTGCGACCATAACACTGATTGCTACGAGCAGTGTTTTCATTGATTTTTCGAAATTGTTTCGGAATTCGGATTTCGAGTTTCGGATTTCGCGGCGATTTATCGCCGCGCGGAATCTTTGCGCTTGTCCGCCTGGGCGGCAGAGGACTCGATCCGGAAAATGGTTTCGCCTTCCTTCATCAGATCAAGCCGGTCCCGGGCGATCGTTTCCAAATACGCGGGATCGGTCTTGAGCAAATTCACTTCGCGGGTCTGTTTGGAGAGCAACGCCTTTTGTTCGTCGCGTTGGGCCTGGAGCTTGTCGATCTCCTCGTGGCCGAGTTTCAGTTTTTTATAGGGCGGCACGAACAGACTCACGATGACGAGCCAGACCGAGAGCAGAAGCAGAGTGAGGAGGACACGGTTCCAACGCTGCCAAACGGTAGCTTCACGTCGCGCCCGGAAATCCGTGTAATCCACTATCGGCGGATATTACCGCCGTAAATCGCTTTGTCACCAAGTTCTTCGGCAATTTCCAAATGTCATTCTGAGCAAAGCGAAGAATCTCTGATCGTTTCTGGCCAAAGGAAGTCAGAGATGTTTCGCTATGCTCAACATGACAGCAAAGGCGGCACTAAATCCGCCTCGCAACGACTCAGCACCCGTACTCTGCTTTGTCACCAAGTTCTTGGGCGATTCGGAGAAGTTGATTGTACTTAGCGACACGATCGGTCCGGCAAAGCGAACCGGTTTTAATCTGGCCGGCATTGGTCGCGACTGCGATATCGGCAATCGTCGTGTCTTCGGTTTCGCCGGAGCGATGACTGATGACCGACGTGTAATTATTTTTCTTGGCGAGATCGATCGTGGCCAACGTCTCGGTGAGCGTGCCGATCTGATTGACCTTGATCAAAATCGAATTCGCGACGTGTTCTTTGATTCCGCGTTCCAGAAACTTTACGTTGGTGACGAACAGATCGTCGCCGACGAGCTGAATCTTTTTCCCGAGCTTGGCCGTTAATTTCTTCCAGCCGTCCCAATCGTTCTCGGCGCAGCCATCTTCGATCGAAGCGATCGGAAATCGTCCACAAAGATCGACATAGTACTCGATCAACTCCTCGGCGGTCTTTTTCGAACCGGTCGACTTTTTGAAAACGTAGACGTTTTGCTTTTTATCGAAGAACTCAGACGACGCGACGTCGAGCGCGATGAAAATTTCTTTGCCGGCTTTGTAGCCGGCCTTCTCGATTGCTTTGATAATAGATTCGAGCGCGTCGTCGGCTGATTTCAGTTGCGGCGCGAAACCGCCTTCGTCGCCGACATTGGTGGAAAGGCCGCGATCTTTCAGCACGCTTCTGAGCGCGTGAAAAACTTCGGCGCCATAACGCAAACCTTCAGCAAAAGTCGGAGCGCCGCGCGGCACGATCATGAATTCCTGGAAATCGATCGGCGCGTCGGAATGCGCGCCTGCGTTGAGAATGTTCATCATCGGCACCGGCAAAACGCGAGCATCATCGCCGCCGAGATAACGAAAGAGGGGTTTGCTTTCTGCGGCGGCCGCTGCGTGCGCGACCGCGAGCGAGACTCCGAGCAGCGCGTTCGCGCCGAGATTCTTTTTGTTGGCCGATCCGTCCATCTTGATCATAGCGTGGTCGATCTTCGCCTGGTCGCGCGCATCCCAACCTTTGATCGCGGGCGCGATTTTCTCATTCACGTTCCCGACAGCTTTGAGCACGCCTTTGCCGCCGTAACGTTTTTTATCGCCATCGCGCAATTCCCAGGCCTCGTGTTCGCCAGTACTGGCGCCACTTGGCACCGCTGCACGGCCCAGCGCACCGCCTTCGAGTCGGACGTCGACTTCGACGGTTGGATTGCCGCGCGAATCGAGAATCTCGCGCGCCTGAACGTTTTGAATAGAGGTCTTCGCCATAGCTGCGCGGAAAAACGCGAAATCCCAATATCGAAATACGAAACAATGTTCAAATCTAAATAGCGAATTGGAAAGCCGAATGGCTGGGCGGGACGCTTGGGCATTGCTCATTCGAATTTCGAATTTGTTTCGAGATTCGGACTTCGGATTTCGGGTTCGGCCGCAAGTTCTTATTGGCAATCTTCCTGAGCGTGCGTACGCTTGGCGATTCATGAGGCCTGCCAAGCGCTTCGGCGCCATCGCATTTCTCTTTAGTTGCTGCATCTTGATCGGCGCGGAACCGGCACGTCTGCCCGCCGAACAAATGGCGAAAGCGATCCGACTCGACGAGATCAGCATTCCGACTCCGGGCGAACTTTTCGCCGCGCTCGAGAAACCCGGTAAACCGAATTGGGTCGGACAAATGCGCGGCCCGATCGGGACCAATTACAAGAACCGGGCGCAGATCGCCCTCAATCTCGGCGGCCTGATCGCGGACGGTTTCATCGCGGTTGAAGCGAAAGACAGTCAGCAGGTCAAAAACATCGGCACCGACATTATTAAATTGGCGAAAGCGTTGGGCGTGAGCGAGAACGTGCTCAGCCGCGGAAACAGCATCAACGAGTTTGCCGAAAACAACGAATGGGACGCGCTTCAGGAAGAACTCGAAGCGACCCAGAACGAAGTGAAATCGTCGATGCAGACGCATCGCGACCAAGACCTGGTGATTTTGGTGAGCGTCGGCGGTTGGATCCGCGGGACGCAGGTCGTGAGCGCGTCGGTCTTGCAAAATTATGACGAACGCGCGGCCAAGGTTTTGCGCCAGCCCGCGCTGGTGAATTTCATCCAAACGAAGTTGAACGAAGTTTCGCCGGAGGTGAAAGACGAACCGCTGGTCAAAGATGTGACCGGCGAACTTCCAGCGGTTGAAAAGTTGGTCAATTTTCCGCCCGGCAAAGCGCCAACGGCCGATGAAGTGAAAAAAGTGAACGAAGCCGTCGGCAAGATCATGACCCGGATCCAGGCGAAGGAAGACAAATGAAGATCTCGATCTTCGCGATGTCGATCTTCGCCGCGATTGCGCTGACGATGTCCGGCGCATTCGCGGAACCCGAAAGCGACAATCAGGTGGCCGCGCGCAAAGCCGCGCTCGATCTCGCGGGCGCGTTTACGAACGAAGGATTCAAAATGCGCGACGGGCATTGGTCCGGCACGATCAAGCCAAAAGACCACGCGTTGATTGCGGTGAATCTCTACGCAGGGAATCAATATTGGTTTTCGGTCGGCGCGACCGACGCGGCGAAGAAACTCGGGGTAAACGTTTACGACGAAACCGGCAAACTGGTGCAGACCGAGGCTTATAACGAAGCCGAGAAAGCCGCCGCCGGATTCTCGCCGACCAGCAGCGGTCAATATTACGTGATGGTCGATCTGGTCGAAGGCAACGAAAGCAGCGTTTGCCTGGTTTATTCCTACAAGTAGGAACCGATACTCGATACTGGATGCTCGATTCTCGATGAGGCGTTGACTGCGCCATCCAGCATCTAGTATCAACCATCCAGTATCTTTTGCGCGCAGCGATGATTTCGCTTCAGGTTTTTTACGAAGGCAATGTTCAGGGCGTTGGTTTTCGGTGGACCATTCGGCAGATCGCCAAGGGTTTTGATGTGGTCGGTTGGGTCCGAAATCTGCCCGACGGCCGGGTCGAGCTTGAGGTGAGCGGCGCCGAAAGCGAAGTCTTCGCATTTTTGGACTCGGTGATGGAAAGCGAATTGCGTTCGCACATCGACAAGCAAACCCGCACGGCGCTCGCCGAACCGGTGAAGGCACGCGGCTTCGACATTCGCCATGACTGATTCGGCGGTCTCGGTGGAAGGGCTGACCAAAGTCTTTCCGATTCGGTTTCGCAAACCATCGATCGTGGCGGTGCGCGATCTGCATCTGCAGGTCGAGACCGGAGAGGTTTACGGCCTGCTCGGTCCGAACGGCTCCGGCAAAAGCACAACGCTCAAGATTATTCTCGGCCTCATTTCGCCAACCCGTGGCCGAACCCAAATCTTCGGACACGACAGCGCGCGGGTGGCAACGCGCGAGGCGGTTGGCTTTCTCCCGGAGAATCCTTACTTCTACAAATTTCTCACCGGCGAAGAAACGCTGCGGTTTTTCGGAAAGCTTTGCCGGCTCAGCGGCTCCCAATTAAAAGAACGGGTCGCCGATTTACTCGAGCTGGTCGGGCTGACCAACGCACGGAAGCAACGACTCGGGACTTACTCGAAGGGAATGTTGCAACGGATCGGTCTGGCGCAGGCACTGATCAATGCGCCGAAGCTGGTCGTTCTCGATGAGCCGACGGCCGGCGTCGATCCGGCCGGCTCGCGCGACATTCGCGATCTCATTGTCGATCTTAAGAACCATGGCGTGACGGTGCTGGTTTCGTCGCACCTGCTTGAGCATGTTCAGGAGACTTGCGATCGGGTTGGAATTCTGGCCAAAGGAACGCTGGTTTGCGAAGGACCGCTCGACGAACTCATCGCGATCGAAGATCGAACCGAGTTGGTCTTGGAGAACGCGTCGGAAAAACTGGTGAAAGAAATCGAGAAGCTCGCGACCAAATCGAAGGCAAAAGTGGTCGAGCACCGAAGATCGACCACCACGCTCGAACGATTGTTCCTTCAAGCGACAGAGGAAAGTCAGCCCGCGAATGACGCAAATAAACGCGAATGAACGTTTCCTTCAGAATATTGGCGTCGATTCGCGTTATTCGCGGGTAAACTAATGGAGCCGACGCCGCATCGCGTTTTCTCGCCCGGTCGCATTTTCGCGATCACGACGAACACTCTGACCGAGCTAACGCGGCAAAAGGTTTTTTACGTGTTACTGATCTTCGGCCTGGTCCTGATCGGCAGCTCCGTCTTCATGGCTCGGTTCGCGTTTCAACAGGAGTTCCAGATCTTGAAGGACGTGTCGCTGGGAGCGATGTCGATGTTTAGTTCGCTGTTGGCGATTGTGGCGACGGCGCGACTGATCCCGCAAGACATTGAAGACCGCACCATCTACACAATTTTGGCCAAACCGGTGCCGCGGTTTGAGTATCTGCTCGGCAAACTTTTCGGCGCCCTCCTGCTGCTCGTTATCAGTATGGCCATCATGGCCGCGCTGTTTGTGACGGTTCTGTATTTTCGCGAGCAAACGGCGCTCCATGAAACCGCACGCGAGTTGACCAACGCGCCATCGGAGCAGTTGAGCGACGCCTTAAACGCCGTCCGCGCGGCCGGTCTTAACATCAACATCTTCGCGGGCGTTGCCGTCATACTTTTGAAAGCTTGTCTCCTCGCTGCGCTCACGCTCTTTGTTTCAACATTTGCGACCACAAACATTTTCACCGTGGTAGTGATGCTGTTCATCTATTTTATCGGGCACTTGCAGGCAACGGCCCGCGAATATTGGCTCGAACAACAAGGCGCCTCCTGGCTTACCCAAGGATTTCTCGCGCTGGTCGCGCTAATATTTCCCGACCTGCAAGCATTCAATCTTATCGATGAGATTGTTGCTGGCGCGGTAATTCCACTGGCGATTTTCTCCAAGACGGCGTTGCTTGGATTCTTTTACACTGCTATCTACACCCTGGCGGCGACGTTTGTGTTTTACGGGAAAGAATTGTGAGCCGCATCCTTCTCGCACTCGCGACAGTTCTCGTCTTTGGAGGGCTTAAGCTGCCGGCGGAGCGCGCCCTGACACTGGAACATCGACAAGCGCACGTTGGCGACTTCGAATTGAATCTGGATGTGCGCGAGAGAATCGGTCAGCTCGGTTTCGTGGCGGCGCTCAGCGGTTTTCGCGCGATGCTGGCCGATTTTCTTTTTATTCAGGCCTACGCCGCCTGGGAGCGAACCGAATGGGCCCGCGTTTTGTTTTTGTTTCGACAAGTCACACTCTTGCAACCGCACGCTCCGCTGTTCTGGGACACCGCCGCGTGGCACATGGCCTGGAACGCCAGCGCCGCGGCACTAAACGACAAGTCCCAGCCGCGTTTGGCATTGCGCGTGAAGGCCCAGCGCGAATATTTCGCGCTCGGAAAGGATTTCCTGGAACGCGGGATCGAAAATAATCCGCGCAACCCCAAGCTCTACGAATCTTTGGCGCGGCTTTATCGCGAGAAATACAACGACCACGCGCGGGCTTCGGAATTTTACCGGAAAGCGGCCGATTGTCCCGGCGCGCCGAGCTACGAGCGGCGGTTCTCGGCCTACGAGCTTTCCTATTGTGAAGGCTGGGAGCCGCAGGCCTACATTCAGTTGCGCCGGCTTTACGATGAAGGCGAGCAGGAACGTCTGCCAACGTTGATCCAGCGCCTGAAGTTTCTCGAGAGCAAGCTGAACATTCCTCGGGCCCAGCGCATTCCCGATCCCGAACCGTTAAAGCATTGAACCAGTTTGCTTTTCGCTCTGTACCCTTGTAACGCTTCAAGCCTTCAACGATAAAGATGCGCTTTGCCATTTTCAGCGACATCCACGCCAACCTCGAAGCGTTCGACGCCGTGTTGGCGGATGCGCGCGAAAACAACTGCACCGACTTCGTTTGTCTGGGCGACATTGTCGGTTACAACGCGAATCCGCACGAGTGTGTCGAGCGCGTGCGTGAGATGGATTGCCCGATCGTGAAAGGCAACCACGACGAGCAGGCATCGCTCCTTGAGTCATCGCGCGATTTCAACGAGATGGCTGAGGCCGCGATCCAATGGACCCGCGATCACTTGACCGAAGAGGACAAGGAATGGTTGCGCGGACTGAAGTTGCAGATGCAAGTGCACGATTTCACCATCGTCCACGCGACCCTGGATACGCCCGGCCAATGGGGCTACGTTTTCAATAATCTCGACGCAGCTGCGAGCTTCGCTTACCAGCAAACCACCGTTTGCTTTGCCGGTCACACTCACGTGCCGATGGGATTTATCCGAGACGAAGGGGTGCAACGCCAGCGCATCGAAAAACTGCGGATCGATCCAGCGAACAAATATTTCATTAATGTTGGCAGCGTCGGCCAGCCGCGCGATGGCGATTGGCGCGCCGCTTATTGCATCTATCACATCGAGAGCAACGAGGTCGAACAGCGCCGTGTGAAATACGATCTCGGGAGCGTCCAGAAAAAAATTGTCGACGCCGGACTGCCCCCTTTGTTAGCGGACCGCCTCGCGATTGGCAGATGACGATTTAACGAATGGAGTCGATTCTTGTCATCAAACCCAGCTCGCTCGGCGACATTGTGCACACCTTACCTGCCGTGGCGGCGATTCATGACGCGCACCCGATAGCCAAAATTACCTGGGTGATGAATCCGGAATTTACGCCCCTGCTGCGGGGCAATCCGGACGTGAACCACATCCACGTTTTTCCTCGCCGCGATTTCAGCGGACTCGGCGCGCCGGTGAAATTCGGGCCGTGGTTCAAGGAAACGCGAAAGCTGAAGCCTGATCTCGCGCTCGATTTTCAAGGACTCATCCGCAGCGCGCTGATCGCGCGGGCCAGCGGCGCGAAGGAGGTTTACGGAATGAGCGACAGTCGCGAAGGCTCGCGGTTCCTCTACACCAAAACCGCCAAAGTGAATAAACGTGAACACGCGGTGGAGCGTTATCTGAAGCTGGCGGAGCTGGCCGGCGCGAGGATCGGTGACGCGTTGCGCTGTCCTTTGCCCACCGGCGATCCGTTGCCGCGTTTCGACGAATATCCGCCGTTTATCTTGCTGCATCCGTTCGCACGCGGGAACGGAAAATCGCTGACCAACAAACTCATCGAAGAAATCTGCATCGCATTCGCACCGACACGCGTTGTGGTGGTTGGAAAAACGAGTCGGCAGATCGACGTCGCCGAGAATTGCGTCGAGCTCACAAATCGAACCTCACTTCTGCAATTGGTTCGGCTGATCCGGGTCGCGAAATTCGTGATCAGCGTGGACAGTGGCCCGATGCACATCGCCGCGGCGGTGAACGATCGC
>CAZFZG010000107.1:0-8478 GCA_964523205.1 uncultured Chthoniobacteraceae bacterium | reverse complement strand
AAGTTGATCAGGCCTTCGCGCACTTCGGCACGAAGATCGCCTAACTTGCCCGGATCGGCGCCGCTGACTAACGCGCGGACTTCGATGGTGCCTTGTTTGGCGTCGGTGACCTGCAATCCGCAAACTCGTTTGTCCCATTTCGGGTTGTTCTCCACGAGTCGTTTCAATTCTTTGCGCAGCTCGCCCATCGGCGCCTGATAATCGAGATAGACAATCACGGTGCCAAGCAATTCGGTCGAAACGCGGCTCCAATTCTGGAACGGTTTCTCGACAAAATAAGTGATCGGCAACACCAACCGTCGCAGGTCCCACGTCCGCACCGTGACATACGTGAGCGTGATCTCTTCGATTTGCCCGAACTCGCCCTCGACCACCACGATGTCGTCGATGAGCAGTGGTTGAGTGAGCGCGATCTGAATTCCGGCGAGCACGTTCCCCAAAGTTTTCTGCGCGGCAAAACCGATCACGATGCCCGCGATGCCGGCCGAGGCGAGAATGCTAGTGCCGAATTGCCGGACCGGATCGAACATCATCAGGATCGACCCGGTGGCGAGGATCACGACCACGGTCACGATTATCTTTCGAATGACGGAGACCTGGGTGAAAATTTTTCGCGCGGAAAGACTGTCCGTTGCGTCCAATCGACGGCCGCTCAACAGCGCGGCCTGGACCGCGTTGACGCCGCGAATAATCAGGACCGAAAACGCGACGATGAGCAAAATGCCGAATCCCTTTTGCGTGACCCAGGTCCAGTTCTCCGGCAGACGCAGCAGCGGGAGCAAAAGAATGACGCCGAGCAACGGCACCGACAGGCGCAACGTGTGGCCGAGAATCGGAATAATTACCTTGCCGATAACGCTGCCGGTGCGGTCAGCCCACTGGTTCATCCGTTTTTCCACTGCCAGAGTGGCTCGGAACACCAGCCAGAGCAGGGCGATGATCCAACCGGCGTAGAGAATCGCGGTGAGCACGCCGACGTAGAAAATGCGCGTCGGCCGGCCGATGATGCCGGTCGCGATCGGCATCAAGGCAAATGCACCGCCGCACATCCAAACAAAAAACGCGAAGGGTTTGCGAAGCGCCGATGCGGCGAGTTGTAGCGCAGATTGATGTTTTCTCGATTTAATTTCGCCCGCGCGTCGTCGAACAATCCAAACGAACGAACCGGCCAAGATCGACAACAACACCAATGCTGCAACTGCGGCAAACAACCGCATCCAGGTGACGTGCTCGAAAACTGTTCGCTGCAAAAACGCGCTGCCGGAATCCTTCCCGATCTGATCGAGCCATTTGCTGTAATCAACGCCAGCTTTGTAAATCTTCGACCGTTCGGCGGCGGCGCGTTGCGCCGACAAGTCCGTGACCGATTCAGCGATCGTCAGAGCAGGGGACTCAGCCACCGCTGCTGACGGTGTCGGTGTCGCACTCGGCTCCGCTGCCATCGCGCAGGTACATGCGAAGGCGAACAGCAATGCGAAGGTTCGTCTCGCGTTCATTGTTTACCATTGCATGGTAAGTGACGAGTGACGAGTGAAGTAAACTCGCGGTTGTTCGTGCCTGCCACGCCGGCTTGTCATGCAAAAGCTTTCAGCGGCGGCGGAAATCTTGCCGAAGCAGATCAACCTTTTCGACCAACCATGAATTGACATGAACCAAGACGAATCCCGAGGACAGCTTGGACGCTTTCTGCCTTGGCATCGGACCTTAGTCTTATATCCAGAAGCGCGACCATTTCCGACCTTTTGTGATCGCCATGGATTCACCTCCCGAGCCCGGCGGTTCAAGCACGCCGCCGCCGATTTCGAGGCACCTCGTCGGGCCGCCCGGTTTGCGTCACTACGACGATTACAGCCTGGTAACCTGGCAACCGAAAGGTGCTCTTGATGATTTAATGCTCGATCAGATCGCGGAATGGATCACAGACATCGAGAGAGTATTTCTCTCGTTCAATCGCTACATTGACTTGAGCCAAATAACATCCGTTGCCATTCGAACTCGTCACGTCTTTGAATTTGCGCAAAAAAGGGCTGGTCAATTCGCCGGGCGTCCAGTGCGCTCCAGTTTATTCTGCGAAGACTGGGTCGGTTTTAGCATCGCGCGTTTGTACGAATCGCTGATGGAGGGCACGCCAATCCAAGCGCGAGCATTTCGGGATCGTGGCCAGGCAGCGGAATGGCTCGGCGTTCCGCCGGAAATATTATCCTTGAAGGATGAGCCCGCCCATCATGATTGGCCCCGATGGAAACGTTCCTAGTGAGATGTGGTGAGATCTAAACATTCTTTTGAAACGCCGAAACGCTGATAGTTTGACAACTGAAATCCTGAAGCGCCGTGCTGGGCGCTCCTAATAATGAATGATTAACGGAAGATCGGGCCGCAGATCTTTCGTTTGGGCTTTGCGGCCCGAGTCGAATGCGATTTCGATAGCCCATTCTGGTCCTTCGCTGGATTTGAAAATCCCGGCTCTTTCTAAATACGTGAACGCGGGCACCAGTTGATATTCTTTTGGCCTGACTAATCGAAGCTCAGTAACACGTTCGACACCGATCGGATGGTTTGATGCCGCCTTGTTGATCTTGAAATTTTCCTTCACCGCGAGTTCTGGCGGTTCAATGAAGAACGACGGGCTCTTGGTGTCATCGCGCGCCGTAAGAATTTCGATCGCCGTTCCCTTGGGCATCCAGTCGGGCGCAATTGTCCATGTCGGAAACGGCAAAGGCGCGCTCGGTCCAACCTGATGAAGTCCAATCCCGATCGGGCACCAACCGCTCGTTTTCCAATTCATCCGGTTCTTGAACTTTTCGACGCCTCGTTCCGCGCCGGGCGCAACCGAGACTGTTGGATCCGGCCACATCAGCTCGAGGTAGGAATTTCGGAACTCGGCACTAATCGAAGCAGTTCCTTGTCCGTCATGGCGATTCACCTCCGGCGAAATTATTAATCCCGCGCGCGCAAGCGCCGATCGCTCCGGTGCATCGCGGGCAACGACGATCCAAACATGATCAAATTCCAATCTTGGACCGGCGGTTGTTGGCGAAGGGACAGCGCTCGGCTCCGCTGAAATCACGGTTCCACACGCGAAAGCGATTAGAAACGCGACGGCTGGTGGCGGGTTCATTGTTTACGATTGCAGCGAAAGTGACCAGTGACCAGTGGTAAGTAATAGAAGAAGTAATTATCCCTTCTCCTTGACAGCTTAGGAGAGATCATGTTAGTCTCCTAATCAACTTAGGAGACACATGAGCGACGAAGCTGAACTCCTTCCCGGCACGCTCGATCTTCTCATTCTAAAGGCGGTTTCCCTCGGACCACTCCATGGCTACGCTGTGCTCTCGCGCATCGAACAGATCTCGGGCGGCAAGTTGCTCATCGAGCAAGGCGCACTCTATCCCGCCTTGTTCCGTCTTGTTAGGCAGGGACTGCTTAAACCAGAGTGGGGCACCTCTGAAAATAATCGGCGAGCGAAGTTTTATGAGCTGACGGGGCGGGGACGAAAACGGTTACATGAAGAAACCGATGGTTGGAATCGAACGGTCGCAGCGGTGACGGCGGCGCTGGCGGCTCGACCGCAGCAAACATGAAACTGCTCGCCTATTTGCGTTCGTTAGGCCGAAGGTTCTTTGGTCGGGCCAAGGTCGACAATGAGTTGGAGACGGAGCTGAGCGAGCACATCCGGCTTCATACGGAGCGCCTCGAACGCTCTGGATTGGATAGGGCCGAGGCTGAACGTCGTGCGCGGATCGAGTTTGGGAGCACCGAGAAATTCAAGGAGGAATGCCGGGAAGCGCTCGGCGGAAATTTTCTCGACGCTCTCATTCAGGACGTGCGGTTCAGTTTGCGCACGTTAAGAAAATCTCCGGCGTTCTTTGCCGTCGCTGTGATGACGCTCGCGTTGGGCATTGGCGCAACGATCTCTGCGTTCTCCGTCGTTAACGTAGTGCTGCTTCGGCCGTTCGGTTTCGCCCAGCCGCAACGACTTCTATGGATCTACTCACAGCGTCCGGATAATCCGCGTGCTAATTTTTCGTTGCCAGACTACTGCGATTATCGCGATCAAAACCGGTCGTTCGACGAGCTAGGCGCGGTCGCGTCTTTTAATCCAAGCTTGCAGGACTCAGGCGAACCAGAACGCGTTCAAGGCGTGCGCGTAACCGCGAACGCGTCTTCGATTCTGGGAGTGCGACCGTTGCTCGGGCGAACTTTGATTCCGGCCGACGACAAAAACGGCGCCGAGCCGGTGGCGATGATTAGCTACGGGCTTTGGGCGCGGCGCTACGCGAAAAGTCCCGATGTCATTGGCCGTTCCGTCAACGTGAATGGGGAATCGCGGCAGATCGTCGGCGTTTTACCGAGCAGCTTCGCGCTTCCGAATCTCGACACGGACATCGTGGCGCCGTTGCAACCGGAGTCCGATCCGCGCCGCAACCTGCGCAATTCGGTTAACTTCCTGCGAATGTTCGGCCGGTTAAAACCGAACGTCACCGTCCAACAAGCGCACGCAGAGCTCGATTCGATCCGGCAGAACATGCATCGACAATATCCCGACACCGACGCGGGAAAGATCGGCATTACGATGTTTCCGATCACGGAAGAGATTGTCACGAACGTACAGTCAATACTGCTGACGATTTTTTGCGCAGCGGTAGCCGTGTTGTTGGTCGGCTGCACAAATCTCGCGGGCATATCGTTGTCACGAGCCGGCGCGCGGCAACGCGAACTTGCTGTGCGAACGGCATTGGGCGCAACTCGCCGGCGATTGATCTGTCTTTTGATGGCGGAAAGTTTCGTGGTGGCGATCATCGGCGCTTCGTTAGGCCTTTTCATCGACATCATCGCTCAGAACGCACTGCTTCGATTGGTTCCGGCCGATCTGCCACGAATCGAGACTTTTTCGCTCGATTGGAAAGTATTCGTGTTCGCCGGCGTCGTCACTTTACTGGCGACGATCGTCTGCGGGCTGGCGCCAGCCTGGTTACTGTCGCGGTCCGATCTGCGTGACGCTCTGGTATCAGGCGGTCGCGGCGCCGCCGGCGGCGGGTTGCAGTCACGATTGCGGACGTGGCTCGTCGCGGGACAAATCGCGCTGGCCCTGGTGTTGCTGGCAAACGCGGGGCTGTTGTTTCGCAGCTTTGCCCGCTTGAGCAGCGAACAACCCGGGTTCGATTCCACCAATGTGCTGACGGTTCGCTTTTCGCTGCCGCAGGTTGGTTACACTGATCGCGCGGCCATTGTTCAATTTTACGAGAAGTTGCAGACGCGTTTGAGCGCGCTTCCCGGAATACAAAACTCCGGTTTGGTGTCGATCCTTCCGCTCGCGCCGAAAAGCCTTGCCTTCGTTCATTTCACTCGATCGGACCAGCCGCCGGCCAAGCCCGAGGACAGACCGTCCACCAATTATCGGATGGTGACGCCGGATTATTTTCGCGCGATGGGCATTCCGCTGGTGGCCGGGCGCTATTTCACGGAGGAAGACAGCGGCGATCGTCCGACAGTGGGGATCGTCAGTAGCGTGCTGGCGAAAAATCATTTTGCCGATCGCTCGCCGATCGGGCAGCGCGTGATGGTCGATGACAACGATGCAGAGCCGCGAGCGATCGAGATCATCGGAATTGTTGGGCCGGTCAAGCAAACGAATCTGGAAACGCCCGCGCGGCCCGACATGTATCTGCCACTGCGGCAGGTGCACAAAGACAGTGTGGTGTGGCTGCGCAATAGCAATTACTGCGTGGCCAAAATCAACGGCGAAGTCGGCGGCGAAGCTTACGGCGCAAGCCAAATGCGCGCCGCTATCCACGATGCCGATCCAAATGTCGCCGTCGGCAATGTTCGTCCTATGACCGAAGTGTTGGCCGCGGCGCTGGCCTCGCGCCGATTTAGCCTACTGCTAATTGGATCGTTCGCAGGAGCTGCACTTTTTCTCGCCGCTGCCGGATTGTACGCCGTTATCTCGTACGGGATTCAGCAGCGGACCCGGGAGATCGGCGTTCGCCTTGCGCTCGGGGCCACACGCAGCCGCATTCTCGGCATGATTTTCAAAGAAGGCGCGTTGTTGCTGGGCGCGGGCGTTGCGGCCGGTCTCGCCGTCGCTTTCATGCTCGCGCGATTGGTCGCGAGTCAAATGTACGGAATCAGCGAGCACGACCCTTTCAGTTTCGCGATCGTGAGTCTGTTGCTCGGAATCATTTCATTGCTCGCTTGCTGGATCGCATCGCGTCGCGCGTTGAATGTCGATCCTGTTGTAGCCCTGCGCTGCGAGTAAATTTCCACACGGCTAACCGCCTCACCAGGTTACGTCTTACGCGTGGTGGATCGCGAAGTCGCAACGCGCTTGCTCGCGCGCTTCGCCCGCGAAGGCGCGCCCGAATCAAAGCCGTAAGTGAAGTAGCGATAGACGATGGCCACTTCGGTCGTGGCTTCTCGACCGACCAATTTCTTGAGAGCGTTCGTGTCCGCTTCGTTCTGCGATTTTCCGCGGCCAACTGCTGTGACGTCCTTGTTCCTGCTGACTGCTTTGCCTTGGGCCACGGTTACGTAACCGGTCCGATCGGATTGGCCGACAATTTCTGTTCGAGCCAAGTTGTCGGTGGCACGCTTCCAAAGATCGCGCACGGCAAAAGCGCAGGCTTGCGCCGAATCATGATAATGAGGGCCGCCTTTCGGTGTTGAGGAACGATTGTAGGTCACCGCCGACCACACCCCCTCGTAATTGTATCCGATCGCGACCGCGTCTCCCGCGATTGTCGGACCAGCGATTACAAACCACAGCGCACCTAAAACGGCGAATCTCATTGGAATGGGACGCGCAGCCTAGTCAGGCGATCGCTTGCAATACAAGCTCACAAATTTGGCTGAACATTGTCAATTGCCCGCCGTCTAAACTTGTGAACGTGACGACCAAAAAGGGGATCAGCCACGATCGTACAACTGACGGGAGGTAATTAGGGTTATGATGGAACCAACGGTGACAGAAAACAGCGCGCTATACTTCGCGCAACACAAAATTGTAAAACGACACAGTGGAGTACTGTGGCGACTTGGGCTTATGGCCCGAAAACGGCGCCGCCCGGCGGCCCAGCCTGAAATCCGCGGCAACATATTTCGCTGGCCGCGAATTCAGTGGAAGACTTAAGGCCGTCACTTTGCCGGTAGCAGCGACGCGCGAGGGAAACGTCAACCACAGATTACTTTTCTTCGCCAAAGCCACGGAGCAACCGCGAATTCACCCGATGACTCTGCGGTGGCGGTCTTTTTCGACCTTGCGATGTCCGAGACGAAACAGCGAGCAATGCCAATGGTTATCGCCGGCGCAGTTTTCGCAGCAAAAGACTGATGGCTCCGACGGAGAGGAGACTTGTAGTGCAAGGTTCTGGTATCGGGACAGGAACTGGTACAGCAAGGAACAAAGTGTGCGAGATATCCGCGAAATGGCCCGAATTGCCCGTCACAGGAGGATGGATCGTTGCAGTCCCGGAGATCATCAGCGCTGAAGTGGGAATTTTATAAAGGTTAGCTCCATTGCTTCCACCGAAAATATAAATTGCCGCCAGTTCGAACCCTGTACCTGACAGGTTCCACGAGACGTTCTCGGTGTTACTGGTCGGATAGGTAACCGAAAATGGGCTTCCGGCCGGGGCAAGACCGAGGTCTTCGAGCCGGAGGAGATTCAACAAATTCGGTTCGCCAAGGAGATTGCTGGCCACAGACACAATGTGGTCCGTACTTTCCGGGGTATTCTTATAGGTCGCGAAAATAGGAATCACGTCCGCTTTGGCCATTAATGCGGGGCAAAGGGAAGCTGCGCAAATCAAAACCAGTCTCTTCATCGTTATTTGCTTGCCGCGGCCCTTCGAGTCTCTTGCGCAACTCGCTTGGCCAACGTCTTGTCTATCACAAATCATCGGCGTTGGTCAAGACGAAACGGGATCACATCTAACGTTTGAAATTTGCCGGAGCGACGAGTTCTGGAGTTTGAACTGTGGTGGCAGCCGTCTCGGCTGCATCTCCTCACCTGTCACTTGTCACTGTGGCTATCGAATAACCCACAACTTCCCAGCAACAGCCCATCTTGGCCATCACCACTTCTTCCGTCCCCACCGGTTTACGTTCGAACGAAGTCTTGAACTCGATTACGACATAATTGCGAACACCCGCAAGACCTGGAATCGCCTTTGTGTGTTTCACCTCTCCGGTCTCTCTTTTGTTCACGCCACCTAATCGCGCTCGCTGCGCATTAAAATAGCCCAGCCAATCCTGCTGGCCTCGAACCTCTTCGGACATCAGCAGGACCGCGTGTTTGTAATTGCCTGAATCGACCACCTGCAGCCAATCAAATGCTGCCTGTCGCGCCGCTTCACCCTCCGGCGAAAGCGATACCGCAGTCGCTGAGACACCGACCACGCATGCCCCGAGCAATCCGAGAAACGCTGCCCGCCTCATGATTGCTACTTGTCACTCGTCACTGGTCACTTGTCACCTCGA
>CAZFZG010000106.1:7331-8628 GCA_964523205.1 uncultured Chthoniobacteraceae bacterium | reverse complement strand
CCAAGCTCGACATCGCACGCCTGCGCGAAATTCAGCAGCGGCATCGCGATTCGAGCGCGCGCTATGCGAAATATGCCAATGTTGAACACTGGCTAAAGGTCAATCTGCCGCGGGTCGAGGAGTTGAAACTGGAAGGCTCGGCACCGAAACAAATTCTCGATCTCGGGTGCGGCGCGGGTTTTTTTCTCTTTTTGGTCAAACAGTTCGGACATTCAGGCATTGGTCTCGACGTCGGCGACTATCCCCTGTCGAATGAATTGATCGACTTGTTTGGACTCGAACGGCTGACCTGGAGAATCCAAGCGTTCGAGCCGTTGCCGGATTTAGGCCGCCAATTCGATCTAATCACAGCATTCTCCGCGGCGTTCAATCGCAATGCTGATGAAAGTCGTGGCTGGACCGTGGACGAATGGCAATTTTTCCTGAACGACTTGGAGCGACACCTCAAGCCCGGCGGCCAAATTCTGCTCGAGATCAACTCCGGCAAAGACAAACCATATTATCCCGCTGAAGTCCGCGAATTTTTTCTCGAACGGGGCGGGCGCGTCGACGGCGAGCGTGTCTATCTCGGAAAGGCCTGACAGAAGGAAACGAGAGTAGCCAAGATTTTCTGGTTTCTGACGGGCCTTGCTTTTCCTCGTTAGCTTCCGTTTTAGAAAATTCTCACCCGCGTTTTTTTCCGAGCGAAAACAGGAAGAGCAACACTCCCAGCGCCGCCAGGACCGCCGCAACGATGAACGCGGTGTTGGCAATCTCCATCCGATTATGGAAATCGGCTTTCATCCGTCCGGCGAGGCCGATCAGGAAAAACAACAGCGCAGTGTAGATCAAGATTACACTCACGCCTCTCTGGTCGTCGGTTTTCATCAACGATTGGTTCGCCTCTGCATGCGCCAACTGGGCCCAAATTTCAAGCCCGCGATTTAAGGCGTTATCAGATCTCGCACGACGGACACAATGGTCGGCATGACCGTCGTGTGACGACGGTCAGTTAGTCTTGGGAAGTTTTTCCGAAGCCGTGACCCACTTGCCGCCGGGCGAAGTGAGGACGGGCAGCTCTTCCATCATGAACTGCGTTTTGCCGAGCGCGCCAATCATCCTGGTACCAGTGGCGTGATACCACCAATCGCTCATTTCTTCGCCCGTGTGGCAGCCCCAGCTCTGGATATAAGCATTCTTCGCGAAAATGTTGCCGTGAATCTGGCGCAACTGCGACTCGTGCAGGAACGACTTGGACGAACTGTCCACGTTGCTGCTGTAGTCGAACATGAAGCAGGCCCGGTTGGAATGTCCGAAA
>CAZFZG010000106.1:0-7231 GCA_964523205.1 uncultured Chthoniobacteraceae bacterium | reverse complement strand
TGTTCGGTGCGCAAGCGGGCGGCGCGAACGAAATTCGCCCACCAATGGTCGTGCGGCTGGGCCTTATATTGCTCCCACTGTTTGAGCGAAGGGCCGCCGACAAGAAGAATCCACTCGCCTTTGGGAATGTTATCGCTCTTCGCCAGGAGCGGCAGAATCGAAAAAGCGCAGACGAGGAGGAGACGTTTCATGCCAATTCGAGGGGAAGCATTATTTATGCAGGAACCGAAAACCTGCAAATCCAGGTAGCGGCGATTGACCCCAATCGCCATGGTGGTTCTTACAATTCATCTTGAACCAGGTCTTCCCAAGTCTGGCGTTTGCGAATTAGCGAAACCTTGTCGCCGCGGACGAGCACTTCGGCTGGCAACGGCCGCGAATTATAATTTGAGGCCATCGTGAATCCGTAGGCACCGACGCTCATGATTGCGAGCAGATCGCCCTGGCGGATTTCTGGCATCTCCCGATCGAGCGCAAAAAAATCTCCTGACTCACAAACCGGTCCGACGATATCGATATTAGTAATCGGGCGATTCGGTGAATCGCCCCTACTTTGATTCACCGGCACGATTTCGTGATAACTCTGGTAAAGCGCGGGTCGAATCAGGTCGTTCATTCCAGCATCGACGATAGCAAACTTCTTGGCGCCGGATTTTTCGCCACGACGAATCAGTCCGGAGGCGGATTTGATGTAGCGCACGCGGGTAAGGAGAACTCCGGCATTGCCGACGAGAAATCGGCCCGGCTCCAGCAGGATGCGAAGTCCAAGTTCGCGCAGTGGCGGAAGAATCGCGTTCGCATAGTCGCGCACGCTGAAGGCAGACGATTCGCCGCCGCGATCATGCCACCATTTACCCGAACCGCTTTCCAGGGCGCGCCGGTAAATGATCCCCATGCCGCCGCCAATGCTGAAGAACTTAATGGCGTATTTGGATTTCAGGTCGCGGGCGAGCGGCGCGACTTTGCCGATGGCAGCCGCGAACGGCGCCGCTTCCGTGATCTGCGAACCGATGTGCATCTGGACGCCGACAAGGTCGATGTTCGCCATCTTCGCGGCGCGTCCGTAAACCGCCGGCGCGTCGCTGAGCGGAACGCCGAACTTGTTCTCGTGCGAGCCAGTCGAAATGTATTTGTGGGTGTGCGGATCGACATCGGGGTTAACCCGCAAGGCGATCGGGGCGCGTGACTTTTTAGCGCCGGCGATGTTGTCGATCAGTTCCAGTTCCGCTTCGCTCTCGACGTTAAAACTGTGAACCCGCTGATCGAGCGCGTATTCGATTTCCTCCCGCGATTTGCCGACGCCCGCGAAGGTGCACTTCTGCGGATCGGCCCCGGCCTGGAGCGCGCGAAAAAGTTCACCGCCGGAAACGATGTCGAACCCGGCGCCGGCGTTGGCGAGCAATTTCAGGATCGCCCGGTTCGAGTTGGCTTTGACCGCGTAGCAAATCAGGTGTTCGAGCGGAGCGAGCGCGGCATCGAGGCGCGTGTAGTGATCGAGAATCGTACTCGCGCTGTAGACGTAAAGCGGGGTGCCAAACTCATCCGCGATCCGACTAAGATCGACATCTTCGCCGTAAAGTTTGCCATCGCGGTATTGAAACGAATGCACCGGCGAATGTAGCAGACGGGTTATAATCCTCTATCGGCGAAGTGGAATCCGCGGCGCTGGCGCGGCTGGACAGCGCCGGTTGGATGGCTTACGAGTGCCGACAACCGCGATATGGACGGCACGAGTACCTATTTTCTCATCTTCGGTGCACTGACCATCATCGGCGGAGTCATCGGCTATGTGAAAGCGGGCAGCTTGCCGTCGATTATCGCCGGCGCGATCACGGGCGTCTTGTTGCTCGTGGCCGGATGGATTTTACCTAGCAACCGATCGATGGGGCTCGTCACCGCCTTCATCGTTTCGCTTTTACTGGCCGCTCAATTCGTTCCGAAATTTGTCCGTACCGGAAAGGTCATGCCGGCCGGGCTGATGTCGATCTTGAGCGTAATTGGAATCCTGGTCGCGATTGTCGCCTGGCTGAAAAAATAACCGCGTGGCGAAAACGAGTGTGCGCACGTTGCGAATACTGGTCGTCCTTTTAGCAACGGCGATTTTTGCGGCAATTTTATATCGCTGGGTTTCGCAGGAGCGTTTGCAATTTTTCCCACCGCGGGAAGCTGCTCCAACTTCGCCAACGCCGGAACCAACGCCGACGCGGCCGCCGCCGATTGGTGGCAAACTGGATACCGGTCGCTTGTTCAACGGGATCACTCTGCATTCCAGCGTTGAGCCTACTCCGGGCGCGGACGCGACCACCGAGCGCGTCGATCCGGAAAGTTATGTTCTGGAGTTGAAATTGAAACCGCGGGTGCCAACGCCGAATCGAAGCATCGAAGAGTTGGCGAAAGTCACGCCCAAATTGCCGGAGCTTTTGCCAGCGCTGCCAACCATGCTTTCGCTTGAGCCGGTGTCGCCTTTGTTCAACCAACTTTACGACACGAAACTTCGAATGCTGCGCGAAAATCTGAGCCGACTCGATCTGCTGCTGACTCGTCACAATTTTTTCGATTGCCAGACTGTCTTGCGATTGCAGCACCCGCAAACGCACCGGAAAGCGCTTTTGCTTCAGGCGGACATGGACGTCGATTGTGACGGTTCCGATGGCGACCGGATGCCAGCAGGAACCGGCGCTCCGACCAACTTCAAGCCGTTCACGAGTTTCAAGTGGCCGAAGAAAACGCCACAGCCGAATCCTTATCTCGCCGGAACCGAAGAGCGATTGAAGAAGGCGGAGGACGAGTTCAATGCAAAGACAACGTCGCCTGACCGGAAACGCGATCTACGAAACGCGATCACGCAATTGCGTGCGGAAGTGGACACGCTCAAGAAATACAGCTTTCTCATCGGTAGCACCGACCCCTACATCGTGATTCCGGGTGCGTTTGCGCACGAACGCGATGGAGCTAAGACCGGCGACTATGCGCTCGTCATTTTCGGCGACGGAATTTATCCGGCAATCGTTGGTGACATCGGACCGAACGACAAAGTAGGCGAAGCTTCCTTCCGGATTGCCAAGGAAATCAATCCGCAAGCGACGCCGTACAACCGGCCGGTGAGCGATCTGAAAGTGACCTATCTAATTTTTCCAGGGACGGCCGATCCGAAATTGGGCCCGCCGGATTTGGAGAAACTGCAAAGTATTTGTCAAAAGCTGGTCGAGGAGATCGGCGGCGCGACCGTGCCGCTGCATCACTGGGAAAATATTATTCCAGCGCCGACTCCCACGCCCACGCCATCTCCATCGGCAACATCGACATCGTCGCCATCGCCCGGCCCTTCCCTTCCAGGGGCATCCCCGGCAGCGACATTCGCCTTTCCGCTGCCAAGCCCGAAGCCAAGCCGATAAGCCTTTTCAGCGTTCGAGAGAAATCAAAAGCTTCCAGCCCGCCTTCGCCGAACGATTTTAGCTGGGCCTCAGGATGGGTTTGGTGTCCCGGAATTCGGACATTCGAGAATGCAGGGCTTCTTCAAAAGCTGCCCGCTGAGTATCCAGCTGGATATGGAGGCGCCGGATTTCCAATAGGTTCGCGATTCTCAACAACACTTCGAGTTGATCAAAAGGCTTCAGTAAAAAGTCGGTTGCCCCGGCTCTAAGCGCCTTGACTCGTGTCTCTTCGTTTACATCCGCAGTTAGGACAAGCACTGGCAGGAAAACTTCGCTTTGCCGCGTCCGCAGCATTTGCAGAATCGTTAGGCCATCTATATGCGGCATCATTAAATCGAGCAAAATGATATCTGGGTCGAAGTCATTACAGGCGTCCAGCGCAGCGCGGGCGTCAGTTATACAGCGGACGCGCGAATAGCCATCGTCAGTTAACATTCGCTTGAGCAGCGCGACGTTAGCCGGCTCGTCATCAATAACGAGGATCTTCATCTTCACAACACGGCTCGATAGCGCCACGGGCGCAATGCTGATCGGTGCGTCCGAACTCTCGGGTGGAATGTTCGCAGTCATGAGGGCGCGGTTTCAGCCTTTTCTGCTCGACTTGCGGCCCTGTTCGTTTCGCCCAGGATTTCGATAAGCCGATCGACATCCAGGGGCTTTGTCAGATAAGCCTGCGCTCCTGCGCATAGTAACCTGTCGATTTGGCGAGCGGTCGCGTCAGCGCTAAGAACAATCGTGGGAATGTCTCGGGTTTCAG
The DNA here is from genome assembly GCA_964523205.1 of uncultured Chthoniobacteraceae bacterium. Taxonomy (GTDB): domain Bacteria; phylum Verrucomicrobiota; class Verrucomicrobiia; order Chthoniobacterales; family UBA10450; genus AV40. The sequence goes on along the minus strand of CAZFZG010000106.1, from coordinate 3,040 downwards.
CGGTTGCCTTGAGGTGAGCAAGAACTTCCCAGCCCGGCATATCTGGCAAATGGAGATCGAGTAAAATGAGATCCGGTCCATGGCGACGGGCGAGATCAAGCCCCAGTTTGCCTTGCATTGCGGTCACCAGCTCGATCCCGGGCTGTTCGGCAACGATTCTTTCAATTAACGTTAGATTCGAGAGGTTGTCCTCGATATACAGGACCGTGCATTTCGACGTTGAGCCCGACGTTTCAATATTTTCGCGGCTACTGGCGGCTTGGCGTTGAGAGACTTCCTCGGAAGGACAAATTGTTCGCGGTAGCTCGACCCAAAAGGTGCTGCCCTTTCCAAGCTCGCTGTCGACTCCAATGTTACCGTGCATTGCCTGTATCAATCGCTGAGATAAGGCGAGCCCAAGACCAGTGCCTTGCACCTCTGAGTTCTCGGCACCGAGGCGATCAAATGGAGTAAAAAGACGAGAAAGATTCTGCGGCGCAATGCCGGGCCCGGTATCACTTACAACTACCCGGATCTTGTCTTCACCTAACAAAGCGACGGAAATTACGACCCTGCCGTTCATAGGTGTGTACTTAATCGCGTTGCTTAGCAGATTGAGGAGAACTTGCTTCAGTCGTTGTCGATCTCCTAGAACGTGCCACTCGCTGTCGACCTGGTCCGCCGCACATAGCTCGATGTTTCGCTCGTGAGCAAGCGGCCGAATTAGGTCGACCGTCTCCGCCAATACGTCGCCGACTCGCACGGGCTCAACCGACAGCTGGATCCGACCGCTCTCGATGCGACTGATGTCGAGCACTTCGTTGATCAAGTCCAGCAAGTGACGGCCAGCGCTGGTGATATGGTTAATACCCTCGCGTTGCGACTCTGTTAGGCTTCTACGACCGAGCAATTGACTGAATCCGAGGATTGCATTGAGAGGCGTCCGCAATTCGTGACTCATCCGAGAGAGGAACTCGCTCTTGGCGCGGTTCGCCCGATCCGCCGTTTCCTTCGCCAGCCGAAGGGCCCGCTCCGCGCGCTGACGCTCAGTAATGTCATGTGCCACGCAAAAGAAAATTTGGTCGCGGGCCGACCAGGTAGCTGACCAAAGCACATCAACTACGTCACCATTCTTTCGGATTTGACGATTTACAAAATCCACAAGCCTGCCCGTTCGTCGAATGTCCGCGTCGGCGGCTGCAGTTTTTTCACGATCATCCGGATGAACCAAACTGACATGAGTTTGGCCCACCAGTTCTTCGGGCAAATACCCCCAAAGGGACTGACAAGCGGCATTTACCGTCAGAAAACGACCATTGGAGTCAATCGTGCAAATCACGTCTTGAGAACTGTCCATGATCAACTGGTTGCGCTGGAGCGCCATGGCGAGTTGTTCATTGGTTTCGCAAAGCGCCTTCTCGGCATGTTTTCGTTCGGAGATGTCCTCGGCCATAATGAGAAAGTGCCGCGGGTTGCCCGAAGCATCGCGAATCACACAACCACTGCGGGTGGTCCAAACAACCTCGCCGTTCTTGCGGAGATAACGCTTTTCTGTTTGATGCTTTCCGCCGGTGGTCAGCATCGCATCCCGAAGTTCTTCGCTTAAAGCCATGTCGTCGGGATGGGTGACGTCCAGCGGGGTGCGCACTCTCAGTTCGTCTTCTGAATAGCCGAGCATCTGACAAAATGTGGTGTTTGCTTGACGAAATCGTTCGTCGAGTCCTACCACCGCAATTCCGATCGGAGCTTCTTCAAAGATCTCGCGAAAATTCTGTTCGTTAGCTTCAAGAGCCGCGGTACGACTGGCAATTGCTCGCATCTCGCGCACGCTGCGCAGGCAGGAGATGACCAGAAACAGATCTTCGAATACAACCCAGCCGGCATGCTCGATTGATCGCCACGGACTGGCAACCAAGACGCCATAGACGGAATACGGCCAGTACACGCCGCGCAAAAAGTGGTCAACTGCGACAACGATCGTCGCTGGAATAAGCACGCGCCAATCTCGGTAAAAGGAGAGAATCACCAGGGATCCGAAGACATGAAAATGAGTTTCGATGCGACCACCTGTGAGGCTAATCAATAGGGCTGACATCAGCATTTGGGCCACGGCGATGACATGACGAGTAATCGCCGCGCCGGGACACACTCGAGTGAGCAATACTGGAAAAACTGTGATGATGCCGCCAATGAAAATAGACGCCCAGACGTGTATATGAATGGCGCTCGATTCCCCGTCCCAAGTGAATGGCGTAATGACCAGTGCCGCACCAATTCCGGCGAGCCATTGCAGGATCATCAGCCGAGCGAAGAGGTTGTCGGTATCGCGGTAGATTTGTTGCTGATGCTCCTTAAAGAGTTCGTCTCCGCGAGCGGCGACACCCTCTTGGAAAATAGTCATCGCACTCATCTAAGGCCCTGTTCTCTCGATTGGAGTGTGGTTTCTGAGCGAACAGCCGAACACTAACGTCGAGGTCCGGCGCGTAACTCGTTCGTTAACCAGCGACACGATCGCGCGCTGCCCGGCATTGTCGCCGACATGACCGCGCGACGCCGTGATGCCGCCGCTGAAGAGCAATTGTCCATTACCATCGTAAAGCATGGTGTGCCCCGATGTCTCCGCGCCGAAATGCGAGGCTTCGGAACCGTCTACGTCGGAAACAACCTCTATCCCAGGGATGGTGGCCGCCTTTCGCTGCAGGCCTGTGTTTTTCCACTCAGGGCCAGCGCCGCTTGGCTGGTAAAAGACGACGTATGCGCGAACCCTCCCGTGGACTCGAGCCATAATTTGATTGAGTTCCTCAATTGTGGCCTTGGTACAAGGACACCTTGGATGAGCAAATATCACTAAAGTGGGCTTATCCGGTGTTCGCCCGAGTCTACAGTCAGCGGGCCAAATCCGTGCACCGTTGCCAACGCGACCGGGTTCTGTTTCGTAGCGGAAAAGAACACGTCCAGCGTAAGCGACCGCCGCCAACCAAGCCAGTCCGAGGGAAAGGGTAATTAGGTTGCGTTTGAGGTTTGTTCGCAATGGAAGAGTTTGAGGTGGAGACGACTTTTT
>CAZFZG010000105.1:0-8645 GCA_964523205.1 uncultured Chthoniobacteraceae bacterium | reverse complement strand
TCGACCTTCGCTCCAGCCGCTTCCACCTTTTTCTTGATCTCCTCAGCTTCCTGCTTGGTGACGCCCTCCTTGATTGGCTTTGGAGCGCCTTCGACAAGGGCCTTGGCTTCCGCCAAACCCAAGCCCGGCACAGCGCTGCGGATTTCCTTGATCACGCCGATTTTGTTTGCGCCCATCTCCTTCAGAATGACGTCGAACGTAGCTTTCTCTTCCGCCGCTGGTGCTGCCGCACCACCGCCGCCTGCCGCCGGAGCTGCCGCGACCGCTACCGGTGCCGCCGCGCTTACGCCCCATTTTTCTTCGAGCTTTTTTACCAATCCAGCAACCTCGAGGACGGACAAGCCGCTGAGTTGCTCCACCAATTTATCTGTGTCTGCCATTTTATTCCTCCAATTGCCGCTTGCGGCAGCCGCCGCAAATTTAAGTCCCGCGGCCGCGGGACCGGACAGTGTTGTTGTTGTTTTATTGTAGGGCAACCGCTCCGGTTGCCGAGGCAGGCGATGGGCCTGCCCTACAAAATTTGTTATGTTGCCGGCGTTTCCGCCGCGGGCGGGCCCTCCTTTTCGCTTTTCGCTTTCAACAAGCGTGCGAGCGACGCCGCCGGCTCATTCAATAATCGGACTAACTTCGTCGCCGGCGAAAGAAGCAATCCGAGCAATTGCGCCTGCAAAACTTCTCGCGGCGGCAAATCTGCCAGTTGCTCGATCTCCTTCGTGGAAACCGCGGCGCGATCGATGAAGCCTAGCTTCAACATCGCTTTTTTAAATTCGGCCGCGAACGTTTTTAGGACTTTGGCCACAGGCGCAACGTCCTTCTCGCCGGTGATCACGGCGGTTTGTCCGGTCAGCTCGCCGTTGCCGGCGGCAAGACCGGAATCGGCCATCGCCCGTTTTAGAAAGCTGTTCTTAACGACGTGAACCTCCGCGCCAGCGACTGCCAGGCGTTTCCGCAGTTCGCTGAAATCGTCCACTTTCATGTGCTGATAATCAGTCACCAGGACGAAGGAAGATTCCTTTAGCTCCTTCGAGAGATCTGAAACAATGCTGGCTTTTTCTGGTCTCATAGTTAGTGCCGGTCCGGCTCGGATTCGATCTTACGCTGCCTGGCCGGCCAGGTACGGCGACGGATCGAGTTTCAGACCGGGCGACATTGTCGCGCTTAACGTCACCGCGTCAAGATAACGTCCTTTCGCCGTTGCCGGTCGCGCGCGCACGACGGCTTCGATCACTGCGTTGCTATTTTCAACCAGCGCGTTTTCCTCAAACGAAAATTTTCCAACCGGCACCGCGACATTCCCGTTCTTGTCGAGTTTGAACTCAACTCGGCCGGCTTTCACTTCTTGGACAGCCTTGGCGGTGTCCTCTGCAACCGTTCCAGCTTTTGGATTAGGCATGAGCCCGCGCGGTCCCAGCACCTTTCCAAGCTTCCGGACCTCGGCCATAGCGGTGGGCGTCGCCACCGCGACGTCGAAATCTTGAAATCCTTCCTGAACCTTTTCGATCAGGTCTTTGAATCCGACGTGTTCGGCGCCAGCTTCTTTGGCAGCTTTGGCGGCTGCGCCTTCCGCGAACACGAGAACGCGGACTGACTTGCCGCTGCCGTGTGGGAGGGCGCACGTCCCGCGCACCATTTGGTCAGATTGTTTTGGATCCACCCCGAGCCGGAACGATACCGTGACTGTTTGATCGAACTTGGTTGGCGGAAATTTCTTCAGCGTCGCGACTGCGTCGGTGAGGCTATAAGCTTTTTTGCGGTCCACCTGTTCGGCGGCGGCGCGATATCTCTTGCTGCGTTTCTGTTGCATAATTTTGTGCAGTACGAACGAGTGTCTAGGCTCTCCTGCGGGTAACGGGGGAGCGCACCATAGAGCGAAGTGACCTTCTGTCAAAGTCGTTTTCGGGCCTGGGGGCTCGTCTTTTGGCTTGCAAAACCTCTACTGGTCTTGGTAAAACCCGGGTGGTATGAAAAGCCCCACTCATTATAGATTATTAATCGCCGCGGTCTCCCTGTTCCTTGCCTGCCAACTCCAAGCCAAGCCTATCGGCTTTAGCGAGTTGTCGCTTCTGGTCCGGATGCACGAACCGGAATTCTCGATCAAAAATGAAGTGGCGGAGCGAAAACTACTGCATCCTCTGACTCAGCCCCAGGAGGGGATTCTCAAGTCGCAAGGGGCGAGCGATAATCTGATTAAGTCGCTTCGCGATTCGAGTCTGTTTGCATCGAAGGAAGAGGTAGCGGCGGTCGAAGCGGCGGCCAAGCACGAGATCAGCGCGCCGGCGGCCGAGGCGACCTCCCATCCCGCCGATCATCGCCACATCGTAGTTTTCGATGTCGCCTTTGGTCATCCAATCAATTTGAGCCAGTGGGGCGGTCTGGATTACGAAATCGCATTCTATTCATACCGCTTCGCTGGCGAAGATCACATTCAACCGGCCTTGATCGACAATGTCGGCACGCGAACCATTGTCAGCCGTAACCTTGCATTGCAAAGCGAAGGCGAGGCATTGACTGATAATTGGTTTCCGACCAACGGCGTGCGCAATTGGAGATATACACCGTACAGCGGTGTTGGATATGATGGCCGCGGCGATTTTCGCGACTGGCGAGTAAATTGGAGCGATTCTGTCGCAGCGACTGAGTTCTCGGTTTCACGGCCGATCATGATCGATTGGGACGATCCGATGTTTTTCGATGGTGAGCCCTACACGTTTTATCCGGTCTACGGGGCAGGTGGCGTTTCGCTCTACTATATAAACGCGACAACCTACTCCGCTAGAGTCGCCGTCGCGTTTAACCACTGATTTTCAATCAGCCGGAATTTCTTCAGTGTAATCCGCTGAAATCGCCACCGGCGGTTTCGTTGGCGGACCGTTGCGGATAATCTTTCCTTCCTTCATCACGAACGAGACCCGTTCAGTCGCGGTGATGTCGCTCGTCGGGTCACCCGGCATCGCGATGACGTCCGCCAATTTTCCTTTCTCAAGCGTCCCAACCTTTTGCGCGATCCCGAAAAGGTCGGCCGCATTTCCGGTCGCCGTTTTCAAGGCGTCGATTGTGGGCAATCCCAAGTCGACCATCAATTTGAATTCCTTCGCGTTTTGGCCGTGCGGGAAAACGCCGGCATCGGTGCCGAAAGAAATTTTGATCCCCATTTTCACCGCGTTTCGGAACATGTCCGAGCGTGCCGCGGCGGCGGCCCGCCCCTTCGCCTGCACCGCGGGCGGATAACTGTCGATCTTGCTCATAATATATTCCGTTGCCATCAACGTAGGCGTCAAATACGTCCCCTTGTTTTTCATCAAGGTGAGCGTCTCCGGTTTTAAAAACGAACCGTGTTCGATCGAATCGACGCCCGCTTCGATAGCTTCCTTCGCCGCTTGGTCGCCGTGGCAATGCACCGCGACCTTTTTGCGGAGCCGATGCGATTCATCAACCAGCGCCGCCATTTCCGCGGGTGTGAATTGCGGTGTGTCCACTTCATCAGCCAGTGAAAAAACTCCACCGGAAACTGCGGCTTTGATCACGTCCGCGCCGTTTTTTACTTCGAACCGCACCGCTTTGCGGATGGCATCCGGGCCGTCGGCGATTCCCTCGGCGTAATCGGGTTCATGGCCGAAGAGCATATCTCGAAAACCGCTAGTTGGATCGAAATGTCCTCCGGTCGCGCCTACGCCATAGGTTGCCACTAGCATCCGCGGGCCAACGATCACGCCGCGGTTAATTGAATTCCGCAATGCAACATCGACAAATTCCTTGCTGCCGGGAAATCGACTCCCGAGATCTCGCACGGTCGTGAAACCGGCTTCCACCGTAGCGCGCGTGTGCACGATCGCTCGCAATGCTTTCTCGGAGACGTTGAGGTCGATTTGTTCCATTCGCTCCCTTTTGTAATCGGTGTAGTCGTGGGCCAGGTGGGTGTGCCCATCCATGAATCCGGGCGACAGCGTCGCGTCGCCGAGGTCGACCACCTGGGCATCGGCTGGGACGGGCAAATTACTGCCGGCGTCGACGATCTTGTTGCCTTGAACAATGACCACGCCATTTTGCGCGAGCGCTTTTGATTTCCCATCGAACAAACGCGCGGCTTTTAGAACAATAACTTTGTCGGCCGCCTGGCTGCTCGCGATTCCGCAAAGCGCAAAAATTGCAAATCGAGCGAGTAGAGAAAATCGGGAAGGAGCGGGAGTGTTCATCCTGGCGGTATAGAAACTTCGCGGAGACAAATCAAGACTGTCCACGCGCCTGCGCACTTGTTTTGCGGATTAGGTTTGGTTGAATGGCCGGATGCTCCAACGCTCCGCACTTCTTTTTCTAGCGTCGATGTCGGTCTGCGCTTTAGCCGTCGCGCAAACAAATCCGGCGAAAGGTCCTTCGCCTGAACCGAAAACAGAAGCGTCTCCATCGCCGCCGCCCGCGACCGATTACGACGTCCGTTGGGGCGTGAAAATTCCAATGCGGGACAAAGTTGAGCTCAATGCGACGCTTTATTTGCCGCACACGCTCAGCGAAGAGATTGCGGCCGGCACCGCCGCCACTACAAAGCGTCCCGTGGTCTTTACACTGACGCCTTACATTTCCGACAGTTATCACCCGCGTGGCTCTTACTTCGCATCGCACGGCTACGTTTTTGCTCTGGTCGATGTTCGCGGCCGCGGAAATTCCGGTGGCGAATTCGAGCCGTTCGCGCAGGAGCCGCACGACGGTCACGACGTTGTCGAGTGGCTCGCACAACAACCTTTCTGCGATGGAAAAGTTGCGATGTGGGGCGGCTCCTACGCGGGGTTTGATCAATGGGCGACGGCCAAAGAACTGCCGCCGCACTTGGCGACCATTGTTCCCGCGGCCGCCGCGCATCCGGGCTACGATTACCCGGTCTTGAACAACATCGGGTATTCCTACGACATGCAGTGGTTCACCCACACGAGCGGCCGCACTCCCCAGCAAAATCTTTTCGGCGATTCAAAATTCTGGCGCGTAAAATTTCTCGATGCTTACAAGAAACATATCGCTTTCAGCACGCTCGATTCGTTCGTCGGTAATCCGTCGAAAAATTTTCAGCGGATCCTGAAACATCCGACGCCGGATGGGTATTACGACGCGATGGTTCCATCGGTCGAGCAATTGAAAAAAATCTCGTTGCCGATTTTGACGATTACCGGTCAATACGACGGCGATGAGTTGGGCGCGATGAGTTACTATCGCGATCACATGACAAACGCGTCACCGGAAGTGCGGGCCAAACATTTTCTCGTCATCGGCCCGTGGGATCACGCCGGCACGCGCACGCCGACTGATGAAAGCGCCGGCGTGAAGTTTGGCCCCGGCGCGATTGTCGATCTTAACGAGCTACATCGGCAATGGTACGACTGGACGATGAAGAGTGGAGCGAAGCCGGCGTTTTTGAAAAATCAGGTCGCCTATTATTTGCTCGCCCCTGGAAATTCAGGCGCGAATGGCGAATGGAAATACACCGACAGCTACGCGAATCTGATCGCGAATCCGAAGACGTTTTACCTCGATTCGAAAAATGGCGATGCGAATGGCGTTTACCGTTCGGGCTCGCTCACCCAAAAACAACCAGCTCAAGGCGCCGATGAATTCGTAGACGATCCGATGGACACGCACCGCGGCGAAGAAGTCGAAGGAGTCGAGCCGAACGACAAGACCGCCGGCCTCGATCAGAAACTTCCGCTGAACATCGGCAAAGACGGTTTGATTTATCATACCGAACCGCTTGCGAACGAAACGCCGATGATTGGTTGTCCGAAAATGTCGCTGTGGATTTCAATCGATACGGCTGATGTCGATCTTGAAGCGGACCTTTACGAAATCCAGCCCGACGGAACGAGCATCGCGCTTTGGAGCGATAGTCGACGCCTCCGTTATCGCGAATCGTTACGCGAAGCCAAGCTCGTGAATCCAGGCGAGATCGTGCGCTGCGATTTCGATCCGGGATTATTCGTCGCGCGCCGCTTGATGAAAGGAAGTCGACTGCGGCTGGTCGTCACTTCTCCTAATTCGATCTTCTGGCAGAAAAATTACAACTCCGGTGGCGTCGTCGCTGATGAAACCGCAAAAGATGCGCGAACCGCGCAGGTGAAAGTTTATCATAATGCCGAGCACGCTAGCGCGATCGATCTGCCGCTGCGTTAATGCTTTAGAGTCGACACTGCCGCGGGAATGATAAACTGCGGGACGAGTTCGGTTTGCCATTTGTACCATTTGGCAAATTCGCCGTAGGCGCCGCCGGTAAATCCGACAACTAAGTCCAAGTCTGGAATCACCACTACGATTTGCCCGCCGTTTCCGCCGGCGGCATAGGCACGATAAGTTCGGTCACCGACGTCGAAATGATACAAATGCCAGCCGTACCCATAATCGTGATCGGCACCCAGGGTTTGGCCGAACGTCGATTGTCGCAATGTCGATTTCTCCACCCAGTCCTTGCTGATCACCCGGCGTCCATTCCAAACGCCGCCGTTCAGGTAGAGCTGCCCGAGCTTCAGTTGATCACGCGGTCGAAGATACAAGCCACCGCCGGCATAGCCATCGCCGTTCGGCAGCAGGTTCCAATGATACGTTTTGATTTGAAGCGGTTTGGCGACGTAGTCGTAAAAGAATTCCGGCAGCCAGGTCTGCGTTGTGTTGCGAACGATGCCACCCAGCAAATTGATTCCGGCGCTGCAATAAACCGCCTGGTCGCCACCTGGGTCGCGCGCCATCGGGAGATCGAGAGTATACTTGTACCAATCAGGCTGGGCGGTTTGCTGTTGCATCACGTCTTCGTTGCCCGGGGAATTTTCTTCGCTGTCATCACAGGCGAGACCAGAAGTCATTGTCATCAAATCGCCGACCGTGATCTTTTCTTTTCGCGTATCAGGCTGCGCGAACTCCTTGTACTCAGGAAACTGCGACAACACCTGCGTGTTGATGTCGATCTTCGCTCCTTTGTCGCGCGCGATTCCAATTAGCATTGGTGCAAATGTCTTGCTCGCCGACCGCATGGTGTGCGGTTCTCCCTTGAATCCGTAGAAATATTCCTCGAGCACAAGTTTCCCGTGCCGGGCTATGAGCAAGCTATGGATGTTCAGCGAATTATCCGTCGGATCGGCATGACAAATTTTGGTAATGAGCTCAGCGATCGTTTTCTCCTTCAGTCCGACGCCGCTCAACTCTGCCGTTCTCCAGCCATCGTCCTCCGGTTGTGGCTTTGCATAGATGAACGAAGCGCGCGTGTTGGTTCGAGGAGCAAAACCAACCGCCTGCTCTGGTTTGATACTCAAGAACTCGATGGGAGAATGGGAGACCGGTGGCAGTGACAGATCCAGCACGGTTGTCTCCGGCACCGTTATTCGCCGTACTCTGGCTTCCAATGCTTTCTTGGCGTCTTTCGTATTCACGAACGTAAGTTTGTCGCCTTGCTGGTCGACTCGATAGACCTCTCGACGAAACAGGTTCAATTCAGGATTGCGGATGACGGCGTTGAGTGAACCGTCGGACCCACGCTGGATCGAGAGCCAAAAGGACAATCTTGACTCCAGCGGCTGAATGGACCCGCGCCAGAGGTTTTCACCGGCTGGCTTGAGCTCGATCGGCGTTGCGTACTCGTTCTTATTGATGTCGTCTCGCGCCTGAATCCAAAACGCCTCGAGCGTCTTTGGATCGACAATGTGTGCGCGGAATTGGCCGCTATCGTTAAACCAGGCGGAACTGATTTCGTTCTTGTTCCGTTGAAGCGGAAACGTCTTATCTCTGATTGACACCGACCACTCCGATTTTGAGCCGTCGACCGTTATTTCGCCGCTCAACGAGGAGCGATTAGGATCGCCGTGCCAGCGATCAATTTCACCACGCCAGAGACCCGTGAGGTCTTGATTGTTCTCTGCCTGCACACCTGACGCCCAAAATGTCAGCAGGCAGATCAGGTCCAGAATAGTTCCGTGGCGCGAGGTAATAGCGAAATTGACAAGCGAAAACGTTTTCGGCAAACCGGCGCTATGCGGCGCGTGCTTGCAGCGGGCTTGGGCGTTGGAATCCTCGCGATGCTTGCGGGATCTGCCAGCGCTGTTTCAGAAATCGTCGTCGCCATTCGATATTTGCAGGCTGAAGGCACAAGCCACTCGCATCTTTATCTTTATCGCGAAGACGGAAAATTGCTGCGCCAGCTCACTAACGACAAGTCGGGCCAGGATGTCGATCCAATCTTTGCTTCTGATGGAACGAATATTGTTTTTACCCGGGAAAAGACGAAGAGCCCGCTCGAGTTCTGGAGCGTCGAACCTCTCGGCGGCGGCTTGAAAAAGCTCGACTCGCATCCCGACTGGTACGAACAAACGAAGACGTCACCTTACTTCACAAATCGCGACGCTTCAGACACGGACGAGTCGGCGTCGCCTTCGCCATCGCCAACCGGCAGTGCAGCGCGCGTTTCCGCGGGGCTGATTGGCGGACGGCGAAGTTACAAAGCGCCTGACGGCTCGATTGAACTGATCTTGCGCGAAGATCCGCGCGACCCCGACGACCAGGTCGACGGCGAACATCACGGCAAACATTATGTGATTCGCTATTTGAAAACCGGAATTCAGGCCGACTTTGGAACGCTGCCCGGCTTCTTCGGTGTCTACGAAATCCTGCACGAGCGGCAA
>CAZFZG010000104.1:0-8658 GCA_964523205.1 uncultured Chthoniobacteraceae bacterium | reverse complement strand
GCCAGTCCGGCTCGGACTGCTCACGAGAGGACTCGAACCTCCACGGGTTGCCCCATACGGTCCTGAGCCGTACGCGTCTGCCAATTCCGCCACGTGAGCGAGGCGAACTACAATGCGCACAGCGCGTTTCTTCGCAACAGAGTCTTCCTTTCTCTCTTTGTCTTAATCTTCTTGAAAGAAGAACCAAGAGTGAGCGGAAAAGAAAGATACTTCAGCCGCGGCGACGTTTGCGGGCACGGGCTTCGAGTTGTTGGGCTTTGCGGGCTTTGCCTAACGAGCGCAACAGATCGGCATAATTGGCGGCGACGATCTCGTAATCTTCCGGAGGTTGATCGGTCGCTTCTTCCCAGGCCTTGAGCGAAGCGCGATAAAGCTCGGCCGCTTTCGGATAATCCCCGCGCGAGTGGTAAACGACCGCCAGATTGCATTTCGACTGCGCAATGTCGGGGTGTGTCGGCGGCAAAACTTTTTCGCGAATCGCGAGCGCGCGAAGGTGCGTTTTCTCGGCCTCGGCGTAACGTTTTTCGTTGGTATAAAAAACCGCCAAGTTGTTCAACACCGACGCGACGTCGGCGTGCTGCGGTCCGAGTTGTTTTTCGTAAATCTGGAGAGCGTGCAGATAATAAGGTTCGGCCGCCTTTTGCCGGCCGGATCTGCGAAAGATTAGCGCGACGTTGTTCAACATTGTTCCCAAATCAGCGTAGGGTAGATCGTCCAGCTGCGTGCCGGCGGCGATCGCTTTCTCGTAGAAACGGATCGCCTCGTCCTGCTGACCGAGGTTATCACACAAAAAAGCGAGTCGGCGGGCAGAGCGATAGAGCATTCGTTGATCGGGAGGTTTGGCCTTTTCCAGGACGCCGTGCGCTTTCAACAGATAGGGCTTGGCTTTGGCCCGGTCGCCGCTTTGGTCGAGCAGTTGGCCGAGTCTTTCGTAGCTCACCGCCAGAGCGTTATCATCTTCGCCAAAAGTCCGCTTAGCTAGCTCCAGCAAGGTTTCGGCAACGCGAATCGCTTCGGGCAGCCGATTGCTCGCGCGCAGGGTCTCGAGTTTGTCGCTAAGGATGCTCCAAAGTTTCTCTTCGCCTTTCATATCGAAAACCGCGAATCACGCAGACATCGCGGACGAAACAGATTAGGCATTGAAGACCTGGATCACCAGCCTTCGCTCAGCTGAGTGACGAGCCGCTTGGCCAACTCCTCCGTGGCCAACGGCAAAGCCTGACGCTCATCAGTCGTAACATCGGTGCCAACGAAAAAACTGGTTGTGCCGGAAACTTCGCCGGCGGGGCCAAGTTGTTTTCCATCCGGGCCAACCAGTTTGTATTTCACGCGCAGCGCCAGATTGAATTCGCTCGTAGCCAGAACGTTTCCTCGAACCGAACGCGCCGGAGACCGACTGATGCGAATGATTTCTCCTTTCAAGGTTGCATCCGCTCCGCTGTTGACGATTCGAAACGTGCCGTCCTGCTGAAACTGTTTCATCACGGTATCCGTGACCAGCACTTCGATGCGCGGCAGCAGCGTTTTGTTGGTGAAGGTCGGAATTGCGATCGAGTGAACGTCGCTGAGATACTGAGGTTTGACTGGGCCGATGTGATAACCGAGGCAACCGGTCAGACCAAGGCAGGCTAGTACCGCCGCCAGTAAATTTTTCACGGCGTCGGCGAGGCCGTCGCTTCCGACGAACCGGAATCGATTGGCGAACTGAGCGCAGGAGTTTTTTCCGGCGCGGTCTCGGGCGTTTGGTCCGGTGTGCTTGACGGTTCGGATGTCGCACTGCCTGTCGGTTCAGATGAAGACGACGAAGAGCTTCCATTTAATGATGGAGCAGACGGTGGTGGCGGAAGCGCACCGTCTACATCTGACGGTAGGATCGGAGCCGAATCGGGTGGAATTTCGCCAGGTCGTTTCTCGGTGCTGGCCGCGGCCTTGGCTTTCTCCTGCTCCTTCGCTTTTTTCGCCTCGGCTTCTTTCGCTTCCTGCGCCGACTGAAGTACCTTGTCGCCGACCTTTGCCCGCAGCTCTTCGATGCGTTTCTTCGCCTTTTCGCTTTCGGCTGATCCCGGTTGCTGTCGAATTACCTCGTTATAATAAATGACGGCTGCTCGATAAGCTCTCTGCTTGTCATAGAACCGCGCGACATCATACGCCCTGCTGGTCGACTTGTGCTCGAGCAACTGGAGATTTGCGCGCGCCTGCGGAGCCTTCTCGCTGTTGGGGTAACGAAACAGGAAATCCTGGAACGCCGTTCTCGCGTTGTTCGTGGCCGCGATGTCTTTGGTTCCTTTTGACGCCCGGAACCAAATATAGCCGATCTGATATTGGGCATCCGCAGCTATCGGATCGTTTGGAAATTTGTCGATCACCGCCTGATAAGCCTGGAGCGCGGCGTCGTTGGCGCCCTGCTTCTCTCGCGCCAGCCCGATATCGAATTGCGCCCGGGCGGTGTACTTTCCATAGGGCGCTGTCCGAATGACGGCGGCGAAAATGTCCACCGCCCGGTCCATGGACGTCGAGAACGGGATGCCAAGCAGCTTCAGTTTCTTCCCATTCAGATACATCTCGCCAATCCGGAATTGTCCTTCAATTGCCTCGTTGAAATGAGGACTGGTCGGATAAACTGAGACCACCAGCCGATAGGTGCCTGCGGCTTCGAGGTATTCGTGAGTCTGTTCATACAACTGGGCGCCTCGAAACGCAGCTCCCGCAGCCAGAGCATCACGCGAATACTTACGGACAAGCGTTTTATAGGCGCGAATCGCTCGTCCGAGGTTCCCTTCCTTTTCTGCTTCCTGTCCGATCCGAAAAAGCTCGGCCGCGTCACCGCTCAACTCTTCTTCGCCAGGCGTCACAAACTTCGCTTTCTGGCCGGGGCGGAAGACGACCGCAGCATTGGCCGCGAAGAACGCACTGCACGCGAGCAAAAGAAACAACGAGAGAACTCGAAATCTCATCGGGATTGGCAGGGTAATTGACTTAGCCGCTGCGTCAAGTTACGCGACGAACCAGAAATGTGGTCGATTTCGCGTCGGCAAACCTGCTCGCCACGGGACCAGCCCGTCCGGCGGAGGACAAGATCGACAACTTCCCCCGCCCTGCGATTTAGCTTACATTTTCGCTGAATTTGAACCTCACCGATCAGCAAAAAATTCGCCTTGGCGCCTGCGCCTGGAGTTTTCAGGAATGGCGCGGAAGCTTCTACCCAGCCGATCTGCCGGAATCTGAATGGCTCGAATTTTACGCGCGCTATCTGCCGGCGGTGGAGATCGACTCGACATTTTATGCGGTGCCGGCCGAGAATGCGGTCCGGCGCTGGGTCGAAGTGACGCCGGCTTCGTTTCGGTTTAGTTGCAAGCTTCCGCGCGAAATCACCCATGTTTGCCGGCTTCGCGATTGCACCGCGGAACTGAACTCTTTTCTACGCGCGGTTGAGCCACTCGAATCCAAGCTGCAGGTCGTTCTGATTCAATTACCTCCCTCGTTCACGCCAAAAGACGGCCGGCAACCGCTTCGCAAGTTCTTGGTCCAACTTCCCAGGGATTTTAGGTTCGCAATTGAATTCCGCCACCCGGGCTGGCATCGACCACAAATTATTCAACTGCTCGAAAATTGCCGCGTCAGCTGGGTTTGGGCCGACACCAGTCCGTTGAACGAACGCAACCTGGCGCCATTCGAGTTCCTTCCGCGCACGACCGATTTCCTGTATCTGCGGCTGCTCGGCGATTACGCGACCAAGTACGATGACGCCGGGAAATTCATTCATCGCTACGACAAGCTTCTTTGGAAACGCGAGGCCGCGCTGGAAAGCTGGGCCCTGAAAATCGAGCGACACCTGCCCGAAGTGCGCAATGCTTGGGCTTTTGTCAGCAATCATTTCGAAGGGTTCGCGCCTGAAACAGCTCAGCGTCTCGCCCAACGCCTCGGCTACGAACTGCCGCTGCCATCCGAGCTGGACAAGCTCGCCGCCGAACAAGACAAGTCGCAACTGAATCTCTTCGCTGAAAAAGACGAACAGCAGACTGCCTAACGAATTTCAGCGGCGCCGAAGTACGGCTGCAGCTTTTCTGGAATCGCGATGGAATCGTCCGGTTGCTGAAAATTTTCGATCAAAGCGGCGAACAAGCGCGGTAGCGCCAGACCCGAGCCGTTCAGCGTGTGCGCGAATTTGTTTTTCCCGTCCGCGTCCTTGTAGCGAAGATTCATCCGACGTGCCTGAAAATCTTCGAAGTTCGAACAGCTCGAGACTTCAAGATATGCACTTTGACCCGGCGACCAGACTTCAAGGTCGTAAGTTTTCGCCGATCCGAATCCGAGATCACCGGTGCAGAGTTCGATGATGCGATAATGCAGGCCGAGGAGTTGCAAGACCTTCTCGGCGTCCATAACAAGCGATTCAAGCTCTTCATACGAGTGCTCCGCCGCCGTAATTTTGACTAATTCAACCTTGTCGAATTGATGAACACGAATGATCCCGCGCGTTTCGCGGCCAGCCGAACCGGCTTCGCGTCGAAAACACGGGGTGTAGGCGACAAATTTCTTTGGAAGATCGACAATCGGCAGAATTTCCTCGCGATGCAGGTTGGTTACGGGCACTTCCGCTGTCGGCACGAGAAAAAGTTCGTCACTCTCCAAACCATACATGTCCGACTCAAACTTCGGCAATTGGCTGGTGCCGATCATGCAATCGCGTCGAACTAGAAACGGAGGACTGACCTCTAAGTAGCCGTGCTCCCGCGCGTGGATGTCGATCATGAAATTGATCAACGCGCGTTCCAACCTCGCGCCCGCGCCGGCAAAGCAAATGAATCCGCTGCCGCTGATCTTCGCCGCACGCTCCAGATCGAGAATTCCTAACTTCTCGCCGAGGCCAACGTGATCGAGCACTTTTCCTCGGAGTTCCGGCTTCTTCCCCAACTCCCGGACAAGCTTGTTTGCGCTCGGATCTTTGCCGGGCGGAACACTCGCGTGTGGGAGATTTGGAATCTCCAACAACAACCCGCGCTGGTCCTCCTCTAAGTTCGCCGCGCGCTCGTTTAGGCCGGCAATTCGGTCTCCGATCGTCCGTACCTCTCTCTCAAGATCGTCGGTCGGTTCTTTGCGAGATTTCTTGGCGCCGATTTCTTTGCTCACGCGATTTCGCCCAGCCTGCAACTGTTGAAGCTCGGTCTCGGCTTTTCGGCGCTCGGCATCGACTTTCAAAACGTCGTCGATCTTCGCCTCGTCTCCGCCTCCGCGCATCGCGAGCCGCTCGCGAACGAAATCCGGCTTTTCGCGAATAAGACGAATGTCGAGCATGAGCGAAGTGTAGACGCAACTCAGCGCGTGACAATCATTCGCGTCCGCGGATAATTTTTGTGTGGACAAGTTAAATCTTATTGGCGCCGCGCTTGGTCTAGCCGCGCTCGCGGGCATCAATCTTTATCTCACCGTCTTCGTCACCGGCCTCGCCATTCATTTCCACTGGATCGTGCTCTCGCCGCAGTATCAGTCGCTAGAAATCCTCGCCAATCCATGGATCATCACTATCGCCGGCGTGCTTTATTTCCTTGAGTTTCTGGCCGACAAAATCCCGTGGGTCGATTCGGTCTGGGACGCCGTTCACACTGTCATTCGTCCAATCGGCGGCGCGCTTCTGGCAATTCAATTACTCGGTCATCCCAGTCCAACTTACACCGTCATTGTCGGCCTGCTCGCCGGCGGAACCAGCCTGATCACTCACACTGCGAAAGCTGCTACGCGACTTACCAGCAACACTTCGCCGGAACCGTTCTCCAACATCGGACTGAGTCTTGGCGAAGACGTCGCCGTGCTCGGCGGCCTCGCCCTGATCTACCACAACCCGCTTCTCGCGTTGTCGATCTTCGCGGTTGCGATTGCCGCGTTCTTCTATTTCGCGCCAAAAATTTTGCGGGCGATGAAAGCAAAACTCTGGCTCGCTTGGAAAAAACTCAACGGCCCCGCCGAATATCGTCTGCCGCCGAAGCTCCCTAGGGTTCTGGCGTCGCGACTCGCTCCAATTTTCAGTCGTGAAAACCCTCTTGGTGAAGCAATCGCCTGGGCTGTGCCTTGCCTTAGCGGCCGCGGTCGCCGCATCCCGGCAAATCTTTTTGGCGCGCTCGTCGCCACAAATGAAGAGCCGCGAAAACTTGTCTTCGTTGCCCGCAAAAACGGACGCGCGTTTTCCCAAACAATCAATCTCGACGGGATGATGGTCGCTCACGAACCGAAATTTCTTTCCGAAAATCTGATCATCGTTGCCGCAGCCAGCAAGGGCCCGAGATACCTCTTTCTCTTCCCGCGCTCATGCGCTGCCGACGTCGAACAAATCGTCGAATATTTGCGTGAACGGTTGGGCCAGAGCGGACCGTCCGGCGTCGAGGCACAGCTTCAGCCGGCGAGCGCCGATTAGCGTTTTGTGATACGGAGCGCCGTCGTCTATTAGGCGACGCGATGTCAGCTCAACTTTTGAGTCGCGCTACGCCCGGCCGAGCCGCTACAATCAAAACGTGCCCCCCAGTGCC
Organism: uncultured Chthoniobacteraceae bacterium; assembly: GCA_964523205.1. Lineage (GTDB taxonomy): Bacteria > Verrucomicrobiota > Verrucomicrobiia > Chthoniobacterales > UBA10450 > AV40. Next base: position 2,137 of record CAZFZG010000104.1, on the reverse strand, counting down.
GATCGGTACGCAGAGATGCTGCGTTCTAGACGCGTTCATGAGCGCGCTCTCTTCCTTCCGCTGCGCACGCCGAGCGAGCTCGAGTTGCAAGCACGCTGGTTCGCAGGTGATTTCGGACGCAGGTTCGTTTCGACGCGAGGCAACCATATCGACATCGTTCAATTCGGAAGTTGGAATCGGGAGGCAGGCCCGGACTTTTCTGATGCGGCCATCAGCGTCAACGGAGGTCAACCGATTCTGGGCAGTATTGAAATCGATCTGGTCGATCGTAATTGGGAGGTGCACGGTCACTCCACCAATCCGGCATTCGAAAAGACCGTGCTCCATGTTTTCGTTAACAAAAACGAACGGGAATTTTTCACGCGAACGAAATCGAATCGTAACGTGCCGCAGGTTCAAATCGATCCGGCAACTTTACCAGAAGCGTTCAGCGCAAACATTCCGCTCGCGCGACCCGGCCGTTGCCACGCGCCTTTGAGAAACTTGCCGGAAGAGCGTGTCCGCAGTGTGCTCGACGCCGCTGCGCAATTTCGTTTGCAAAAAAAGGCCGCACGCCTCCGCGCCAAGATCGAAAACCGCCAGTCCGGCTCGGACCAAGGCATGACCGAAGCGTTGTTCCAGGAAATTGCGGCCGCACTCGGTTATAAAGAGAACAAATTGCCGTTCACATTAATCGCGCAACGCATCTCATTGAAATCGCTGCGCGAAAATCTGGACGACGTGGAAGCAATTCTCTTTGGGCTTGCTGGTTTTCTCGACGCGCCGGACCTCGATGTTTACAAGGCGCCCGCAAAAAATTACCTGCGGCAATTGTGGGACCGTTGGTGGCCTCACCGGAACACGATGCAACGGCTCATCTTACCGGCGACGATTTGGAAACTCAGCTCGACTCGTCCAACGAATCATCCGCAGCGACGCCTCGCCGCATTATCGAGCCTGATTCGACAATGGCCGGCATTCCGTCGGACGTTGGGGAAACATAACGCTTCCGCCATAGAAGATTTTTTCGACGGGCTCGATCATCCATTTTGGAGATTTCGTTACACCTTAGCGGCAAACGCTTCGTCTGAACCAATGGCCCTGGTCGGCGAAGCGCGCGTAGCAGACATTTTCGCCAATGTCGTGTTTCCGTTTTGGCGCGCGGACGATGTCGATGTTTGGTCAGACTACGCAAAACTCCCGGCGCGTTTGGGTAATCGTCGGCTCGAAACCGCAGCCATGCGACTGTTCGGCGACGATCCACGACGGGGTGAATTCACCAAGACCATCGCCCATCAGCAAGCACTCTTGCAGATTTACGAAGATTTTTGTTTACGGGACAACTCCGATTGCGCGCATTGTCCGTTTCCCGAACAAATGGCGAAGTGGAAATGAAGCAAACAACGCGCAACCCCCAACGCTCAATGTTCAACGCTCAAACCACTGAAGCCTTCACGCTGCTCGAGCTCATGATCGTCATCGCCATCATTGTGGTTTTGGCAGGGTTATTGTTTCCTGCAGCGCAATCCGTTTTGGATCGCGCCAAAAAAGTTCAGGCTAAAAATGATCTCACCCAAATCTTAACCGCCGTGAATGCGTTTTACACCGAGTACGGGAGGTATCCGCTTCCAGCGGGTGTTGCTGCAGATTCATCCGCCACCTACGGTCCCGGTGGATCGGTCCCTGAAAATGGCGATTTGATGAAGGAATTGCGCGGCATGAGCAATGTCTTGAACACGCGCCAAATTGTTTTTATCAATCCGCCGGACGCAAGAGATCAAACGAATCCGCGGTCAGGAACCAAGACTACAACCAGTGGCTATTACGATCCCTGGGGAACAGAATACGCAATCGCGATGGATGCGGATTATGACAATCAAATCACGCCGAATCCGTATGGAGACAGCAACGGAGCGGGCGCAAGTCCGCTTCGTCAGGGTGCGATTGCGTGGTCGCTCGGAAAGGATAAGAAGCCCGGCTATAACGGCGATGGTAAGTTTACCGGTTCCGACGACGTGATTTCGTGGCAGTGATTTGTTTCAGTTGCAATTCAAAAATCGAAAATCTAAAATCCAAGGTCTCAACGCGGGTGTAATTCAATGGTAGAATGGCAGCTTCCCAAGCTGCACACGAGGGTTCGATTCCCTTCACCCGCTCC
>CAZFZG010000103.1:0-8740 GCA_964523205.1 uncultured Chthoniobacteraceae bacterium | reverse complement strand
ATGAAGCGGCTCGCCAACTGGTGCGCCGTCTCTATCCGCTTGTCGCGAAAATGGTGCGGTCCCATCGGCCGCGACGAACTAGTGAAGAGGATCTTTGCCAAATGATCTTCATTAAGGTTTTTCAAAAACTCGGGCAGTTTTCGGGCAAGGTGCCGCTGGAACATTGGGTTTCCCGGATCGCGGTGAACACTTGTCTCAGCCAGATCGAATCAGAGAGAATTCGCCCCGAGCTTCGACACGCCGACTTGAGCGAAGAAGAACAAGCGGTGGTGGAAAATCTCGCCACTTCGACCGAAGAGCTGGCGCCGGATCGGCAATTCGCCTCCAGGCAGCTCGTCGAGCACCTTCTCGAGTTTCTAAAACCGGTTGAACGGCTGGTGATCGATTTGCTTTACTTGCAAGGCCGATCCGTTGAAGAAATTCACCAGGCCACCGGGCTTGGTGTTGCCGCGATTAAGGTGCGAGCGTTTCGGGCCCGGCAGAAAATGAAAAAGCAACTGACCAAACTGTCCGAGAGGCGAAACTCATGAATCCGGATCCGCAAAATGCCACTCCGGCTCGGACCGATATTGATCGCTTATTGCGCAGCGCCGCGCCCGCAAAAGATGACGTGCCGGCGGAAATGCCGTTCGGCTTTGACACCCGGGTGGTCGCGCTTTCGCGCCGAAACGGAAATGGTCCCGCCCTGGCCGGATTCGTGCGCCGGATCGCGCTGGTCGCTGCAGGGGTGATCGTTTTTGCGAGCGCCGGGGCCTGGTTCGAATTCAATCAGAACGGCGATGCGATTGAAGGAGTCGGCAACGAATTCGCCATCGCCGATTCCGCCATCCAAGACGAGGTGGCGCAATGAACAGCGCGTTGAAGTGGAAATTGATCGCCGGTTTTCTACTCGTGTTCATCGCCGGCGGCGCGACCGGCGTGTTCGTGACCATGGCAATTGGCCACCGGTTCATGTTCGGGCCGCATCCGCCAGGAATAACCGCTCAAATGATGAAGAACCGGTTGCGCTGGCAACTTCGGTTGACCGACGAGCAGATGGCCAAGATTTCGCCGATCATCGAAAAAACGGGAGCGCAGCTGGAACAAATTCGTGGCGATACCGGGCGGCGGGTTCGAGACGTGATTTCCGAAGCGCACCGCGAGATCGCGCAGTATCTCACGCCGGAGCAGCAACAACATTTGAAACAGATGGAAGAACGCCGGCAACATTGGATGCAGCATCGCGGCCAATGGCGCAGAAACGCGCCGCCGGCTTCGCCATCAGAAACCCAAAGTCCTCCGTCCGATTAGGCGCGGCCTTCAACTGCGTTTTCCCGGCGGTGTCGCTCTTAGCCGAGATGGTGAACGAACCAGTCGCTAGCGAGCGTTGCCACCCGCTCGAGCGCGCCCGGTTCTTCGAATAAATGCGTCGCGCCAGGCACGATCTCGATCTTGCCTTCACAACGCATTTGCGCCCGCGCGTGTTCGTTTAGCTCGATCACGACGTGATCTTCACCGCCGACAATGAGCAAAGTCGGCGCTTTTACTTTTGGCAACGTTTCGCCTGCGAGATCGGGTCGACCGCCGCGCGAGACAACCGCACCGACTTCATCCGGCAACTCAGCAGCCGCCATTAATGCCGCGCCACCGCCCGTGCTCGCCCCAAAGTAGCCAATCTTGAGGTCGTGCGTCGATTTCTGTTCGCGGGCCCATTTTGTCGCGTGCACAAGCCGCTCGGCCAGAAGTCCGATATCGAACCGATATTCTCGCGTGGACAGGTCGACCGATTCTTCTTCCGGCGTGAGCAAATCAAACAATAGCGTCGCCAATCCTGCGTTGTTCAGTGCGCGCGCGACAAATTGATTGCGCGGACTGAGCCGGCTGCTGCCACTGCCGTGGGCAAAAAGAACCAGACCTTTCGCTTGATCCACAATCGTCAGATTGCCGTCGAGCGTCGCCCGGCCCGCAGGAATCTGTATTTCTCTGGTCCTCATGCTCGTGCTCTTACTCTTGCTCTTATTTTCTGATCACGAGCAAGAGCAGGATCAAGAGTAGGAAAGTTATATCATCGTTCGGGCTCGGGCCGATCTCGCGGAGGCGCGGCCCCGCGCGCGAGGAGCTCGCGCACTTCTTCGTCGCTGGTTTGCGAAAAATCTTCGTAATACTGGCCGACCGCCTGAAAAAACTCTGGCACGCTCGCGCACACAATTTCATCGGCTTCGCCTTCAAACTCGCGACAGGTGTCTGGCGGACCGACCGGAACCGCGACCACGATTCTTGCGGCGCCGCGTTGACGCAGCGCCTTCACTGCCGCCCGCATGGTCGCGCCCGTGGCCAGACCGTCATCGATCAGAATGACGGTCCGCCCGCGAATTTCCGGGGCCGGTCGCCCGTCACGATACTCTTGTTCCCGCCGCTGCACTTCGGCGGTTTCGCGTTTCGTCACTGCGTCGATGATATCAACGGCATTAGGCAAGGCGCGGGCCACGTCTTCGTTTAAAACTCGCACGCCGCCGGAGGCGATCGCACCGACGGCCAGTTCTTCAAATCCGGGCACGCCAAGTTTGCGCACGATGAAAACATCAAGGGGAACCCGCAACGATCTTGCAACTTCATAGGCGACCGGAACGCCGCCGCGCGGCAATCCAAGCACGATCACATCGGCGCGACCGGAATACTTGCTGAGCTTTGTGGCGAGAAACCGTCCGGCCTCGGCCCGATTTGGAAACGCTCCTTCCATGCAGTTACGGTTTACCTTGAATCAACTCCCATAATTTCGTCATCTCTCCAACCGGTTCGGTTGCTTCGAGATAATCGCGGAATCCGGGAGCAAACGCTGCGCGCCGCATCAACCACCAGCTCTTCACGCCCGGACGATGATAATAACTCCGGATGTACGCGTCCCAACCTTGCCACTGCTCCCGATCCAACGTTCCCTGGCGCTGCTGAAACCAGGCGTTCTCAAATAACTTGAAGAGCGCGAAAAACTGAGGCAAGGCGCGCAGCCGATCATCCTCGCTTGCGCTCTCCAGATTTTCCAGAACTCGCGCGAAGGATCGCAGTACCTCCGGAGTTTGCCCCGATAGGATATCGGCGATTCCGCGCGTCAGTGCATCGACGACCACGGCGCGCATTGAACGCGTGTTCTGCCGAATCTGCATCGCCAGATAAAAGAGCGACGCGATCACTCCTGCCGCCGCGATTATCTGCGCGATCGCGCTCAGCGTTTCCAGATTCACGACCAACGTTTACCAAACGGCATCGCCTCTGACGATTCAGTTCTTGTCACTGGTCACATGTCACTTGTCACTATCTTGGCAGCGCGGTTACTGGTATTCGACCCGATAGCGAATTTGATATCCGCTGTTGCCGGAGTAGCGCGTCGGCTGTTCGCCCGGTTTGGCGGTGAAATCGGGATTTTTCCATTCCGACCACTGCCGATACTGCGGCTTCATTGGATTGGCCGGCAGCTTCAAATTGAAGATTTGGTCTTCGCCGTTGGCAAATTTCAAAACAAACAAGCGTTTCGATGTCCGGAACGCGAGCTCGACCGCACCGGCGCGAACGCCTTCGTTCTTGGTTTCGCTACTCCAGTCACCCGGCATGACGTTGCGATCGGTGTCGAGCTCTGCCCGGGCATCGGCCAATGATTGTACGCTCACGCCCTGCGGCGGTTTGATTTCAAACTCGAGCCGCGGCGTCGGCCCGTTCGGGTTAAGATAATGCGGCTGCATCGCGTACCAAATTCCAAAGCCCGCCGCGCAAACGACCAGAATGCCAGCGATTGAAGCGATCGTTCCGAGCAGCAGCCAGACACTGCGCACACCGCGCCAGTATAGAGTCAAAAGCACGGCGCTCGGTATCGCGATCACGATGCAGACCAGCGCTATGAGTATGACGAAGTATCCCGCTTCGCCTTCGCGAGACGGAACGTGCATCGCGCCCGCCAGCAGCGATCCAATCGCCCCGCCCCCAAACGCGCCGATCAGCCCGCCGATCGCGGCCGCGAGCATTCCCCAAAGGATAGCGGTTACCGAAAGTCTCTTGATCGCTTCCATCAGATGAATCTGAGCGCCAGCAATTCGCGAAAGCGATCAAATAATCGAAGCGGCGGTCTCCGACCGCCGAACTCGTCACTTGTCACTGATCACTGGTCACTCTTAGCGCGGCAACGGTTGCTCGGCGTTTGCCATCGCGTAGGCCCAGACGGCAACAATTGCTGAAGTCTCCGCCAACTGTTTCGGCACAATCTTGTCGAGAGTGTCCGCGGCGGTGTGGTGATAATTGAAATAGAACCGGCCGTCCTGGACCGGCGCGAAGGATGGCACCCCGGCTTTTTCAATCGGACTGATGTCGGCCCCGGCATTTTCGCTTAAATCGAGAGCGCCGGCGCCCGATTCCTGCAAAATCGCCGCAACCGGCTTAAGCAGCGTCTTCACTTCCGGCTTCGCTTTGACGTGAATTCCGATCGGGTGATCTGCGCCGGCATCCGTTTCCATCGCCGCAAAATGGTTCGCCCAATCTTTCTCGTGATCTTTCACGTATTGTTTGGAGCCGCGCAGTCCGTTCTCTTCATTCATCCATGCAATGACCCGAATCGTGCGCTTCGGTTTCAAATTCAATTTGTGGATCAGGTTCGCGGCCTCCATGGAAACCGCGACACCCGCGCCATCGTCGATCGCGCCCGTTCCCAAATCCCACGAATCGAGATGTCCGGAGACGATCACGACTTGTTCGGGATGTTCGCTGCCTTTGATGTCGCCGATCACGTTGGCGCTTTCCACATCCGGCAGGGTTTGCGGTGTCAGCACGAGCCTCATTTTCACCGGACCCTGCTTCACAAGATCGACAATCAGGTCGGCGTCTTCACTGGTGACCGCGCCGGCCGGAATTTTCGGGGCATCGCTGGCGTATTTTGTCTGACCGGTATGCGGAAGCCGGTAATCGGCACCGCCAACCGAGCGAATCAAACAGGCGACCGCGCCTTGTCGGGCCGCGGCGCTTGGGCCATCGCCCCGGTAAACAACCGCTTCGCCGTAGGCTTCGCCACTGCGACCCACCGCGGCCATTTGTTTGTCGAACGGGTAATTGAAGAGAACAATCTTGCCGGCGATCTTATCCCGCGGCATCGCTTTCAGTTCGTCGAAATTTTTTACGGCGACGACATCGGCGGTGATTCCATTCTTTGGCGTGGCGACGCTATCGCCGAGCGCGCAGAGAAGAATTTTTTGGGTTGTGCCTTCCGCCATTCCCGGCCATCGAACCAACGCCGCGGTCTCATCGCCGCGGACCCAATGCGGCACCATCACCTTCTCCAACTGCACTTCGCAGCCGATCGCTTTCAATTCAGCGGCGACGTACTCGACCGCTTTAGCCGCCTGCGCCGATCCTGATAGACGCGGGCCGATGTTGTTCGCCAGATGCGCCACCTGCCGGTAAGCGTAGTCACTGGCCAAGGCCGCTTGTTGAATATGCTTCAGATCGGCCAGGGTCTGCCCAGAAAACACGGGCGGCGTGGGGGCTGGCGTTGGCGTCCCGTTTGATTCTTCTTTCGGACTTTCGTGTTGGGCAAATCCGATGAATGGCGTCAGTAAAAGTCCCACCCAAAGAAGCGCTCGCCAGATTGTCATCAGTCGAAAATGTCGAGTTCCGAGTAGATGACAAGCGCGTTGGATCACTATCAAAGGCCAGGGCGGCTCGCACCGTAGGAAAAATAGCGATACACGATCTTCTGATTTTTCGTTGCCCCCGCCTTTTTCAACTCAGCGAGCGCGTTTTCGTCCGCTTCGGCTTGCGATTTTCCGCGACCGACGACGTTCGCATCCTTTCCTGATTGATTGGTTCCGCGCGCAACTGCAACGAATCCAGTCGCATCAGAGGACGATAGAATCTCCACACGCGCGGCCGTGACTACGTCGCGTCTGCGCAGGTCGCGAATCGCTTCGTCGCGCGCTTCCGCTTCGGTCTTGTAATCCTTGCCACCCTTGGCCTTGGAAGAAGCGTAATAGGTGAGGCTGGTCCAGATACCGTCCGCGTTATAACCGATCGCCACCGCATCGCCGGCCATGAGCGGGCAACTTGCAGCCACGATGCAAGAGCTAACGAAAAGTGTGATCGACAATCTCGTCACTTGTCACCCGTCACTCGCCACTATCTCAAGCGCTGCTCGTCGAAATCGATCAGGTCTGGAATGCACTGAATGTCGTCGCGATGAGCAATTCCCATTTCCTGCTTTCGCTTCTCTAGCCGTGGCGTGATCGAATCGCGCCACCCGAGTTTTGAGGCGAACCCGTTCCAGACAAACAAGTCGCCTTGATTCGGCTTGCGACCTTTTTCAAAACACCACTCCAGGATTTCTTCGTCCGTCCCGCCTTGCTCGACCCGTTTGATCAGATCGCGGTGGTGCACTCGCAGAAAATTGCAACACGCGCTGTCGGCGGTCTGCGGCGCGCCGAAATTTTCCTGATAATCCTCATGCAGCTCGCCGCCCAGATGCAGCCGGATTTTGTCCAGCATCCGCGGGAAATACATCAGTCCGTTGGTCATCTCCCTCGGACTCTTGGGAAACGTACGTTCGGTCATAAAGAGGAGTGAACAGTGACAAGTGACCTGTGACAAGTTACAGACACATAACTTTGCCAGTGCCGCGTGACCCGCTGGTCACTTGTCACTCATCACTGGTCACTTCTTAGACGAGTCCCTGGTCCAGCATCGCGTCGGCGACTTTGGTAAAGCCGGCGATGTTCGCGCCGTTCACGTAATTGCCGGGCGTGCCGTACTTCTCGGCGGTGCGATAGCAAACTTCGTGGATCTTTTTCATGATGTTGAACAACCGGGCGTCGACTTCTTCGCGGGTCCAACGGATGCGCATGCTGTTCTGCGCCATTTCTAGTCCCGAGGTGGCAACACCGCCGGCATTCGCCGCCTTGCCCGGCCCGAACAGAATCTTCGCGTCCAGGAACTGGTTCACCGCGTCGATCGTGCTCGGCATGTTCGCGCCTTCCGAAACGACATAACAACCGTTACGCAATAAATTCGCCGCATCCTTGCCATTGATCTCGTTCTGGGTCGCGCTCGGGAACGCGCACTCCGCCTTGTGCGCCCAGAGCGAATTGTGATCTGCCTTGGGATCAGTTTTCGAGAACACCGCGCCTTTGAATTTGTCCGCGTATTCTGAAATCCGGCCGCGTCGATTGTTTTTCAAATCCATCACGAAAGCCAGCTTGTCGCGGTTGATTCCTTCCTCGTCGAAAATGTAACCGGTCGAATCCGACAGCGTAACCGGCTTCGCGCCCAGGGTAATCAGTTTCTCCACCGTGTACTGGGCGACGTTCCCGCTGCCCGACACCAACGCGGTCTTGCCTTTGAGATCTTCCTTTCGGGTCTTGAGCATTTCTTCCGCGAAATAAACCGCGCCGTAACCGGTCGCCTCCGGCCGAATAACCGACCCGCCCCAGGTCAGACCTTTGCCGGTCATCACGCCGGTGAACTCGTTCTTGAGTTTCTTGTACATCCCGAACAAGAACCCGATCTCGCGCGCGCCCACGCCGATGTCGCCCGCGGGCACGTCGGTATCCGGCCCGATGTGGCGCCAAAGCTCGCACATGAACGCCTGACAAAACCGCGTCACTTCGGCATCGGTCTTTCCGTGCGGATCGAAATCCGAACCGCCTTTGCCGCCGCCCATCGGCAACGTGGTCAGCGCGTTTTTGAAAACCTGTTCGAACGCCAGGAATTTCAGGATCCCAAGATTCACCGTTGAGTGGAACCGAAGCCCGCCCTTGTAAGGCCCGATTGCGCTGTTCATCTGGATTCTGAAGCCACGCTGGACATGGATCTCGCCTTTATCGTCCTGCCACGGAACGCGGAACATGATCACCCGCTCGGGCTCGATCATCCGCTCGAGGATTCTTGCTTGGCGGTATCGCGGCTCGCGATCCAACACCAGGGTGACCGACTCGACTACTTCCTGTACCGCCTGGTGAAACTCCGACTCATTCGGATTTTTGGCCTGCACCTCGGCCATCAAATTCTGCGCGTAACTTTCCACAGGTGGCGGGAACATTTGCAGAAAATCGCCCGGTCAGCAACTGGGCAGCCGATATCGCTCAGGAAAGCAGGAAGACAGGAAAGGAATTTCAGATTTTCAGCATTTCGCTGCACTCATCACTTGTCAGGCGTCACTTGTCACTTAACGTGCGCGCTATGGCTACCTACAGCGGCCGTTGTTGCTGCGGCGCGGTGGAGATCGAGGCTAGCGGCGAGCCGGTCAACATGGGTTACTGCCATTGCAACGCGTGTAGAAAATATTCGGGCATGCCGATCAACGCTTTCACCTTGTGGAAGGCTGACAACGTTCGGGTACCCAAAGGCCGGCAATTCCTCGGCAAATTCAGAAGCAGCGAGATGAGTGATCGCCAGTATTGCACCAAATGCGGCGGCAACGTCATGGTCGAACATCCGAGTCTCGGTTTGGTCGACATCCCCGCCGGGCTCCTGCCAACCCTGTCATTCAAACCAACCGTCCACCTCAATTACGAAGAAACAGTCCTGCGGATTAGAGACGGGCTGCCCAAGTTGAAAGATTTTCCCACTATGCTTGGAGGTTCCGGCGCAACGATGCCGGAATAGTTAACCACGGATTACACGGATAGGTCGGATTCTGAGGATTCAATCCAAGTTCAAGCACTAATGGACACGAATTCACACGAAGCAGGTAGGGGCGATTGACCCCAATCGCCCGCAACTCTCTTCCAATCCG
>CAZFZG010000102.1:0-8780 GCA_964523205.1 uncultured Chthoniobacteraceae bacterium | reverse complement strand
AAGCGCGAAATGGGGATCGTACGCGTGGATGAGAATAATTTTAAAGCTTTGATTGAAAACTCTTACGGCCGCCAATAGTTTGAGCGCTTCCTGTTTTAAATAGACACAATCGACAATGGAAATTAGCGAACGCGCCGCCCAACTAACTCCGTCACTGACGCTTTCGATCGATAGCAAAGCCAAAGCGATGAAGGCGGAGGGAATCGATGTCTGCGGCTTCGGCGCGGGGGAACCTGACTTTGATACACCGGAACACATCAAGCAGGCGGCGATCGAAGCACTGCAGGCCGGTTTCACCAAGTACACACCGAGCGCGGGCATTCCGGAATTGCGCGCGGCGATCGCTGAAAAACTGGGCACCGACAACGGTCTGACCTATCGCGCGAGCCAGATCATCGTCAGCAACGGCGCCAAGCATTCCTGTTACAACGCGATCCTGGCGACCTGTCAGCCGGGCGATGAAGTGATTATTCCCTCGCCCTACTGGGTCAGTTACCCCGACATGGTAAGACTCGCCGGCGCCGAACCGGTGATCGTTCCAACAATGGAGCGGAACAATTGGAAGATGCGTCCGGAAGATTTTCAAAACGCGATGACGCCGCGCACGAAGATGTTGATCATCAATAGCCCGGGTAACCCAACAGGGGCCGTTTATACGCGCGAAGAGCTCGAGGCGATCGTTGAGATCGCCAGCGAGGAGGACATTTACATTTTGTCCGACGAAATTTACGAGAAGCTCGTTTACGACGACGCCAAGCACGTGAGTGTGGCGTCGCTCTCGAAAGAAGCTTACGATCTGACCATCACTGTTAACGGATTCAGTAAGTCGTACGCAATGACTGGATGGCGGCTTGGTTATCTGGCGGCGCCGGAAGCGGTCGCAAAGGCGGTCGACTCGATTCAAAGCCATAGCACATCGAACCCATGCTCCTTTGGACAGCGCGGCGCGCTCGCAGCCTTGAAGGGCGATCAGCAATCGGTCGCAGACATGCGAGAAGAATTCGACATGCGACGCAACTACATGATCGATCGGCTCTCCAAGATCCCAAATATCAGCGCCGTGAAACCGCAGGGCGCGTTTTATGTTTTGGTCAACATCAGCCAGCTCGGCCTGACTTCACAAAATTTTGCCGACCGACTGTTGAGCAAATCAAATGTGGCCGTGGTTCCAGGTGCCGCGTTCGGCGACGACCGCACAATCAGGTTCAGTTACGCCACCAGTATCGACATCGTCAAAAAGGGTCTCGACCGGTTCCAGGATTTCTGCCGCACGCTTTGAGCGTACGGAGTCGCGGCGATGAAGCTCGCCAATGCTTTGGACAAGGCGGCAGTCGTTGCTCGAATCAAAGCCGAACGCGCGATCGCCGTTATTCGCACTGATTCGATTGAAAATGCGCTCGCCACTGCGCAGGCTGCAGTCGCCGGCGGATTTCGCGTCCTCGAAATCACTTTTAGTTTTCCACAGGCAGGCGACGCAATCGCGAAACTTACTGAAACAAACGAAAGCGATTTACTGATTGGGGCCGGGACGATTTTGAATCGCGAGCAAGTTTATGCGGCAGTCAGAGCAGGCGCGCGATTTTTGGTTAGCCCGTGTGTGCTTCCGGAAGTCATCGACGCAGCGCATGAACTTCAGGCCGCGATCATCCCGGGTGCATTCACGCCGACGGAAATTTACAGCGCCTATTCGTTAGGCGCGGACATCGTTAAAATTTTTCCTGCTGTTCGCTTCGGCCCGGAATATTTGAGGGCGGTTCGCGGTCCCCTACCACAGATTCCGATCATTCCCACCAGCGGCGTCGATGCATCCAATGTCGCGGAATGGTTTCGCGCAGGTGCAGCCGCAGTCGGTGCGGTGGGCAGCGTCTTCGACCCCGCGCTCATCCGAAACGGTGAGTGGAATGAAATTACAAAGCGGGCGCGCGAGTTCATGGATGCCGTCCATGCCGGACGGTCATCCTGACCGGTGTGCCAGTCGGGCTCGGACCGAAGGATCTCCCACTCGACGCGAGCATCACCTAACTTAATTTGAGTGATCCATCATCGATTGGGAGATTCCTCGCTCCGCTCGGAATGACACGCTAACTGTTAGGTCATGCCCGGTTACCTCGCACTCATTCTTCACGCACACCTTCCGTTCGTTAGACACCCGGAGCACGAGCATTTTCTCGAGGAAGACTGGCTCTTCGAAGCGATCACCGAGACTTACATCCCGCTGCTGCAAATGATGCAGCGGCTGGCGAACGACAACGTTCCGTTCAAGCTGACCATGTCGCTCACGCCAACCCTGTGCGCGATGCTGCAGGACGACCTTTTGCGCGAGCGCTACGTCCGGCATCTCGATCTCTTGATTGACCTCACCTGGCGCGAGCGAGAACGAAATCTGAACCAGCCTGAGCTCGCTGACCTTTCGCAATTTTACTTTGAACTCTTTTGCGCAAGCCGGCGTTTCTTTGTCGATGAATGGAAATGCAACTTGCTCGCGGCGTTTCGGCAATTGCGCGATCGCGGTACACTCGAGATCATCGGCTCCGCCGCAACCCACGGACTCCTGCCGTTGATTTATCAGCAATCTCGCGCGGCGGCGCGCGCCCAAGTCCTTATCGGCCGCGATGCATATGTCGACCTTCTCGGTGACGAACCGAAAGGATTTTGGTTGCCAGAATGTGCCTTTGCGCCGGGGATCGATGCGCCTTTGCGGGATGCGAATATGCGCTGGTTCGTTCTCGACGCGCACGGATTACTCTTTGGAAATCCGCAGCCCCGCCGCGCCATTTATGCTCCATGTTACACCCGGGCTGGTCCGGCCGCGTTCGCGCGCGACCGCGATTCGAGCCGTCAAGTCTGGAGCGCGGAGGTAGGTTATCCCGGCGATCCCGCGTATCGCGAATTTTACCGAGACATCGGATTCGACCTTCCCCTAGAGCACCTCGGGCCGCTTGCGCGTGGTGTTCGAAAATTCTCAGGCGTGAAATATCACCGGATCACTGGGTCAAAAAAAGAAAAGGAACTCTACGACCGAGTGGCCGCTGAAAAGGCGGCCGACGCGCACGCGACCCACTTTCTCGAACAACGCCGCGCTCAGTTTCGCCAGCTTGCCGCGGAGAATGCCGATCCAATCGTCGTCGTCCCTTTCGACGCGGAGCTGTTCGGTCACTGGTGGTTTGAAGGACCGCGCTTTCTGGAACTTTTCATCCGCCAATCGGCGCTCGATCAAAAAGATTTTTGCCTGACGACGCTGAGCGAATATCTGGCCACCCATCCAACCCAACAAACCATCGAACCGGCGGCGTCAACCTGGGGCGACAAAGGGCACCTCGAAGTTTGGATCGACAAAAACAATTCCTGGATCTATCCGCATCTGCACTCAGCCGCGCTGCGAATGACGAAGCTGGCCCGTGAGCAGGTAACTGATTCTGCTAAAACGGCCGATCAAGACTTGAATGCTATAAGCATTCAAGTTTCCACAGACAAAAGTTTTCATTTCGCCGAACGCAGTTTAAGACAACTGGCACGCGAACTCTTGCTCGCGCAATCGAGCGATTGGGCGTTCTTGATGCGGACCGGAACCGCCCGCGAATACGCGACCAAGCGCACGCTTGATCACCTCGCCAGATTCAATCAATTGCACGACCAATTTGTTTCCGGCAAGGTGGAGGAAAAATTCCTGGTCGATTGCGAATCGCGCGACAATCTTTTCCCGAACATCAACTGGCGATACTATGTCTAAATATCGGATGGCGGATATCGGATTGTGGATAGCAACTCTGATTTTCGTGAGCGCCGCTATCGCACAAGAATCGCCGTCTCCGACCGAAACTCCGTCTGTCTCACCTTCGCCTTCGACGACTTCATCGCCTGCTGCGCGCAGTGTGTCACTACGTTTCGTGCCGCCACCCATGGAAGGCACTATCAGTTTGGGAATTTGGGATTCGAACGACAAACTCGTTCGCGTTCTGCACCGGGAGGCGAAAATCGATAAATTCGTGGTCGAAGAAAATTCCCTGAGCACAACCTGGGACGGCAAGAACGATCGCGGAGAAGATTTGCCGGCCGGAAAATATCGCGCGCGCGGCTATTTGGTCGGCAAACTCAAAGTTGAAGACCTCGGAAAGACAGCGTCACCGCCTGACGGTGCGACTGATCACATTTCCGTCAAACTCGTGATGAACCCGCTAGTCGCAGATACGCGATCAGTAATGGATGTTGGCGTTGGCTTCGGCGCCAACGGAGTCTTCCTGAAAACAATGGATGATTTACCGCTCGCGACCGTCAATGAAAGCCTGACTCCGACTCGCGTATTAATTTTGAAGGATGGCGAGAAAGCAGCCGATGTTTGGCAAGATGACGGCTCGAACGTCGAACACCTACGAATTTCGAACATCGACAAGATGATGGCGTTCGATTGCGGGTTTTTTGAATTAAGGTAGGAGCATTTGCGGGCGGTTCGGTGAACCGCCCCTACCTACTGGCAATTCTCACGTATCTTGGTTTAGTTAGGCCCCATGGCCGCCGCGCCCGAATTTCAACACACGCTTGGCAAAACCGCCGGTTTTAGCGGCACCTCGCTGCACACTGGCGAGAAAGTCTCGCTCAAGCTCCATCCGGCGCCGACCGATCACGGAATTAAATTCAAGCGCAAGGATCTCGCCGACGAACCGACAATCGACGCCAAGATCGACAATCTCAAAATGGTCGAGCGCGCGACGACGATCGGCGAAGGCTCGATGCGCGTGCACACGGTCGAGCATGTCCTGGCCGCGCTGTCCGCCATGGGCGTCGACAACGCAATTGTAGAAATGGACGCCAACGAACCGCCGATTGGCGACGGGAGCGCGAAAGCGTATGTCGATGTGATCAAGCGCGCGGGGGTAGTTGCCCAGGAAACGCCCCGAAAATTCTTTCACGTGCGCGAGCCGATGCACGTAGAGACCAAAACCGGCGCGATGCTGATTCTCTTACCGGACGATAACGGCTTCCGGATCTCGTGCACGCAAGCCGGGCCCAACAACCGCTTTACGCAGTTTTTATCCACTGACATCGAACCCGAGCTTTTCGACAGGGAGATCGCGCCGGCGCGCACTTTTGTTTATTACGAAGATGTCGAGCCGCTGATGGAAAAAAATCTGATCAAGGGCGGCAGTTTGGAAAATGCGATCGTTGTTCGAGGCGACGCAGTTCTGAGCAAGGAGCCGTTGCGGTTCAAGGACGAATTTGTGCGACACAAGATCCTCGACATTGTCGGCGACCTCGCTCTCGTCGGCTGCCGAATTCGTGGTCATCTCATTGCGGTCAAACCAGGTCACGCAGCCAACGCCGAACTGGCACGCGCAATCGCAAAAGAACGAAGCCGGCGGGAAGCGCTCACCGTGCCGCGCATCGTTCCGAAAGGCGACGGCGGGCTCGACACTGACGAGATCATGCAAATCTTGCCGCATCGTTATCCATTTTTGATGGTGGACCGGATTATCAGCTTCGATGAAGGCGGCACGAAGTGCGTCGGCGTGAAATCGGTCACGATCAACGAACCGTTTTTTCAGGGACATTTTCCCGGTCATCCGGTGATGCCGGGGGTAATGCAAGTCGAAGCGATGGCGCAAGTCGCGAGCTTATTGCTCTTTAAACTGGCCAAGACCAGCAGCCGCATTGGTTACTTCATGAGCGCCGACGAAGTGAAGTTTCGCAAACCGGTGATGCCGGGCGATACCATTTTCATTCACGCCGAGCTGACCAAGGCGCGGGGCGAACGTTTGGCCAAAGCGAAATGCCATTGCGTTGTCAACGACGCGATCGTTTCCGAAGGCGAATTGATGTTCACGTTTCTCGATAAATGAGTGACGTGCAGATTCATCCGACGGCGATTGTCGACCCAAAAGCGGAAATTGGCACCGGAACAATCGTAGGGCCGTATTGCGTGATCGGCGCTGAGGTTGTGCTCGGGCCAAATTGTTGGCTGCAGCATCATGTCACCCTGGCGGGACCGATGCGGGCTGGCGCGCAAAACAAGTTTTACGCCTACTGCTCGATCGGTCAGCAAACCCAGGACCTTAAGTACGCCGGCGAACCGACTTATCTCGAGATCCGCGACGAAAACACGTTTCGCGAATTTGTCACCGTGAATCGCAGCACCAAATCGGACGGCAAAACCCGAATTGGCAGTCGCGGAAATTTTTTGGCCTACAGTCACATCGGCCATGATTGCACGGTTGGAAATGAGGTTGTGTTTTCTAATAACGGCACGCTGGCCGGGCACGTTCAGGTTGGCGACAACGCGGTGATGGGCGGGCTCACTGCGGTCCATCAGTTTTGCCGGATCGGTCGATTCGCGATCACCGGAGGTTGCTCCAAGATTGTTCAAGATGTTCCGCCGTTTATGATTGCGGATGGAAATCCGGCGGAGATCCGCGGAGTTAATCTGGTTGGACTGGAGCGGAAAAATTTCCCAGCCGACCGAGTGAAACTGATTAAGGAAGCGTTCCGGCTAATTTACCGCTCTAAATATAATACCGCGCAGGCGCTGGGAGCCGTTCGCAAGGAACTGGCGCAATGCGAAGAAGTCCGCGAAATCGCCGAATTCATCGAAAACAGCGAACGAGGGATCATCCGTTAATCGACTTAGAATTTCACCCGCACCCGCGGCGTCGGGCGTGCCGTGGAGCTGGGCTTCACCGGAACACCACGCGTTTCCCGCTCGATGGCTTTTAGCAAAGGCGCGGCCGGAGCATCGCCAGCAATTCGCAGTGCGGTTCGCAACAGTTCCAGAGCTCGCTTCGGTTTCTCGAGCTTTTTCCACGCATCCGCCTCCTCCATGATCACGCGCAGAATATCATCGCGGCTGGAATAACAGGTTCGTACCTGGCCAAAATAGCTCGTGGCCGCGGTAAAGTTTCCGTCGCGTGTCTCCATTAGCCCGAGATCTTCAATCATCGGACAATTGTGCGTCCGTGAGGCGGCTTGTCGCGCGAGTAACCGATACTGCGCGGTTTCGGCAAAGTTTTTTGCGGCAAAGTCGTGGTACGTTTTCCAATTGCTCGCACCGCGCGCGTAGTCCCGCGACGTTTCAATCTCGGTCCATCCCAGGTAGGGCCGGTAAAGTGGATCGCCCACCATCACCGACATCCAGGAGAGTCCCTGGGTCGACATGTAGGCGCTTTCGGCAAACGTGAATCCGTGCAGCAATCGGTCGTTGAAAATGTCGAGATGCGAAGTGAGTTGCAGATACGGCTCGAAAACGTTGCCCAGGCTTGCAGCCGCGCCCAGCGACACCAGCGGTCCAACCCAGTTTGCGTGCGGATCGCGCAACGTACCTGCGCTGTAGGAATGGATATGAACAGCGACAGCGCCCTGGGCGAAGCGAAAACCAGGCTGAGTGAATGGGCCGACCAAGTGATCTGAGTACCAACCATAATACAACGCGCAGTCACTCATCGGGTAGCCTTCGGGGAACATCTGGGGCGAATCGTCGTAAACGACCGGGACGCCTACCTTGTGAAGTTGCTGACGAATTAGTGCTAGCCATTCGTCGCCCAGGTTACGGCTCGAATCGGCCGAGCTCGCGCCCGCGTCCACATAAGCGCGCCCCCAAAGTCCATTTTTCTCGGCCGCGATCGCGTCGGTAATCATTTGTTTCACGGTCGAAGACGACGGCGCATCCAATCGACATACCAACAGAAGCGCCGGGTCCTGCCACTGATCGATCGACTGGAAGCTCTTGAAATAAGTATTGAGCCTGGCGCCGGATATCTGCGGTGAAAAATATCCGAGCGTTGCAAGTTCCGAATCGACCGAAGCTTCGTTGCGGTCCTCGATCGGCCCGCCGCCGCGAACGTCCCCCGGGTACGGCTCTAGAGCAGCCCGAATCTTGAGCGGCATGCCTTTGATCAAGGCCACGAAGCGGATCGACGTGGCCATCACTGCTTCGTGATGGTCCTCTGTCTCGCGAGTGGTCCACCACCCTTTTGCTTTGAAAATCTCTCGAAGGCGATTGGCAATGGTGGAGTCGTATTCGTCGCGAGTGATCTCCTCCCCCAGCGAACAAGTCAGACCGACAATGTGATCGGAAGGAATGCCGCGTTTCTGCGCGTAAAATCTCGCCAGCTCCGCACCATCCGGCGCAGTTTTGTTGTAAACGACAACTGTTAATGCCGTGAGTGGCTTCTCCGCGCGAGAATCGATCACGATTACGAGTACGAACACGAACACGAGGAAAGATCGACAATCTCTCATTGAGTGCGTTTAGGTTTCGAATTGAAAGTTTATTGAGCGAATGTTTGAAATCTTGAAGCGCGCACTCTCAACTCTCAACCCTCAACTCTCAACCTCTTCAAAATGCCTGCTCTCCTGAATCTGCTTCGAATTAAGAACCTGGCGCTTGTTGAAGAGCTCGAGTGGCAGATCGCGCCTGGCTTCACCGCTATCACCGGCGAAACCGGCGCCGGTAAATCGATCATCATCGGCGCGCTCCAACTTTTGCTGGGCGAACGCGCCGACAAATCGCTCATCCGGACCGGGGCCGACACTTGTACCGCCGAAGCAATTTTCACCGGCAAAGAATTGCAGAAACTGAATCCACAACTGATCGAAGCCGGTGTCGAGGCCTCCAGTGGCGATCTGATTATTAAGCGGACGCTTTCGGCGACCGGTACCAATCGCCAATTCATCAATGGTTCACCCACCACACTGTCGATCCTGAAAAATATTGGTGACGCACTGGTCGATCTTCATGGGCCGCACGATCATCAATCGCTGCTTTCGCCGGACAAACAGCTCGAACTACTCGA
>CAZFZG010000101.1:6134-8789 GCA_964523205.1 uncultured Chthoniobacteraceae bacterium | reverse complement strand
ATTGCTTTGCCTTGATCGATTGCCTGCTGGACGCCGCTTAGCACTGCTTCTTCCAAAAACTCGACGTCGTTCGGATCGACAATCTGTTTGTCGATCTTGATCGAAAGAATTTCGCCGGCGCCATTGGCAGTCACTTTCACTTTTCCGCCAGCAGCAGTTACTTCGACGGTCTTGTCTTCCAGCTCGGCCTGGGCTTGGGCCATTTGGGCCTGCATCTGCTGGGCCTGCTTCATCAATTTGTTCAGGTTCATGGCTTCGCGGCGTTGAATCGTTAAATCGTTCTATCGTTGCCTCACGTCTTGAGGGTCCCCTTAAAAATTTCGAGCGCTTCGCGGATCAACGGATCGTCCGTGTAATTCTCAGACGCCCTTTGCTCCAATGGTTCGGCTTTTGGCGGAAGATTTTCCTGGACCGTCAATTTCAAGCTCCAGTCCTTGCCGGTGACCTCGTACAAAAATGTTTCGATCAGTTTCCGATTCGTGGCCGTGGCCAGAATGTCCATCGTCGATTTTTGGTCCGGCGAAAATCCGAGCACGAAATGACGACCTTCGCTCGGTAAAACGTGCGCGGCAGCGGCCGAGTTTCGGACAAAGGCCTTGGTGTTTGGGATCTTGGTGTAAACACTTTGCCAAATTTTCTCGGGATCACTTTCACCGTTTGGTGCTTCGGCCACGCGCAGTACTGTAGTGGCGGCCGTGTCGGCCGCTTTGTTGTCCCGGGCAGCCGAGACGCCTGCCACCTCAGGAGAGTTTCCAGGTTCAGCGCTTAACGTTTTTTTTTCCGCTGGCGAACTTTTGCCTTCGCGGAGTTGGCCGAGTTTCTCGATCACTTCATCGAGCGTTGCCTGACCGAGGCTTTGGATCGCTTTGATGATCGCGACCTCAAAATGCAGTTTCTTGTTCGGTGCCCATTTCATCCGGCCTTCGGCCTGAGCGAATTGGTCGATCAATTCGAGCAATCGCTCGTTCTCGATCAAATCAGCCTGAGCGGCGAGCGCCTTTTGCAATTCCGGATCGACATCTTCCTTGAGCGCATCGGGTTTGGCTTTGAACACCAGCAAATCGCGCAAGTACGAAATGAGGTCCGACATCAATCGCATCATGTCTTTGCCGGCTTCGGATTGCTCATAAAGAACGTCGAGGGCCGCCGCAGTCTCGCCACGAAGAATTTTGCCCGTGAGATCGACCACGCTCTGTTCGCTGGTAAACCCGAACACATTGAGCACGTCGCTTTCGGAGATTTTCTCCCCGCAGAATGCGACCAGCTGGTCGAGCATCGACTCGGCGTCGCGCAATCCGCCTTCCGCGCCCCGCGCGATAGCGTGGGCGGCCGCCGGCTCGAGCGTGATCTTCTCCTTCTTGGCGATGAACTGAAGATGATCGGCGATCAGTTTCGCTGGAATGCGATGGAGATCGAACCGCTGGCAGCGGCTGACAATGGTCGGCAACACCTTCTGCGGCTCGGTCGTCGCGAAAATGAATTTCACGTGCGGCGGCGGTTCCTCGAGCGTTTTGAGCAGCGCGTTGAACGCCGGGACGCTTAGCATGTGCACTTCGTCGATGATGTAGATTTTGTAGCGCGATTTCGATGGCGCGTAGCGGACGTTCTCGCGCAACTCGCGCACTTGCTCGACGCCATTGTTGCTCGCGCCGTCGATTTCGAGAACGTCGAGCGAATTGCCCGCCGCAATCTCTTTGCAATTGTCACAGGTGTTGTCTGGATTAGCAGTCGGCCCTTTCACGCAATTGAGCGCTTTGGCGAGAATGCGTGCGGTCGAAGTTTTGCCGATCCCGCGCGGGCCCACGAAGAGATAGGCGTGGGCCAAACGGTTTTGCGCGACCGCATTTTTGAGCGTGCGCGAGACGTGCGCCTGGCCGACCAGGTCGTCGAAGGTCTGAGGACGATATTTGCGCGCGAAAACCTCGTAGCTCACGTATTCACTCTAAACAGAAAAGTTGATGGTTGATAGTTGATAGTTGATCGATTGAGCGACGGGCGAAGACACAAAATCAAAAATTTAATGAAAATAGCCCAGCGCTTTTAGCGCTGGGGACAGATTCGATTTCTTGGTTTCCCGACTTGCTCGAGGTTTGTCATTGAAAACCCAGCGTTAAAACGCTGGGCTACTGTCACCGTCAGACCGGGGTGGCGAATTTCATGAAGGTAACAGATGTCCCGACCAAGATCGAAGGCTCGACATCGAAGTTTTTCTCCGGGCCGGCGCTGGTTTTCTATCTAGCCGGGGCGAAATTTTTGTTTCATCTCCTGACGGCCGGCCGCTACGGGATTTTCCGGGACGAGCTCTATTATCTCGCCTGTGCTGAACATCTCGACTGGGGGTATGTCGATCAACCGCCGGTGATCGCGCTGGTGACGTGGATTGCGCGCCATCTTTTTGACGATTCACTCATTGGTCTGCGCTTCTTGCCGGCGCTCGCGGGCGCGGCCACAGTTTGGTTGACGGGAAAACTCGCGCGCGAACTGGGCGGCGGCGCGTTCGCGCAAGTTCTGGCAGCGCTAGCCGTGATCTGCGTGCCCATCTATTTGGTGATGCATCACTGGCTCACCATGAACGCGTTCGAGCCGTTGATTTGGATCGGCTGCGTCTGGTGCATTGCGCGCGCGATCAATCGCAACGATCCGCGCTACTGGATT
>CAZFZG010000101.1:2639-6034 GCA_964523205.1 uncultured Chthoniobacteraceae bacterium | reverse complement strand
CCGATTCTCTCACCCGAAAATGTGATCGCTTATCAAAAGAAACTTGGATTCGAGCCGCCAAAAGCGGAAAACCAACCAACCGGTCCATTGCCGCAATATTTCGCCGATGAATTCGGTTGGGAGCAGATGGCGCAAGAAACGGCGCGGGTTTATAAGTCACTTTCGCCGGAAGACCAGACCCGCACAGCGATTTTTGCGAACAGCTATGGCCAAGCCGGCGCGATCGATTTCTTCGGACCACGACTCGGTCTGCCGAAAGCGATTTGTAATCATCAAAGTTACTGGCTTTGGGGTCCGCGCGATTACGACGGCAGGATCGTGATTGTGCTGGGCAGCAACGGCAGCGACGATCGCGAACATTTTCAAAGCGTCGACTCGGTCGGCCACGTCGAACATCCGTACTCGCGGCGCGACGAGCATTTCGATATTTTTCTCTGCCGCGGATTAACCGGCGACCTGCGTCAAGTTTGGCCGCGACTGAAAAACTACCACTGATGAAACGATCGGCATCTTTACTCTTGCTCTTTCTCCTACTCGGCCTCGCTAAAGCGCAGCCGCCGCCTCCCGTTCAAGATCCGTTTCTCGACAATTTCGTTGGCGACTGGCGAGTTGACAGAAACATGGGAAAACGCGGCTTGAAGCAAACGAGCGTGCATTGCGAATGGGTGCTGAATCATCAATTCCTTGAGTTTCATTACGGCGCGGCCGACTCGAAACCCGAATACGAAGCGTTCGTTTTCATCGGCTTTGATGATGCGGCGAAAAATTATGTTTGCCACTGGGTCGACGTCTTCGGAGGAAAGGATTCCGAGCTTGGCCGCGGTAAAATCGACGAGAAGCTTCTGGCGATTGAATTTAAATTTGGTAAAGGCGAGCTGACCAACAAGTTCACCTTCGACCCACAAACGAAAATGTGGACTTCGCTCATTCGGCAGGTCGAAAAAGGCGAATGGACAACTTTCGCCGAAGAAAAGTGGACAAAGAAATGAAACAGCTTGTGCTCATGCTCGTAATTGTGCTCGTGCTCGGCGCGTTTGCGCGCGAGCCGCAGCAAACGCTTCCCAAACACGCCGTTCGCGCGCGAGATCTGGGCGTTCCGTTTGAAGGAACGCCAGGTCCGTTGAACGCAATCAGTGATGTCGCCGGAGTCGAAGTTGGTTACACCACCATCATTCGCGGCGAGGGAAAACTTGTCGTTGGCGAGGGGCCGGTGCGCACCGGGGTGACCGCGATCATTCCGCGCGGGCACGATTCGCTGAACGATCCGGTGTACGCCGGTGTGTTCAGTTTGAATGGCAATGGTGAGATGACCGGCACTAACTGGATCGAAGAAAGCGGATTTCTCGAAGGGCCGATCGTGATCACAAACACGCATAGCGTGGGTGTCGCGCGCGATGCGGTGATCGCATGGCGAATCAAACATGGGGCGGCCGATGCGAGTGGCTATTGGTGGAGCCTGCCGCTGGTCGCCGAAACGTGGGACGGCTGGTTGAACGATACGAACGGCTTTCATGTGAAAGCCGACGACGTTTTTCAGGCTCTCAATTCCGCGCACGGCGGCGCGATCGACGAGGGAAGCCTGGGGGGCGGAACGGGGATGATCTGTTACGAATTCAAAGGCGGCAATGGCACCGCGTCACGCAAGATCGAAATCAAATCGGCGAAAGATAAACCGGGGCAAAATGCCGGTGCGGCTCGCACTTTTACCGTTGGCGTGTTCGTTCAGGCGAATTTCGGACGCCGCGCGTTGCTGACAATCGCCGGAGTGCCGATCGGCAAAGAGATTCCCGGCACGGTATACGGCGAAGATACCGGCTCGTGCATCGCGGTCGTGGCGACAGACGCTCCTCTATTGCCGAATCAATTGAAACGACTTGCCCGCCGCGTTTCGCTCGGGCTTGCCCGCACCGGAACGATTTCAGGAAACGGTTCGGGCGATTTGTTTGTCGCCTTCTCGACCGCGAATAAGAATGCCTGGGCGCCCGATCAAGTGATGCACAACGTGCAGACCATTCCAAACGACCTGCTCGACCCCATTTTTGCCGGGGTTGTGCAAGCGACTGAAGAAGCGGTGGTGAATGCTCTGGTCGACAACCAGACTATGACCGGGGTTAACAACCATAGAGTGGAAGCGTTGTCGCGCGATCGATTGCGCGAGCTTTTGAAAAAATATAATCGTCTAACGGAGTGATCACGTTCGAAGTCGACGAACCGAAGCGCTTGCTGGTAATTCGTTATCACGGGCACGTCGTATCGGAAGAAACCGAGAAGGGGCTGAACGAGGTCCGGGCGGGGGTTGCGAAATTGCAGCCGGGGTTTCGATTATTGGCCGATCTGACCGATTTGGAGAAAATGGATGTGGCCTGCGCGCCATTCATCGAAAAGGCGATGGACTTGTGTAATGAAAAAGGGATCTCGATGGTGGTGCGAGTCATCCCCGATCCGCATCGCGACATCGGTCTGCAGATCATGTCGATCTTTCATTACAGTGGCAACGTTCGGATTGTTACATGCCAGAGTCTGGCCGAGGCGAACGAGATTCTCTTCGACGAGACCCAATCTTGATCGATCTAAACGGCGCGGACTGGTGTAATTTTTGCTATAAAAATCGACGTGGCGCCTGCGATTTTGCTGTTCGAATCAGCGCCCGCTCTTCTTTTGAGTCGCAAAAAAAGCTCGCGGTAGAAAATTTTGTAACCTATGAGCAATCTCGTTGGTCTTAACTGCCATGATTTGGGCCGTTCGCGCATGAAAAGAGCAAGGATGAGCCTCGGCCGTTTGAGCTTTGTCCTTCTCGCTCTACTGCTAGCGATCGGGGTTCCCACCAAGGCCGCGGGTGCCGGAGGATTTCGCTCACCCACTCCGACCCCGACCCCAACGGCGACGGCTACTCCTGGCCCTAGCGCCACCCCAACACCTACGCCTGCGCCGACTCCAACCCCAACCGCAACGCCTACGCCCATTCCGACAACGACACCGACTCCTAGCCCTGGCTCGGGCCCGGCAGTGATGGTGAGCCCTCAACCAGGATCGACCTTTCCCGGCTCCGCGGTTACCTTTCAGTGGACTGCGGGGGGAGCCACCGCTTACGCATTAACGTTAGGCAGCAGTTCAAAAGGTCTTGATATCTATTCATCGGGGGCGGTGCAAACCACCGCAGTCACCGCCAGTAACATTCCGACTGACGGCCGGACCGTGTATGCGACTCTCTACTCCCAGCTGAAAAACATTTGGGTAAGTAATAGCTACACCTACACGGCTTCTAACGGATCTGGGACGCCCACACCGACTCCGACGGCCACGCCGAGCGCGACGCCAACGCCAACAGCTACCGCAACGTCTACGCCTGCGCCGACTCCAACCCCAACCTCAACTGCGACGCCAACAACAACTCC
>CAZFZG010000101.1:0-2539 GCA_964523205.1 uncultured Chthoniobacteraceae bacterium | reverse complement strand
CTACGCCTGCGCCGACTCCAACCCCAACCTCAACTGCGACGCCAACAACAACTCCTACTGCTACTCCTTCTTCAACGCCCACTCCGACGCCGGGCGGGAGTCCCAGTTCGGCTGACGCTGCGCGTTTCCTGACCCAAACGACTTTTGGGCCGACCTCGTCGTTGATCTCGCAGGTGCAGCAAACTGGATTCGCTAATTTTCTGAATTCGCAATTTTCGACATTCCCGACGCCGACAAGTCCACGAGTCGATGCCGCGATCGCGGCGTTGCCCACCGGGACTGATCCGTCATATCCGCTATTCCAGGAAGCCTGGTGGTACACCGTTGTCACCGCGCCTGATCAATTGCGTCAGCGGGTGGCGTTCGCGCTGAGCGAGATCATGGTGATCTCCGCCAATGGCAGCGGCATGTATCAGCATCCTGAAGCGATGGCGACGTATTGGGATTTACTTGCCAGAGATGCATTCGGAAATTTCCGACAACTGCTCGAGGAGATCACGCTCAATCCGGGAATGGGCGATTACCTCGACATGGTTCACAACGACAAGCCGAATCCGAAGCGTAACACCGAGCCCAATGAAAATTACGCGCGCGAGATCATGCAGTTGTTCACCATCGGCCTTTACAAATTAAATCAGGACGGATCCCAACAGCTCGACGGCAACAATCAGCCAATTCCGACTTACGATCAGGATGTCGTCGAAGGTTACGCCCACGTCTTTACCGGTTGGTATTGGTATCAGACTGGCACGCCGACCTGGAGTTATGCGCCGGCGGAGTATCGCCACCCGATGATGGCATTCCCGGACCATCACGATACTGGCGCGAAGCTGATTCTGAATGGCGTGACTTTGCCAGCGAACCAAACCCAGGATCAGGATTTGAAAGCGGGTCTCGATGCTATTTTCAATCATCCGAACGTGGGCCCGTTTGTCGGTCGGCGACTGATTCAGCGGTTGGTCACGAGCAATCCAAGCCCTGGTTACATTTCACGCGTTGCCGCAGCCTTCGCCAACAATGGCCAAGGCGTCCGCGGTGATATGAAGGCAGTGTTGCAAGCCATTTTCCTTGATCCGGAGGCGCGCACGCTGACCGGCAGTAATGGTTATGGACACGAACGGGAGCCGCTTGTTCGGCTGGCAAATCTTTACCGCGCGTTCAGCGCGTCTGCTTCGAGTGGGAACTTTGTCGTTAACAATTCTAACTTCAATTTCAGTGAGGCACCGCTTTATGCGCCGAGCGTTTTCAATTTCTTCTCGCCGTTTTGGTCGCAGACCGGTCCGATCGAAAATGCCGGCCTGGTTGCGCCGGAATTTCAAATCACGACCG
Organism: uncultured Chthoniobacteraceae bacterium; assembly: GCA_964523205.1. Taxonomy (GTDB): domain Bacteria; phylum Verrucomicrobiota; class Verrucomicrobiia; order Chthoniobacterales; family UBA10450; genus AV40. The sequence continues at coordinate 1,210 of CAZFZG010000101.1, read as the reverse complement.
ACACAACCGTGATTACTTCCGCCAATAAGATGCGGAGCTCAGTCTATCAACAACCGAACCCGAACAATCCTGACGCGATCGTTCTCGATCTTTCGGCGCAGACCCAGCTCGCTTCCAATCCCACGGCCTTGGTCGATTCGCTCAATGTCTTGCTGATGAGCGGCCAGATGTCCTCAAACATGCGCTCGATTGTCATCAACGCCGTCAACCAGATTCCAGCGGCAAACACCCTGGAGCGCGCGCAAACTGCGGTTCACTTAATCGTCACTTCACCGGAGTTCGTCATCGAAAAGTAAACATGGAAATTTCGCGTCGTCGTTTTATTCGTCAGGCCGCCTGCGCTGCGGTCGGAACCACTTCTCTCGCCTCGACGGTTTGGAATTTGCGCGCCATCAATGCTGCCACGGCACAGGCGATCAGCTCGGGTAGTGAATTTCGGGCGCTGGTGTGTCTTTTCCTCTATGGGGGCAATGACGCCAACAACATGGTCATTCCAACCGACAATGCCACCTACAACGTTTATGCGACGGCGCGGGGACCGCTCGCGCTCGCTCAAAGCTCGCTCTTGGCGCTGAATCTGGTCACGCCGGATTCGCAGGGCCGCACTTTCGGTTTCCATCCGAACATGCCGGAGTTGCAATCGCTCTTTAACAACGATCGCAAGCTCGCGATTATGGCTAACGTCGGCACGCTGGTCCAGCCGACGACGGCGGCTCAGTATTTGAACGGCACCGCCAAACTTCCGCCGCAGCTTTTCTCACACGCCGATCAACAGGTGGAATGGCAAACCGGATGGCCGGACGGCCCGCGGATCACGGGCTGGGGCGGACGGCTGGCAGATCTGCTCACCTCCTTCAACAACGCCGACACCATCTCCATGTCGATCTCGCTCGCCGGGTCGAACACGTTTCAGGTCGGCAATCAGGTCACCGAGTATCAAGTTTCAACCCAGGGACCAATCGGTCTGAGCGGCTTCAGCGGAACCGACGGCCAGATTCGATACAAAGCGGTTCAGGATTTGTTGAACCTGCCGCAACAGAATCTTTTCGAAGCCGAGTTTGCCAAAATAACCAACCGCGCCATCACCAACTACAACATTCTCTCGGGCGCTGTCTCGGGAGTCACGTTGAATACTCCGTTTCCGGCCAACTCCAGTTTGAGCGATCAGCTTAAAATGATCGCCAAGATTATTGCTGTGCGCGACACGCTC
>CAZFZG010000100.1:6768-8806 GCA_964523205.1 uncultured Chthoniobacteraceae bacterium | reverse complement strand
GTGGCGGATTTAAAACCGCAACTTCATGCCGCCGTAACACGCGGTTCCGAGCGCCGGAAATCCAAAAACTTCCGAGTAATGCTCGCCGGTCAGATTATCGACCCGGCCGTAGATCGACATATGCGGATTGATCTCGTATTCGGCGGCGACGTTTAGGAAATTGTAATCTTCGACGTCGAAGTTCGGTCCGCCGAAATTCAATTCTTCGCGCGCGTTCACAAACTTTGCTTCAATCGTCGTCCGAAGTCTTTTGTACCAGAGATACGAACCTGAGACGTAAATTTCATTGCGCGGCCGGCGCGGCAGCCGCGATCCTTGAGGCTGGGCGATGTTCGCATTGTCAGTCTTTTCAGCTTCGAGATAAGTGTAGCTCGCGCGCAAATCGAGATCGGTGATCGGAGTCACGCGCAATTCCGTCTCCACGCCCTGCGTCTCCGCCGCGCCAAGATTCAATGTCCGAAATTGTCCGTTGAATCCAATCACGTTCGACAAATCGTTGTGAAAATAAGTGGCGCCAACGGTGACCCGCCGTTCCCACAGCCGTTGCTCGATTCCCGCGTCGTAGCCGAAATCTTTTTCCGGACGCAATCCGGGATTCATTCCGAAAATTTTGTCCTGACTGCTCGGGGGACTGAATCCGGTCGCCACGCTCGCGTGCAACGTGGTGTCGGTTTTGTCGATCTTGTAACTGCTGGCAACCCGATAAGTCCAGACGTTGCCGAATTGATTGAAATGATCGATGCGTCCACCCGCGACGAAGATCAGGTTGCTGATATTGACCGTGGCTTGCAAAAACCCGGCAATTTCTTTGGTCTCGTCGCTGATGAATGTGGGAAGCGGTCCGAACAGTTGGGAAACGAATGGCCGTTCCTGACCGGAAATCACGTGGCTGTAAAAAAATCCGTCGGTTAGCGTGAACCACGATGTCGGCCGCAAATCGTTTTGATAGTCGAGCTGCGTCCTTCGAAATAACGCGCGGGTCGGGCCGATGAAAGTCGTTCCCGGCACAAAACCGTCAAAGTTCGGGTCGTTGACCTGTCGCTCGTGGTCGTAATCGAAAATTAGTCTGTGGTCCCACCAGTCAGTGGGTTTCCAATCCGCGTGCGGCCCGATCAACCATTTCTCAGTTAGAAAATGATCGACTGGATGAAAATTGAAGATGGAATTGGGATTTCCGGTCTCGCTTTCGGAGTAAACAAACAAACTACCGATTCGCAGTTGTTCGTTCAGGGACAGACCGAGGTCCGCAATGACATTGCTGTTGCGATATTGGTTGTTTGGGCGCGCGTTGTCGGTATCGAGCCGGCTGGCGCCGATCGAATAATCGAGGATGTCGATTTTGCCGTCACTGGTGAGCGTCTCGCGGAATGTGCCGTAGGTTCCGCCTTCCTCGCTCACGGTCACGCCCGGGCTGCCGCTTCCTTGTTTGGTGAAAATCTGGATCGCGCCAGCGAGCGCCCGCGGACCGTAAATCGTGCTCTGCGGCCCGCGCACGATTTCGATTCTATCGATGTTGTCCGTGGTCAGGTTTGCAAAATCGAATTGTCCAGCGAGTCCCTGATTGATCGGAATTCCATCGAAGAGCACTTGGGTATGCGCGCTGTTCAAACCGCGGGTGAAAACAGACGTGAGTTGGCCTGGCGTCCCGGTTTGAACAACAGCGAGTCCCGGCACTTCGCGAAGCGCGTCGCTCACCCGCTCGATTTGTTTTATTTCGATGTCCTTTGAATCGATCACGCTCACGCTGGCGGGGGATTGATCGAGCGGGATGCCGAAGCGCGTGGCTGAAACAACCACCGTTTCGGTTTCAGGCAGTTGGTCGCCATTCGGCGATACTGATGTTGCATCCTCAGCGCGGGCAGAGATTGCCGCGCTCATCATCAAACTGGACAAAACAAGACATAATGGGCGATTTCGCATAACAAGTTACCTCCAACTCAGAGAGTCGGACTTGTTTGTAGCGGTCCCGCAGTCGCGGGATCGGGACGCATCGCCCAGCTCTCATTCTTCTTTTTGCGAAGAAGTTTTTTCGGTCCGA